>JAFCFT010000022.1 GCA_017608505.1 Candidatus Parvarchaeota archaeon | reverse complement strand
GACTTTTAATATGGTTTCCAAAAGAGTGCTTTCTTCTGTGTATATACCTTTTAATACGCCTGGAATAGCCGGAAGAAGTGCTAATAACATGAGTGTGAACAATGAAGAAAACTTTACTTTAGATTTTTATACTTCGCTTTTTCCTTATTCAATCAATAAAAATATAGAACCTGTTTGTAGGCATAAAACTACAAAAATAGGAAATGTAATTGGCTTTACAGCGGCAACCTCTTATCACCACAGAAGAAACGGAATTGACATTTCTATTCAACAACAAATTCCACGCCGCCCAACAAATCCCAAAAAAATATGTAAAACCTGCGGATTACTCTCTTTGCTCGGCATATGGTTTGCGTCTTTTATTTTTTCAATCACAGATAAAGAAGTAATGATTACTCCTATCCCGAAAAAAAGAGTTACAGGACAGGATTTAGAGCAAGTTTTTAGTTTACAACATAAAGTAAGAAAAGATTGGATTAATCAAGAGATACCTCAAACTTTGATTCCATTAATATTCCTTTCAAAAATTCCTTCTTCATCAGATATTTTATCTAAATTTGATTTGTTTATTGCTGTTTTAAGTCGACAACAGGGGTATCATGTTGATGGGTTGTTTTTAATACCGATTGGTGACTATTTAGCTTTTATAAAAGCAAGCCCTTACAACCCTGCGTCAGTTGAAATTATGCTGCAAAAAAATGCTTTAAATGCGCTGCAAGAGTTAAATCAGGTAATTTTTGAGAAAGCACAAACTTCTCTTCTTAAATTCGCTCGGCTTTATGTCCAAGAAACATCCAGTAATAATTTTGTAAATCTTTTATATCCACAAACAGCAAAGTATCTTTTGGAGGTAACAATGATAAAATTAGAAATTATTGAAAACCCCGCATTATTAAGTTTAGCTCGCACTTTAAGATATTTTATTCGTGAGCGAAAATATGGGTATGCCGATGACATTAGGAATGCAAGAAAAGACTCAAGAGACTTTGAAGAAACTATTGTCAAGATGTTGAGAGAAGCTGAGCTTAGAAGAGTTCAGCAAGAGCAAGATAAAAATTCAGGGAAAGAAGTAAAAAACTGGGTACATCTACCAAATGAAGAAGAAATAAAAGAAATTTTCAGATTAACTAACGAAGATTTTGAGCAGGTAAAAACAGCTTTAGTTATACTTGCATTTTCATTTCCTACAAAAAAAGAGGAGGATTAAAATGCTTAAATTTGTAACATTTGCTGTAAAAACACAATTAAATGTCCATGATCTTAACAATGAAACAGTAGCTGGAAATGTAACAGATATAAGAATAATGGAATTTTTAGATGAAAATGGAGAGAAAAAAGAATCTCCGGCTGTTTCAGGAAGAATGCTTAAACACTGGCACTATGAAGCAATGAGGCTTTTGGCACTCCAACAGAATTTATCTCTTTGTGATGCCTGTAAAATAGGAGAGCCTGTAAGACCAGCAAAACTTACTTCTGATAACAAATTATCCCATCAAGAAGCAATAAATGAAGGAATAGAAAATGTTATTAAAAAATGTGCCATTTGTGATATTCATGGTTTCCTTGCAGCAATTGGTACAACTTCTGAAAGAAGGAGTTCTAGAGCCATGTTTTCATGGCTTATGCCTATTATAAGTGTTCCTTCTAAACAAGTAATTCATTCAAGAGTAAAAAGTGGAAAGGATTTTAAAGAAGAAGCCTTTACCTCTCAAATGCCATTTAACAAGTCCTATGCCTCTGGCATTTATGCCTTTGTTTCAACTCTTGATGTGGAAAGAATTGGTCTTGTAGAATTAAATTTAAGTAATTCAAATAATTCTGATCCTTATGCAGTTAATAATGATAACGGTCGTAAAGACAGAATTAAAGTTGCCATAGAAGCCTATCGTTATTTAATATCAGGCCAAATGGGAACCTCTCTTTCTCATGCTATTCCTCACATGAATCCTTTAGAAATATTAGTTGCTTATTCTGAAAAAGGGCCATTGCCTTTCCCTGTTTCTCCTATGTATTCGGATTACATAACTAAAACAAAAGGTCTTGTGCCTGAACATGCAACTTTATTGTATTATGGCAGTAGTGAGCCAGAAGGAGTGATTAAGAAAAACTCAATTAATGAAATATTTGCAGAATTATTAAACAAAGTAGGATAAATGA
>JAFCFT010000008.1 GCA_017608505.1 Candidatus Parvarchaeota archaeon | reverse complement strand
TAGCACTCGCAACAAACCCTCTAGGAAACTCTCTATAAGGATGCTTTACGCATTCTCCGTCCTTACACCCATAAGCGCAAGTCTTCCTCTCTCTTGCCAAATAATACCATCTGTTACAATCATAATCCCTGTACTCCAAGACATTCCCGCTGCAATACCATCCATCATCCTCTTTAAAGTAAACTTCGCCATATCTCTTGCACCTTTTGCAAGTGTCGCACACCCTCTCGCTCCAAGAGCAATCATAACTTTCCTTATGACACTCCCAAGAATTCCACTTGTCGCACTTCGTATAAGTCCTAGAACAAGTTCCCCAATACCATCCATAATCATCAACATTTTTCCAGCTTGCGCACTCATCCCTGCACTCGTAACCACTGCAGTCATAAGACTCGCTTCTTAAACACCACCATAAAAACCATGAAACACATCTTGTGCAAATCTTAGAAACCCAACTACATCTTCTCTCAGTCCTTTCACATTCCTTGTGACTTCCAGTTACACCCCATTGCAAACATGCCCAAGTATCTGTCACGTCATAACAATTTTCATGTTCAACCCTTCCACATTTATTCCTCTCGCAAGTCCTAGAATGAGTAACATCCCTGCAATTACAGTCATAATTCTCGTACTCAACGCACCCTCCTCCACAAACAAGCGCCTCCGCGCTTCCTAAAACTGCAAGTATTAGTACTAAAATTGCAACTCCTCTGTAGATGCGCCCGCCCTTCAGCTTGCATCACAACAACATGCAATGTGCGCAGGAAAAACTAAAACAATCCCCCTAATATCATATTGTCTTTCCTAACTTATTAATTTTTTTCTGAAAGCAAAAGCTTTTCTTCTTCTGGAAATCACTCATAATCAGTAATTAGTTCAATCTCAACCGCTTCTGCAGCCTATTTAAAAAACATTTATATAAAACCTTGTTGCAGTTTTAATTCATGGAATTGCCAAAAAAAGTATTGAGCATAATAAGAGAAATCATTAACGAGGCTCCAAGAAACGGTCTTGAGCTTCTGCTTGTATGTGCAGGCGCCAAGCCTGGCGACATATTTGATTTTTTAAGCCCTCTTAAAGCAAGGAAACTTTTTGTCAAGTATGTTGAAGAACTAAAAACCCAAGTGCCAATTGATTATATGTTCTATGAACGCAGGACAGATGCAAGCAATTTGTTAAATTTTTCTGAATTGGCCCATATTAATGAAATGATTAAGGATTATGTATGCTACTGCGAAAGCGAACAAGAATGCGGCCAAATTATGTATTATAATACGTTGATTGTTTCGCAAGAATTGGCTTTGAAAGTAAAGGCCCTTTTTGAAGGCAAAGCAAGCAAGGACTACGACTATTGTGTTGGCGTGTTTTATGTGTATCCAAGGTGTTGCATAAACGCGAATATTAATGGCAGTGGTATGAAAAAATTTTGTCCGTATACTGAACATTTTTGGTGCACTCCTAATTGCAAGGAAAGCAAGAAAATAGCTTTAAAATTTAAAAACACAGTTAAAGAAAACTTTCCAGAATATATGGATTTATTAAAGACCTTCGGAAGGCCTGTTAAAACATGCCTTTAATTTTTTTAATAGCCTCTTCTTGCTTTTTTATTTCTTTTTTTATCATGTTTATTAGCTCTTCTTCACTTATTTCAAAAGTGCTTCCGCAGTTTCTGGATTCCCTCCTCTTGGCACTACTTTTAAAATACATACTTCAGTTCCTTTGCTTTTTTCGCAATGTTGTATCTTTAACTGATTTAAAATGCTTGAGTAATTACTTTCAGTAAGTTTTCCCATGATTTTAAAGATATGAAATTTTTAAACAAATTCAAAATAATTCTTCTATTTTAAGAGAACAAAATTTAAAAACATTATCATATTAATAATTATTATGAGTATTTTTATTGACAGAGTTGAAGAATTAAACAAGCTGTTTGAAATTGCGAAATCAAAGAGGGCTGAATTAGTGTTGCTTTATGGCAGACGAAGAATTGGCAAAAGCAGATTGTTAATTGAATTTGCTAAAAAAACAGGAGCTTTGTATTTGTTAGCAGATATTTCAAAAAATGTGCTGGAAATCTTGTCAAACCAAATAAAAGATGAATTTGTAAAGTTCAATAATTGGGAGGATTTTTTTAAGTACATTTATAAATGCAAATACGACGTAATTATAATTGACGAATTTCAATATCTTTATCATGTAAACAAGGCGTGGCCAACTCAGCTTCAAAGATGGTGGGAAAAAATAAAAGAAACTAATAAAAAAATAATTCTTTGCGGTTCAATAATTTCAACTATTCACAAGATTGCAAAAGGATACGGTTCTGCATTGTATGGAAGAAAAACTTATGAAATTCATCTAAGACCTTTAAAATTCAAATATATAAGTGGATTTTTGAAACATTACAGCTTCGAAGACTTGGTAAAGGCCTATTCAGTTTTAGGGGGCGTTCCTAGGTATTTGGAAGAATTTGATCCAAAATTAAATGTTTATGAGAACATTAAGAGAAAAATACTAGATAAGACCTCATTCTTGTATAACGAGCCTATGAACCTTTTTTTTGAGGAATTCAGGAACCCTTCCCCTTATGTTTCCATACTTCTTGCAATAGTTCAAGGCTATTCGCGATTCCATGACATAGCAACTTTTAGTAAAATAGAAAATTATAAACTCCCAAAATACTTGCTTGTTTTAGAAAGAGTTGGGATTTTAAGAAAAGATCATCCAATAACTGAAAAAAAGATAAAAACTAAAACTACAAGATACAAGATTAAAGACAACTTTTATTCATTTTGGTTTAAATTTGTTTTTAAGAACAAAGCTATGATAGAGCAAGGTTTGGAAAACGATGTTTTTAAATCAATTATTAAAGAATTCAATTCTTATGTTGGAAAATGTTTTGAAAGCGTCTGCATGGAGCTATTCCAGGATTTGAATATTTTTTCATATACTAATATTGGAAACTGGTGGCATAAAGACAATGAGATTGATTTTATTGCGATTAATAACGAGAAAAATGAAATAATGTTCGTTGAATGCAAATGGCAGGACAAAGTTAATGCGCTAAAAATTGCAAGCGAATTAAGCCAAAAGTCTAAACATGTCTTGTGGAACAATGACAGCAGAAAAGAGTCTTACGCTGTTTTTGCAAAGTCCTTTGCCAAAAAAATAACAGAATTTGAAGGAAAACCAGTGCATTGTCTTGATTTGGCAGACTTAAGCAAAGCGCTTAAGGGAATATGAAAAGAAAAATTAAAATAATTACATTGGAGGCATTCCGCCCATTCCGCCGCCTTGCGGACCTTTCTCGCTTTCTTTAAGCTTGCCTGCAGCAATGACGTCGTCAATTCTTAGTATCATCTGTGCAACTTCTGAAGCGCTTGTAATTGCTTGAACCTTTACTTTTAAAGGCTCGACTACGCCTTGCGCCATCATGTCAGCCACTTTGCCCTTAAACACGTCAACTCCTGCCCACAGTTTGCCTGAGTCGTGCGCTGCCTTTAAATTGACAATTATGTCAATTGGGTCTAATCCTGCATTTTCTGCAAGCGTTCTTGGGATTGTTTCCAAGGCGTCTCCAAAGGCTTTTACTGCAAGCTGCTCTCTGCCTGAAAGCTTTTCAGCGTATTTGTTTATTTGTCTTGTAAGCTCTATTTCAGGAGCTCCACCGCCAGCAACTATCAGCCCTTCTTCAATTGCTGCTTTTAAAACTCCAAGAGCATCTTTTACTGAACGCTCTGCCTCGTCAATTACGTGCTCTGTTCCCCCTCTTATAAGCAAGCTTACTGCTTTAGGATTCTTGCAGTCCCTAATAAAGACCATGTTGTCGTTTCCAATCTTTAGCTCTTCAACAACTTTCGCATATCCAAGGTCTGCTTCATTTAAGTCATCTAAGTCTTTAACAACAGTTCCACCAGTTGCTCTTGCAAGCTTGTCCATGTCTGAAGAGCTAATGTTTTTAACAGCAAAGATTCCCTTCTTTGTTAAGAAGTGCTGCGCAACATCGTCAATTCCTTTCTGGCAAAGCAATACATTAGCTCCTGAAGATACTACTTTTTCAACCATGTCTTTTAGCATTTTCTCCTCCTGGTCAAGGAAAGACTGCAATTGCTCTGGGCTTGATATTGTAATTTTTGCATCAGTCTCTGTCTTTTCAATTTCAAGGCTTTGCGCAACTAGCGCAATTTTTGCATTTTCCACTCTTTTTGGCATTGCTGGAGAAACTCTTTCTTTGTCAATTATTATGCCTGAAACAAGCTCTGAGTCGTCAACGCTTTTTCCAACTTTTTTCTGTATTTTTATGTCGTCTGGATTAAATGTGTTGTTCTCAACAACTCTTTGAACAGCTTCTACAACGCGTTTTATTAAAGCGTCTGCTTCGCCAGGAGCTTTTGTGCTAATGCTTGTCTTTGCAAGCTGTGTCAGCATCTTTGTGTTGTTCGGGTCTGCTTTAATTGCTATTTTTGAAAGAATCTCGTACGCTTTTTCAGCAGCCATTCTGTAGCCCTTTGCAATTACTGTTGGATGAACGTCTTGGTCAAGCAAGTCCTCTGCTTTTTTAAGAAGTTCGCCAGCAATAACTACTGCCGTTGTAGTGCCGTCTCCGACCTCTTCTTCTTGAGTTTTTGCTATTTCTACAATCATTTTAGCTGCTGGATGCTCTATTTCCATCTCGTCAAGTATTGTGACGCCGTCATTTGTTATCACAACGTCGCCCATTGCATCGACAAGCATTTTATCCATTCCTTTGGGACCAAGCGTTGTTCTTACAGTTTCTGCAACTAGCTTGGCTGCCATGATATTGTTGCTTTGAGCATCTCTTTTTTGGCTCCTAGTGTAACCTTCAGGCAAAATCAAAACCTGCTGTGGCTTAATTTCAGTCATAAAAAATCACCCCTTCCCTTATTGAGTTTTGAATAAACTAAAGAGTCACTTAAAAAGTTTTTGTTAATTAATTGGCGCAAAATCATAAGACGTATGATAATTTAAAGGAACATTATAATACAATTTGACACCTAAGTCGTTTTCAAGTTTCTTGTATCTTTCAAGCCTTTTTTTCCATTCTTCAAAAGTAAATCCTTCTCGCACAAGTTTTCCTGCTAGCTTTAATATTTCTGCTTTTGATGGAACAAGCAATTCAAAATATCCTTTAGTATGATTTATCATTAAACAATAATCTCCATTTTCAATGAATTCTTTAATTTTCGAATAATTTTTGTACGCATCATCCCTATCATCTGTTTTATATAAAATATTTGTTATTCTTTTGCCAACGCCAGGAATTTCGTTTTCAAGCTCAACAGTAGCGCAGACCTTATAAAAACCATATTTTTTTAATTTTAATGTCAAATCTTCAAATGATTGCTTTTCTAAAACAACGCCATTAATGTCCACCATAATAAGAGAGGTCTTGTTTTTTATTTAAAAATATTTTGATACTGCAAAAGTCTTTTATTTGTTTATATGATTAAAAGATACGTGAGAAAGTGCCCTGGTTGCGGAGAAAAAGTTGGAAGGGATTGGAGATATTGCGCATATTGCGGATACACTCTTCCAGGAGAGTCAGAATTTGCAAATGAATTTAAAAGACTTTTGTCAGGCTTTGGAATTAAAATAAAGCGCAAGCCTGAAAAACAATGCTTTACAATTAAAATAAGCACTGGCAAAGGACCAATAATAAAATTCAAGTCAGGCAAGGGCGCAAGCAGAGGGACTGCATCAAAATTTCTTAAAATGCCTGAAAATCCAATAGAGCCAAAAGCAGAAATAAGCAAGTTCTTAAATGAAATGAAAATAAAAGTGGAATTGCCAGGCGTGAAAAAAATGGAAAACATATCCCTTTTAAGAGTTGGCGAGTCAATAGAAGTCAGGGCAGTTGCAAAAAACAAAGGGTATTTCAAGGTCTTGCACGTTCCAAAAGAGTACGTGCTTGAGAGTAAAAAATTTAAAAAAGGCGTGTTAGAGTTAATACTTAGGGTGTAAAAAATGATGATTGATCCTTCAATGATGCGCAAAGTAATGAAGCAGTTAAATGTTGAAGAAATAAAAGCAATAGAAGTTGTAATTAAAACGCCTGAAAAAAACATAGTGATTAAAAACCCAATAGTTCAGCGCATGAAAATAGGCGGGCGCGACGCGTTTCAAGTAAGCGGACAAGTTACTGAAGAAGAAGCTGAAGAAATGATAGAAGTGACAGAAGAGGACATAAAATTAATAATGGAAAAAACTGGAAAAAGCAGAGAAGAAGTAATTGACGCCTTGGCAGAGACAGAAGGAGACATTGCAGAAGCCATTTTAAAATTAAGCTGATTCTTTTAATACAAGTTCAAGCATTCTAGCATAAGCAGGCCTTGTTATCGACACTCCTATAACAATTCCTATTATTGTTGTCACTGCAAAACCCCTAAGCAACCCTCCTCCAGCAGCAATTAAAGGCACCATGCTGGCAAATGTTGCAGAAAAAGACGCAAACACTACAAAGAATGCGTTTTTAATCCTTCTTTTAAAGCTTTTTTTCACATCGCTTTTTTCTCCTCTTAGCACTTCGTCAGTTATTATGATTTGATCGTCAAGGCCGGTTCCTACTGCGCCAAGAATGCCTGCAATTGACGCAAGGTCAAGGGTCCAGCCAATAAGAGCTGCAACTCCTAAAGTGCTTATTATTTCAACAAATACAACAAGAATTATTAAAAATATGATTTTGTAATTCCTGTATCTTAGACCTATTATCAAATCAACAACAAGCAAAGAGACTATGAAAACTATGAAAATGTTGTTTGCAAACTCCCTCCCAAGCACAGGGCTTAAGGTCTCGACTTTGACAATATTAAGCTTTACTGGAAGTTTTCTTGACTGCAGTATTGCTTGAAGCCTCCTCATCTCGTTTTGCGCCTCAATTTTTGTAGACCTCATCCCTACAATTGTTGCTTTTGTTAAGACTTGCCCTTGAACGCTTGTTGGAAGGCGCAGACTCCCATCTTCTATTGGCTGACCGTCTAAAAGCAAATCAAGTGTCTCATTTAAGTAGCAAACGTTTCTTACGCACTCGCCAACAGGCAGAGCGCTAGTGATGTTTGCAAATCTTTCAGCAGCAGTAGGGGATATGTCTATTTGGAACGAAAAGCGCCATGCAATCTGATTTTTGCCTCCGCTTTCTTCAACATAAACAGGCTGCAAGCCAACATGGCATTGGATGCCTGAAATGCACACAGACAAAATGTCGTCTCCGCTAAAAACAGTTTGGTTGCCAATCCTTCCTTCGAACTCGCCTTCTTTTTCAAGCAAAGTTTTGACATCACTTTCTGTTGCGCCTGCAAACTCAATGCGTATATATTGGGTGCCTGAAAGGTCTGTGACAAAATTAACAGGCACTTCTTTTAATCCAAACAAATTAAGCCTTTGCCTTAAGACCTCAAGAATGTTGTCAATTTCTGCGCTGTTTAAAGTTTTATTTGGCGTGAGCAAAACTTTTGTCCCTCCCTCTATCTCAAGCCCAAAAACAAGATTAGAATCCTTTACGCGCCCCACATTCAGTCCAAGATAAGTCTTGTTTTCTTTTTCTATTGCAATAAAAGGATATGCATCCTCTTCAACATAAAAGTAAGGGAATTTTTCAACTTTGTATGAAAGCCTGACTATGTCTCCTGGGTTATATTGACTTATTAATTCATTGTAATCTGCAAGATTCTTGACAGGGCTGCCGTTTACTTTTGTTATTATGTATCCCACTTTTAGACCGCTTTGAGCTGCTGGAGAGCGCACTCCCTCTACTAAAACGCCGTCAATGCGCTTAAAAGGATGTATTGCATAAACAGACACAAGAATCAGCAATATGAATAAAAGAATTCTCCATTCTAAAAGCACTTTTGAAAGTTTCATTTCTTCCTACTCTCCAAATATATTCTTTGAAGCCCTGCGCTTAAGATGTACGTATTTACAACATCGCTTAAAGAACCAATTAAAAGCACAAGAGCAATGCTTTTAATCAAGTCAATGTTTGTAAGCATAAGCATTACAGAATAAGTTGTTATTGCAGCAAGACTCATAGTAAACTCTGTTTTAAGCGACCTTTTTAATCTTTCAAAAAGCGTGCCTTCTTTTCGCTTGATAATGTTTGTAGCTAAAAGTATGTCGCTGTCTGTTGAGTACGCAATTAGCATGAGCAATGCGCCAATGCTTGCAACGCTTATGCTTGCGCCAATGACATTTAGCACTGCTATAATATTTACAACATCTGCAGCTGTTGAAAGCAGGATTGAAAAACTTGGAAGAAGGCTTCTAAAATAATAAAGCGTTACGCAGCCCATAAGAATGAATGAAATCATAATTATTAAAAGCGAATCTGTAAAAAAGTTAGAAGCAACAAGCGCTGACTGGACTCCCATGTTAAAATTCTCATTGTTTAGCTTCACACCAAGCTTTTTGCTTAAAGAATTGACTGCTTCGTCTCTTTCCAACTCTGCTGAAGTTCTAAATTCGTAACCAACAACACTTCCGGATATTGGGTCTACAATGTGAATTATGCTTGAATCAGGACCCCACTCGCTTACAGCCCATTCTCTGAGATCATCAAGGTCATAAGTCTTGTTAGTATACACTGTTATGCTTGTTCCGCCCTTTAGACTTATGTCTTTTTTAAAAAACTCGCCAGTAGTTGCTTTTGTGTACACAATAATGCTAAGCGAAGTTAAAAGTATGATTATAGGAATTACAAGCAGTTTCTTATAATGCACTTCATAAATTTCAAATAATTTCTTAAACATGAATATTAACACAAAACAATAAATATCATTATAAAGTTTTTTATACAAGCGTAAGATGGGGCGGTAGTCGCCAGGGGCTATGGGGCGGTAGTCTAGCTTGGTTAGGACCCAGCGTTCGGGACGCTGAGACCGGAGTTCAAATCTCCGCCGCCTCATCAATCGAAACATTTATAAGTAAAAAATTAGGAAAAAACTTCATGCTCGAGAACCGCAATGCAATAGAAGATCCTTCCGAACTAATCAAATATTATTGGAAAATAAAGCCGTCTTATGTAAAGGCATTAATAGAAGAAAATTATAAGAAAAGGTATGATAAACAATTAAAAAGATACGTAGGAGAGAAAGGGGAAGAAAAATTCAAACAAGAAGCAGACGATTTTATTAAATTTTTAATAAACTATAAATTTACAAACATATATAACAAAAAACTTAATGAAACTGGAGAGCAAACAGAAGAAAATATTGAAAATTCTATGCGCGAGTATATTAGAGATTATATTTCTAAAAGCAAAGGCAAAGGTTTATACTTTAAAAAATTGTACGCCAAATTTAAGATTCATGAAATAGTAAACAAAGATCCTTCTGTTGCAGAAGCAGAAAGAAATACTTTGGAATGCAGATTGAACAGTGTTGGAAGCAACTGGTGGTTAGCAGGAAATTTGGCATCCTTCTTAGGACCTTTTTCCAGTCTTATTTATTATTATGATTATTTTAAAAAAGGAGAAAAAGGCCTTCTAGAAGAAGGATATTACAATCCCCCTATAGGCAATTATACAGATTGGGAAGGAAATGACCAACCAATATATGGAGATCCTAAAAATGGTAAAAATGGATGGTTTGGCAAACCGCCTTTTGTAACAGAGCTATATTCTGCGTTGGCGATTTGCGTAAGTGAAGGGGCATCTGTCTTAGTATCACACATATTGGAGCAATACATGCCAGTAGCTGGTAAATGGGAAAAGAGAATTATAAGGGGATTACAGATCTTTGGCCCTATTGTTACTACAATACTTATGGCAACATGTCCAGAAAAAATTGAATGGGATGCGCAAGGCTCAATGAGCGCATATGATGGAGATGACAATGTAGCAAAATTTTATAAAACAGTGTTTCCAAAAGCATCAATATACTCATTTATAAAAACAGGCATTTTATTAGGATTTTATAGACATCTTGTAAAAAAGAGAAATTTAATTAATGAAGTAAAGACATACTATGATATGGAGCTTAAAAAACGCGAAAATGAAGAAAGTAAAGAAAAAGTTGTAAATATCCTAGAAAAACTTGTAGAAGATGCCAATCAGACTACAGGTGAATAAAATGAGTTCTGCCAGAAACCTTGAGGAGAGACTTGAAAAAATTCGAGAAAAACTGCTCAAAATAAAAAAAAAGAACAAACAAGCAAAGGAAACCAACAACATAGAATTAATAAGCCCAGTCCAAAAGGATAAATATGCGCTGGCAAATAAAGGAATATCATACGCAACAGGATATATACATTTATTAGGGTACATAATGAGAAAAATAGGATTAATAATATCTGACAATAACCCTTTATCAAAAGAAAATATAGAAAAGTACAAAACTGTAGAGTTCGAGACTGAACAAGAAAAAGAATACTTTAAAGAACTAAAATTAGATATAAATTTTGAAAATAAAAAGCCATACGAAATTATGGTCGAATCGCTTGAAAAACATCTTGACATTGCAAAAAAACCAGACTATGTAAAATCACTTGAGATGTTAATAAGTTATTTTAAAGGTCCAGAAAATAGCGCTAAAAAAGAGATTGATAAGATGAACGTCGATAAATATGTAACCGGTATTTTAAATGAGTTTAAAGATATTAAAAATGCAAGTGAAGAAAAAATAGGAAATTATATTATAAAATTTGAAAAATCAATAAAAGAAAAAATAACTGTTAAAGAAGAAGTATTAAAAAATAAAATTGAAACCTATTGTAAGGATAAAATTATATGTTCAAAGATTTGCAATGCTATAAAAGAGTATGCTAAAAAGATTATAATTGAATAATAGTCAATATGAAAATGCAGAAAGCAATAAAGATAGTCTTAGGGATCCTAATAGTTGGAGCTTTGCTTAATTATGCACAAGCTACTTACAGTATTTCTATTAAAGCTGATGGATACGTGTATGCAGCGCAAGGAGAGGCAATAGAAGGGATTAAAGTGCATCTAACTTGCGAATACAGGGACAATCAAGGGAATAGCAAGCAAGCCCATGGAGATGATATTACAGATGGCAACGGTTACTATGAAATAATTACTGAGAACAGTATTAATTATGCGTCTTGTGTAAGTTGTAAAGTCTTTGTAGATTATGATGACCCTTATTATATGGGTGCATTATATGAGCATGATCCAATATGCGGACAAAATGGCAATTTTGAGATAACACATGATTTCACAGGCATCAAATACAGGCTTGAGCCAAAAACAATCTCGTGGAGCGGGCAAATAACAAGTGATAATGGCTCGCCGGTGAATCAAGTTTTAATTGAGTTAAAGACTTATTATAATGACGGGACGTCTCAAGAAGAATACAATTCCTGGACTGCAAGTGGCGGTAGTTATTCAGTAAGCCACGCAGTAAAAGTCTGGACAAAAAAGCCGAGCTATTGGGGGTTCTTAAATTTCTCAGCTCCTGGATACATAAATGATTCTTTAAGATATGAGAACTCAGACGGAACTTATAATGCGCGCTTGCACGAAACATTGCACGTTGTTTTAGAAGATGAAAATGGAAGCCCAGTTAGTGGGGGAACAATAGATGTTACAAAAAATGGGGCAAGCGTGCTTAGCGGGGTCTGGTATGCAACAGGTGAGCAAGATTATTATATTCCAGTAGATGCCTCTCATGGAACTGTTAATGTTTCGTATTCTGGAACAGCATATTATGAGCCTGCAAAAAAGGAGATTACGCTTTCAGATACTGAGCAGAGAAAAGTGACTCTTACTGCGCATAAAACAACGCCTGTAAATACATTTTGGAACGGCACAGTGACAACGTTTTCTGCAAATGGAAGCCCAGTGCCTCTTCAAGGAGTGACTGTAACGCAAACTTGCAACTACAATGATGGAGAAGAAAGTATAAAAAGCGTGGAGACTGGTGCAGATGGGCGTTATGAAATAACAGACATGTTTTATGTAAGAAATGCTTATCTTGGACAAGAAGACTGCATACTTACTTATTCAAAGCAAGGGTATGTAACGCTAGAGCCGTACAATCCTGCGCCAGGCGAGCACACTGGAATAAATGTTGACAAATTCTTGGACCCTAATCTTAAAGTGCACTTAACTGATGACAATGGGACGCCAGAAGCAGTGACAATGGGAATGATTGTTGTAAATAACAGTGACAATACAGAAACGCTGGCGCAGGAAAGCGTTGGCGGAGGAATATTTGACTTTTATTTTGGGATAGAGCCTCAAGACGTCATCATATATTATCTTGACACAAGTTTTTATACAAATGAATCAAGGATTGCTGCTGTTAATGGGGTTTCTCAAACAGAGGTGAATATAATTACGAATGTCACGTGGAGCACGCCAATAAATGCTTTTGTAATGAATAATGGCTCGCCAATAACTCCTGATTTAATAGAATCTAATGATATCATATGTCATCCAACATATTGTCTTGCAACAAGGAATCAAGTGGATATAACTGTTAAAAAACAAGGGTATGTGAGCAATACAACTTCAATACCTGCAAATAATAATGGAAATCCTGTGAATGTGTGGCTAAACACTACATTAAGACTTAAGCTTGTTGATGATAACGGGACTCCAGAGCCAGTAAAACAAGGAATTATAAGAATTAATGACAGTTCTAACACAGCGACTGTATTTGAAAAAGACCTTTCAGGCAACAATGAGATGTATCATTACATACCAATTGCGCCAGGAGATTATTATATTCATTACATAAGGGGAGGGAATTATTCTCCAGTAATTGCAAGCTCTTTGACAACAATAACAGACTCTCAGCAGATGCAAAAAGAAATGGTGGCTCCTTTTGCATGGGAATATATTGTAAATGCGTATGATGAAAATGCCAATAAGTTAAGCGATTATAATGTTGTGTTTAATGACACTGTGTTTTGCGAGCAAGGCTTGTGTTATGTGCCAAAGCATTCTTATGTGTTTAATGTTACAAAAGCAGGATATGTGACAAACACGTCAGGATATGTGCCTGAGATTGGAAGCAGGGGCAGCGAATTTAATGCAACGCTAAATGCAACTTTGCACATGTATGTCATTGACACTGAAAACAATACAGTTGACGGAATGCTTAATGTTACAAAAAATGGACAAGAATTGCTTTCTGCAAACGTTTCTTCTGGATATGCTTATTTGCCTGTGGATCCTTCCTGGAATGCGCAGGACGATATTAATGTCACGTTCACAGGAGGAGGGTATCAAGAAAGAACTTTAAAAATTGATAAAGGAACTATTAGTGATGAATTTACAACGTTTTTGCAAATGATTGTTGGAAAAATTGTGTCTTTAATAATAAGTGCAAGCGATGCATACACATATGACCCAGTTAAGAATGTGACAGTAAATGCCACGTATGAAAATGAAATTTTTGAGTGCGGAGGAAGCGTATGCAACTTTAATACTTTAGACCATCCAAGCCGTGTGAATCTTACAATAAGCGCTCCAGGATATGTTAATTATTATGCATACAATGTGTCAATAACGCAAGGAACATACGGCGTGAAAATGGAGCCTGCAGTAAGTATGTATGTGATGGCAAATGACACTGTTGTTTCTGTGATAAACACAATGGGTACAGAGTCAACTCATGACGATGAAACTTATGAAACAAAAAATGTAAGCAGTGAAGGATTTGCTGCATTTTATCTGCCAGATGAATTTGAATTTTACTTGCTGTTTAGCGCATATGGATATGATGATGCTTTGTTTGGGCCTTATAAAATCAATTATGCAAGCGGGGAACCAATAAAGTTTGGGTCAAAAGACAGCAAGTTTGATTGGGGTGCTGAAAGCGGACAAGTTTATTCTCCGCCAGGCGTGCCAAGAATAGATCTTGTATGGACAGAGCCGGATTCTCCAAACGACAATGACAACATAACTGCGTATGCAAGGGCAACAGACCTTTACAGCGGAAAGAACGATATCACAGAGTGCGTGTTAAGCATTGATGGCGGAGAAAACATGACGATGGAAGGCGAGTACGGAAAAATTGAAATCACTGTGCACAAGTTTATAGGAAAATTAAGCAAAGGAATGCACAGGTTAAATGTTACATGCAAAGACAATGACAGCGGCTGGAGCGACACAATGACTAAAATACTAATGGTCTCAGAATACGAAGAAAGCGGAGAAGGTGAAGGGGGCGGAGGGGACCAAGAACAGCCAGAAGAAAACGAGACTACTGGAGGCGGAGAAGAAGAGGAAGAGAAGGAAGAGCAAACAAGCGACATAACCACGCAGTTTAGAACATATGATGAATTGGTTGACAAAGCTGAGATACTTTCAATGCTTGGCGCTGCGCCTGAAGAAGCGCAAGAGAAATTAATAACTGCAGGAGAGCTTTTGCTTAATAAAAGCGATGCAAGCAACTTGCTTGAAGAGATTAGTGCTCTGCTATCAAATATCACAATACAAGGAAGCGACGAACTCCCTGCAAAGCCTGTTGTCAATAAGTATGAAATTGTAATGAAAGTAACTGAATTTGAAAATAATCCAGTGACAAGTGTAAAAGCTAAGTCTTTAATAAAAACAGAAGGACTGCGCTATGAAAAACACGTGACTTGGTTTACGTATAATGGAGAAAACAAGTCATTAATAACGCTGAAAGTTTACAGCGACTACTCAAGGCCTGATTATGTTGTTGTAGACATGCTTAATCCTCACAAGATTGAAAGAGCAAACACGATTTATTATAATGGAAAATACATAACATATTGGCGCGGAGTTGCGCAAGGCTTAAACGTGTTCCAGTATATTGCTGACGGGCATGTAACAGAAAGCCTTGAGCCAATATTTTTTGAAGCGCCAAAAGAAAGCACGATTGTTACAATACAAGTGCCTGAAAATGCAATTCCTTGGCCACTCACAATAGGAATTGGAATAATACTTGGACTGCTTGTCGGAGTTCCAATATTTAGAAAGAGGAGATAATGCGTTCAGCAATTTTTTCCCCTAAAATTCTTGCAAGTTTTTGCTTGTCTGCATTTTTTAATTCAGCCATGTTTTTGTAGCCTGCTTTGAATAATTTTCTTGCTCTTACGCGGCCAATGCCTTTAATAGACACAAGACTTAGCAAGTCTTCTCTGACTCCGTATCTAAGTCTTAATATTAGACCTTTCAAATAACTGTTTGTCTCTTTGATTCCAAGAAGCCTTGCAATTTCACTGCAAGAATATGTCATCCATTCAGCATTTTTTAAAAGCACCCTAAGCATGCCAGGAGGAACATTGTATTTTTCAAGAATGTCGTCTTCTGTATGTTCGCAAATCCAGTCATTAAAAAGAAGGGCAGTCTTAAATGCCTTGATAAATCCTTCGTACTCGTAATTAAAAGGGTTTGGAGTCCTAATCATTAGCGCGTCTTCATTAAGTGCAAGCTCTTCTAACACCCATTCGTAGTCCTCTCTTTTAAAAGAAAGGCAAGGGACTTCGCTAGTCATGGATACAAGATGCAGGAATGCCAAAGCATTAAGTTTGCAGTTTTTAAGAGCGTCTATGATTTTTTTAGCGCTTAAAGGATCTATGTAAAGCTCAGAAATTCTTATGCCAAGTTTTGTAGGCGCAAGCTTGTCATCAACTTTTTTAATAAAGCCCCATTCTGCAAGTTCGTCAACAATGCTTAAAAGTTTTTCTTGGAGATATAAAGTGCTTCCGTACTGCATGCCGTGAAGCGTCTTTTTAAAAAATGCGACCAAGTCTTTGATGTTTAAAACGCTGCCTTCGCTTACAAGACTTAGTGCATGGAATCTAAGCATTGGGTCTGCCCCAAGTTTGCTTACAATTTCTTCTGGTTGCGCTTCAAGATAATTGTTGACAGCAGTTTCGTAATCAAGCATACTTTTAGTAATTATTATTGACTCGCCTTCGCTGTCATAGCCTGCCCTGCCTGCGCGGCCTTTTATTTGAAGCCATTCGCTAACAGGGATGTAATCCAACCCATTTGTTGTGTATCTGCGCAGGTCTCTTAAAATCACTTGATAAGCAGGAAGCGACACTCCATATGCAAGGACTGTTGTGCAGACAATTACTTTTATTATGCCTTGGCGAAACGCGTCTTCTATTAACTCTTTTTGCTCATTCACAAGACCAGCATGATTAAATGCAACGCCTCCTAAGATGCATTCGCCAAGCCTTTTGCATTGTCTTGTTGGAGTGCTAAGCGCATTTAAGACCTTGTCCCTTAATTCATAAAGCTCTTCGCATTTCAAAAGACCCAAGCGCTTGCTAAGTCTTTCTGCTTCAGCTTCTGCACTGCGACGCGTGTTGACAAAAACAATTACTTGTTTGTTCTTGTTTATTGTGCGCCTGCACAAATCATATAAATCGCTTGCGCGATATTCTCTTTCAGGAATTTTAAAATTAACTATGCCGTCATAATAAACGCCTTCGTACAAGCGCACAGGCCTAAAGTCGCTGACTACTAGTTCTGCATTAAGCCATAAAGCAAGCTCGCGCGGATTGCCAATTGTTGCGCTTAGAGCTATTAATTGCAAGTTTAATTCTTTTAGTCTTGCAATTATCACTTCGAGAGTCGGGCCTCTGCTTAAGTCATTTAAAACATGAATTTCATCAATGACTGCAAGGCGCAAGTCTTTAACAAAAGGAGCTTTGTGTCTTAAAAGAGAATCAAATTTTTCATAAGAGGTGATTATTAAATCCTTGTCATTTAGGCCTTTTTCCACTTTGTCGTAATCGCCAATGCTTAAGCCTACTTTTACAAGTCCGTTGTAACGCTTTGAAAATGTTTTGTATTTTTCAACAGCAAGGCTTTTTAGCGGGCAAAGATACACTGCTTTGCCGCCTTTGCAAAGCGCTTTGGCAATCCCAAGCTCTGCTATTAAGGTCTTTCCGCTGCTTGTGCTTGTGCACATGAGCAGATTTTTGCCTTTTAGGTATCCTATCTTTAAGGCTTGCGCTTGTGGCGGATAAAGACTTGTAATCCCTTCTTTGACTATTCTATCTGCATACTTCTTTATTTCAGGATAATCCCTAAGAGCGTCTGCAAGTTTCATAATTCATTTCACAAAGCAGTCATTTAATAGGCTTTCCAGTGAACGTGTCCCATAACCCATATATTTTTATCTAAAAACTTATTAAAAAATATTGATGGCTAGCAAAAAAGAATCCACTATAATGGCTACTGTATTTATAGGATTGCTCATTGCATATTTAATATATGTATTTATGCTTCACCCATGGGAAAGGGTAGCAATATATGCAAAAGCAGGCGAGCTAATTGTCAATGTGTATGACTGCGATACAAAGTATCCAATATCTGGAGCTCAAGTAAAATTTTATACAACTGAAGGGGAATTGTTAAAAGAAGGGAAAACAGACACAAGCGGACTTATCAGTTTTAAAAGCCTTCCAAGATGCATAAAATTAAAAGCATCTTATTCAGGAGACAAATATGCAGGCGTATGTCTTGGCGACGGGGAAAAAAGAACTGTAGACATATGTTTTAATGCCCCAGCAGCAAACCCAAATGTACTGTATGCAACAGACTATGTAGGAATTATAGGAGCGCGTTCAGGAGACGAAATATCATCAAAAGAATTTTCGCAAGTTGCACTTTCATATCCTGTTGAAAGCGCGATTGCAAAATATCCAGACTATTACTTATTCAGCAACATCTTATGGAACGAAAGAATGAATCTTGAACTTAGAGTCAACAAATCAATAACTGACGCAGTCGCGCTTTCTTTTGTCATAAAATCAAAAAAAGGAAATCCTGTGACTGTTGTCCGCCTGCAAGGCATTGAATTGTTCAAGGATTATGTGACTCCAGGAGATGTTGTAACTGTAAATGCCCCAAAAGGTTTAATAAACGAAACAATGAAGCTGTCTTTAAGCTGTAAGTTCACAGGGCTTTATTTTTGGAGCACGCAAGACTGCGAGATTACAAACATAACTGTAAAACAAGATTATTACTTGCCTATTAATCCTGAAAAAGAGTATGAATTTAACACAACAAGCATTGAAAGAGAAAGCGACATAACAAGCATTGAATTTGTTTCAGAAAAATCAAGCAAATCTGGATTGAAAATCTATGTAAATGACAACCTAATATTTAACATTGACAAACTTAATGCAACAGATTACAAAGGCGAAGCAAACACAAAAGATTTGAATCTTAAGGGTCATGGAAACAAACTAAAATTTGAACTTACGCCAGGGAGCAACGCATCCCTTGGAAGCGTGAAACTTTCATTTAAGATGAAAAATGAAACTTACGAAAGCAGCAAAGAGCTTTACTTTGACGCGCCTTCAGATGTTCTTGAAAACGCATCTTATTTTGAAGTGCACGCATATATTAGCGAAGTCCTTCTTGGGGGAAGCTTATTTCTTAAAATCAACAATGCAACATACGAAAAAGAAATTAGAAAAGCAGGATGGATAACTGTAAAAATCGACAAAGAAGACGTAAAAGGAGACAATACGCTTACTTTAAGCGCGCGCAATGCAAAATTTGAAATTCAAAAATTAAGAGTTAGCTATGTTTGAAAAGAAAGTGCGATGCACTTCTTGCGGATATGAAAATGAAAAAGGCGCTAAATTCTGCAAGCGTTGCGGAGTTGCTTTGCCTCAAAAAGAAAGCAGGATAAAAAGACTCAGAAACCGCTTAAGCGAGCAGATAAGAGAGCATTACAAAGAAGAAAAAGAAATTGCGGAAAAAAGAGCTGCATCTAAATGGCGGGCCAAAATACTTGGAGAGAGCTACAGACAAAAACAGCTTAAAAAAGCTGAAAAATATGGAAAAATTGCTGAAAAAGGTTTGCTCTACAAAAGAAAAGAAAGAAAGGAAAAAGGTCAAACACTGCTTGACAAATACAGATTATGGAGAATTGGCCGTTTAAAAGAAAAGCAAGAGATGTATGAAACAAAAGCTGAAAAAAGGCTTTTGTTTAAGAAAAAAAGAGCAGAGTATATAGGAAGAGCAGCGCTTTTAGGAGAAAAAATAAAGAAAAAAGAAGAAAAACTTGCAAAGCCTGCTGAAGTGACGCCTCAGCCTGCCCCAAAAAAGCTTGTATGCCCGTATTGCGGGACTGAATACGAAGAAGGCGCTGAGTTTTGCCCTTTTTGCAGAGAAAAAATAAAAGCAGCCCTGCAAGAGCAAAAGCCTAAAAATAAGTTCTGCCGATTTTGCGGTGCAAGAATAACAAGACCCAAAGCAAAGTATTGCAGAAAGTGCGGAAGCAAACTATAAAATTTCCTAACCGAAGACATAATAAATAAAGAAAGTGTTAATAAAATAAATGGCAATTACATGTCCTGAGTGCGGACAAGGAAATCCAGATGACAGTAATTATTGCGTGTACTGCGGAGCGCCTTTAGGTGCAGAAAAAAGAGCAAAAGAAAGGGAAAGATTAAAATTAGAGAGAATGAGAGCAAGAGAAGAAAGAAAAGCAAGAGGGGGCGAGCATTGGTTTGAAACGCCTGTATTTATAATGGGATTTTATCTTGGAGCATTTATTTTAATAATGATTCCTTTTTGGGGCGCGTTAACGCTTTTTTTAGGACTTATATTTTTAGGCATTGCTATAGCGGCTTCTCTTAGGAAAAAAACTGTTGAAGAAGGCAAAGAAGCATATGGCGCGCAAAGATATGTTGTAATGGGAGGCGCAGTAATAGGCGCAATAATTACAAGAGGCTATTTAAGCGCGTTTGTGCCTATGTGGGGCATGGATTTGCTTGTGGGATTTGCAATCACTGTAATTTCAGTCTGCTTTATGAATTTAATAACACCATTTCTTGATGAAAGACCTACTGAAAAACTGTGGGTTGGAATTTTTGGATTTATAATACTTATTACAGCGCTTGTGCTTACTGAAGTCATAAAGTATATTTTCATTGGAGCGCTTATAATTTGCGGATATTTAGCTAGCTGGACAATAGGGTACCCAAATGATGTCCTTCCAGGAGGAAAATATGCAAAATTGCTTCCAGGTCTTGGCGCGCTGGGGCTTATGATTTTTGTAGGCCTTGCATATGCAATGATTATGGGAGGCACAATGATAGGGGGCACAATAGACCAAGTGATGCACAGTTTGCAAGGAGGCGCATCAAGCGGAGGGACTGGAAGCATATTTGACATGATATTAAATCCAAAGCTGGCTCTTCAAGCGCAGCTAAAACCGCCTACGCAAAGAGAAGTAACAACAACTGCAGCGCCGCCAAATATTGCATATGTTACGCAATTTGAAGCGATACCTAAAACAGGATGTTACAATCACTCCACTTACACAATAATTGGAAAAATAAAAAATACAGGAAATGTCTTTATTGACGACATAACCCTTGAAATAAAAAAAGAAGAAGGGGCAAGCAATCCTGCCATATGCCAGCAAGATGCTGTAAAAACGTATGTGCCAGGGACAAGCGACCCCTGCAAATGGAAGAATATTAAAATAGCGCCAGGCTCAACAGTAAGCAAATCATGCATGGTCTCGCCCATACCAGGACCCACTAGCGAGAATATAGAATTTTGGGGGCAGATTCCTTGCTGGCCCAACTGCGACTTTGCATATACAGGAGGAAGCGGAAGCGATGTTCTTCCTTCGCATAGATGTTATTTTGATGTTGTGGCAACAACAGCATTTCAGGCGCGTTCAATACTGCCTATAGAAATAATACAAGCAGATTACGCAAGAGACAAATACATGCAAGGAACGCTTGCAGGAGGAGTTAGGCCCTCAATAACGAGCGTAGGACCAATAGAGATTTCTCTTGGAGGATTTGAACAGCCTGTGTGGGTTGAAAAAGATGAAGGCGCAGACGTAACTTTAATAGCATCAATAGTAAACACTGGAAATGGTGAAGTTGACAGATTTTATTCAGCATATTTGCTAATACCAACAAACTTGCTTGAGGACACTTCCTGCAAAAGTAGCGACTGGACTTGCATGGAATATAAAGGCGCAGATGCAGATTATGACTGCGCAGAAGAAACTTGTGCATCAAGTCTGAAAGGATTAAAAAAGTTCAAAGACAACAAAGTAGGCAACTTTACCCTTAATTTTGACAAGTCGCTAAATGATGAAGAATTAAAAAATAATTACGCAATATGTTTTTACAACGGAAATCTTTCCACAAAATATTTGATCCAAACTGCAACATGCAATCTGCACATACCTTACGAAGAATCTTTAAGATGGACTGCAATAATAAGAGGAGATATATTATATACTTACAAAGTCACGCAGGATGCGTCATTTGAAGTGAGGGATTGCGTAATATGAAAAAAGAATTGTTGCTAGCAGTTGCAGGAATTGTATTGATAAGCGGGTGCACAGGAGTAAGCAATTTGCTTAGCAACTTGGGGCTTGGAGGAACTATAACAAAAGAGGAAAAAGTGCTTTCCCCAAAACAAGGCCTTGGCGTCACGCAGTTTAAAACTGCGGTGGATAACATGGTTGCAGGAACATATAATTACATTTTAATGGCAGTAAGAAACCACGCAGGAGGAAGCAATGCCAAAAACATAATAGTAAGTCTTGAAAATGTAAAACCTTTTTTGCTTCATGAATGCGGAGAGGACAAAGACCCGGTGTTGCCAAGAACTGTGTTGTGCAACCAGTTTTATGATGACTACGGAGTGCCTTACAAAGCGCATAAAGTAAACATGATGTTTCCTGACGAAGAGGTTCAATTTTTTTGGAACATAAAAGCGCCAAGCGAGGGGCAGATAGGAAAAATGCAGTATGAACAAAGGGTTTATTACACGCTTTCTTATGATTATTCAATGGTTATTACAAAGACAATTGCTGGAATAAGCCAGGACGAATTTTTAAGGCAAAGCGAAGAAGGGCCTGTGACTATAAGCGGCAAGCAAACAAGCAGCGCTGGAGAAATAAAACTTACAAGCAAAACGCAAGAGCCTTTTGTTTATCTTGAAGATGGCGGAGATGTCAGCATAAATCTAAATTTTGATATAAACAACCAAGGAGAAGGCATATTAAAATCTGGAACAGACATGATAATTGTTGTAAAAAAGCCTGATGATACAAAAGTGACATATGACAGCGGAAAAGCAGAAGACTACGGATGGGTAAAACCAAGCGAACTGATTGAAGAAAACAAGACAAAATATGACGAGCTTGCAAACACATACCCTGAACTAAAAGGCGGCTCTGGGCAATACGTAAAGGTCATAAAAAGCGAAGATATAAACAGCGGGGTGCAGACAATAAGCCTGCCCGTCATATTCAATTCAAAGGATTTTTATGAACCACAAAAGATTTTAACCTTTACAGTATATATAACTTATACGTACCTAAAGGAAGGCTACACCACAATAAAAGTCTTCCCAATAAAATAAAGAGGTAATAAAATGAAAAAAAATGCGACAATACTTGCAATTTTGGGAATAATAGCATTAATATCAGGATGCGTAGGAGCAAGGCAGGAAATTACAACAGGGATAAAAATTACTAACGAATTAAGCAGCAAGCAGATGCAGGCAGGAGGAACAGTTCAATTAAGAACAAGCGTTAATAATTTTTTTGACAACCCATTAAAATACCCCAAAGCAAAGCTTGTCAGAAGCTTTGGAGAATTAACATACAGTCCTCCTGGAGAAGCATCGCTTGGCGCTGAAGTGCAAGACAATCCTAATGCAACTGCAAGAGCAACATGGACAATAAGAGTCAGCAAGTCTGCAACCCCTGGAACAGCATACAAAAACAGAGTAAGGCTTTGTTTCCAATACACGCAAACAGCTTGGCACGAAATCGGCCTTGTAAACAGTTTTGACATAGAAACAGAAGTTAACCAAGGCGCAGATACAGGGCCTGCAGCAATAACCTTTTCAGGGCTTGACAAGTCATTTATAAGAAACGAGCAAATAAGCGCAGAAATTCCAGTAAGCATTTCAATACAAAATGCATACACAGGAAGATTTGGGCCAATGAATCTTCCAGGAGATGCGGTAGCAAACATTACAAAAGTGACAATAAGAATATATGACAGAAACCTAAAAGTTGGAAACATATCTCCGCAAGAAGTGCTTTGCGGAGATGGAGAAGACAATGATGGCGACGGCTTAATAGACGATGCTGATCCAGACTGTGCAGTGGAAAGAGCAGGAACATTTGACATACTTGAAGAATACAACAGTCCTGTAAGGGACCCTAGAAAACCTTTGGAAGCAGGGGACTTAGTGTGCAATAACTCGCAATTAGACCCAAACACAGGGTACCCAGTTTCATACAATGCAGAAGAAAGGTATTATGAATGCTACATTGAAAACATGACAGTATTTGGAAAAGAAACATTCATTAACACAAGACTTAATGTAACCAACCTGCTGTCTTCAGAAGAAGTGATAGAAAAGATAGAAGTAGAGGCTACATATGACTACTGCGTCGAAAGCGATGAATTCGAGCTAACAGTGTTTAAGCCAGGTGGTTAAAATTGAAAAAATTTTTCCCTCTTTTAATTTTATTAATTTTAAGTGTAATAATTTCTGGATGCGTTCAAACAGAAGAAGAGCAAGAGCAACCATCAGTCCTTTTTGGCAAGGGGCGCGGCCTTACAATAACAAATTACACCAGCACAAGAAACTCTTTAAGCCTTAAAGAAACAACAGAAATAAAAATAAATTTTAAGAATATAGGAGACTTTCAAGCAAGAAATATTTCTGCAATAATATACGGGTATGGAGAACTAGAAAAAGTTTCTGAAAAGCCCTACATAGTGGAGATACTTCCTGGGCTTGAAGACTTCATGTTTTGGATACTTAAAGCAGAAAAGCTTGGCTCTGCAATCACAAATTATCAAATAAACTCAAGAATATACTATCTTTACAATTTTTCAGGATATGAACAAGTAAGTTTTATACCTGAAGATTACTCTGGAGAAAATCCTGCACTCTCAAAGCAAAATGCAATGTCGCCTTTGCATGTTGACTTAGAGTCAGGAAGCCCAATAAGGACTATAAGCCCTGAAAAAACGCCTTGCAAAAAAGGAGAATGCGTTGGCGGGCTTAATGACGAATCCGGCTTTTGCTACGATTCTTTTGACAATGACGGAGACGGCTTAACTGACTGTTATGACAGCGACTGCACTTCCTCGTGCGGACAGGAGTTTTCAATTACAATAATAATAAAGAACAAAGGGCTTGGGGACGTCAAATACAAAGAAAATCCAAAAAAAGCGTACAAAATAAACAATCTAATCGTGCAAGTTCCTGATTCTTGGATTGAAACCTTTAATGTTACTGGAAAGACAAGCGAAGGCTCAGAAGTTGAAATATGGGAAAAGACTGTAAAACCTGAAGAAGACGTAATTACATACGCTCTTAATTATGACAAAGTAAGCAAACTAATGGATGATTCAAACTGCGCAACTGGGGAAAACAGCACTTTGTGCACTTTGCTTTACAGCGCAATGCAGGACTTGTGGCTTGTAAGAGGAGAAGAAACAAGAATAATATTAAGCTTTAGAAGACCACTAGTAAGCGATGTAACTGTTGACAAAGTTGCTGTAAAAGGAGACTTTGGCTACATGGTTGACACAAGGGACTTTGGAAAAACAATAACAATTTTTGTAAATCAATAATTACCCTATGTAGCGCGGTTTTATTGCCATTAATTGCTGTTTTCTTGCTTCGCGCGCCATCTGCGCTTCTGCCTTGATTTCTTCTTCTATATCTTTAATCTCCTCATCCAAGTCTTTTAATGATATGTCTAGATTAAGATATTTAATTAGGATTTTTAATATCGCCCTTGCCTCTTTAATGCCAATGTGCTGAGGATGGCTAATTGTCTCTACAAGAAGGGAAAAGCCTGAAAAACCCATAAGCTCGCCAAGACCTAACAGCAAGCCTGCAGCGCCAACTATTAATTTAATTGTGTCATTCCCGTCAAAAACAACTCCTAAAGGCTTAAGCTGTTTTATAAAAGACTTGTCAGTCGCAACGCCATGAACCCTGCTTATATTAGGCCCTTCGCTTATGCCTGCGCCTCCAAGAGTAATCACAGTTTTTACGCCAAGCTCTTTGCAAAGATTTAATATGTATTGAGCAAGGTCATAGCTGTCTTTGTCATTTGAAGGCTGGATGTCTCCTATTAAAAATATTAAATCTTTTTCATTGACTCTTGAATGATAAAGCTCTACTTTAAACAGTTTAATGCTTGAATCCTCAGTAACTATTACTGAGTTTGGAAATGCGTTCGAGTATATATCGCACAACTTGTCTGCTTCAAGCTTTTCAATAAGAAAATCCACACATATTCTTGAAACATTTGCTATTCCAGGCAAACCTTCAATTAAAATAGCATTTTCAAATTTCTTAAATTTTTCAGTTTTAATTATGCTGAATTTAGAATCATTTTTCAACTTGCTTCACCAAAACACCTAATTTTTTTGCTTTTTCAGTCAAATCTTCATATATTTTTGAGAACGCATTTTCTGCAATCTTATAGTTTTTAGAAGTAATTTTAAAAGAATATCTTGGGCTTCCTAAATAAATGATTTTAACAGAATAATCTTCTCCATCTTTTACACTGCTTAAAAGCTTTTTAATTAAAGAAATGCCGTCTCCTGCATCAGATGTTATTAAAAGCTCGCGTTTAATACTTACGCTTATCTGCTCAAGAAGTTCATTAAAGCTTTTTTCCAAGACTTTTCTAACATCAGGACTAATCTTTGTTTCTTTAAGTACTAAAACCCCTTTGTTTCTTAATTCCTCATAAAGGTTTGCAAGACTTCCAAACTCATCAATTAATTTTGCAACTATTAAATCGACCTTAACTTTAAGCTTTGCCTTTTTAATTGCATGCTCAATTAATTTGTAAAGCCTCTTGCTGATTCGCTCCTCATTTAATTTTCTTTTCATCTCAATTTTTTTAACCCTTTTTAAAGAAACGTCAACTTCGCCTTTGTCGCTTACTCTTAGGACTTTGCACACAAGCTTTTTGCCCTCGCTTAAATGGTCTTTTATGTTTTTAACGCCTCTAAGAGACACTTCAGATATGTGTAGCATGCCTTCTAAAGACTCGTACTCGTCAAGCGTGACAAAAGCGCAGTGAGGAAGCAAAGTCTTTACAGTGCATAAAACAAGTTCATCTTCTTCTGGCAAACCTTTTTTCTTTATCATAGCACTGCCTTAACTTTTGCCTTAATTGCAGCTTTCCCGCCCCTTGGTTTTGCAAGCCTTGCACCGCATTTTATGCATTTAACTTTTGTTGACGCCTTGCCAAATATTATCTGTTCGTTCTTGCAACTATTGCATATCACTTTAAGGAACTTGCTTGTTGGCTCTTTAATCAACTCATTCATAACATCACCCCATAATTTTAATTGAACCTTGTTTTTTAAGGACAGGGACCAAATCCCTTGGGATGTTTGCCACGTCCTCTTTTTTGAAAGGTCCAAGCTCGCCGTCTTTCCAGGCAAATAAAGGGACATCCTTTAAAAACCTTACTAATACGTAAGGGTCTTGCCCCTCATCCTTTTTAGGATTAATTTGGGGTTTTTTAAAGTTTCCCCCTCCTTTTAATAATGACTGTTCGTGCGCCTCTATTAAAGCCCTTACTTCTTTGTATAAGTTCTTTTCTTCAGGAGTCATATTGTCTAAAACACCTGAAGTGCCCATTCTTATGTCAATAAAAGCCTGGTCAATGACTTTTCTTGCTCTTAGTTCAAACAAAGACTTAAAGCTTGACTCGGCATTAAACAATTCTTTGCGAGCGCGCTCTTTTACTTTTTTTGCAATAATATTGTCGTCTTCCTTGCTTAACACCCTGCTTTTGTCCTTCACATAATTCAGATAGCGCGCAATAAAATCAGAAGGCAACTTAATTAAGGCTTTTTTCTCCCTTTCATTGCGTTCAACTTGCCTGATTTCATCATAAGTAAGCAGATCCATAAATGAATAAGTGATGCAACTTACTTTTAAGTCTTTTTAAAATATAGAAGAATATAAATTTATTTTAAGAATATACGACTTAAGTATTTCGTGGAATTAAACAAAGAAAATCTAAGACAAGATATATTCAAAATAAATGACTATTTAGTAAATGACTATTTAGAACTAAGGCTCGAATATGGTAGCACAGAAATCTATGTTAATAACAAAAGATTCATGCAATGCAAGCGCGTAGTGTTCAACATACCTACAGATAATATTTCAGAATACGATGAAATAAATTCTATTGATGAAGCAACGGAAGTAGACAAACAGATAAATAAGTTATATGACAATCTCACGTATACTTGTAAAATCGATCCAAAAGAAGAATTTATAGTACACTGCTCTAATTTGCAGGCATGGTATGAATGCGGATATGACACGCGGATTCTTCATTCAAATCTTGCTTTTCCGCTCTTAAAGAAACTTACAGAAGCAGGAGATCTGCAGGCAAAAAGAGTTTTTAAAGAAGAGATTGCAAAGAGGCTTGAAAGCGGCTATGCGCCGACAATTGAGTATTTAATACAAGGAAACTATTTAGAATACCTAAGCAAGGATGAACTTTCTTCTTTAAACATACAGAACATATACAGATCATTGCTGAATGAAAGCAAGATTTACAGTGCTCGCAAATTAAAAGAATGGTCTGGGATAGAGCCTATATTTACTGAAACAAATGTCCAGGAAAGTTATAAAGTATTAATTGGAAAAAGATGGATTGATGATGCTCGTGAATTGGAGGAGTGGTCTGGGATTAAGCCTAGTGAAGATGTTGTGCAGAAAGGATATAAAGTATTAATTGCAAAAGGGCTAGTTTATAGTGCTCGTGAATTGTATGACTGGTCAGGTATAGAACCTATATTTACTAAAACAGCTATTCAGAGAATTTATGAAGCATTATTTAAAAAAGGATGGATTGATGAGGTCCGTGAATTGGAGAAATTATCGGGAATAAGACCTGTATTTACAAGATCCATTATTCAAGAATATTATGAGGCGTTGTTTAGGAAAGGAAAGTATTATGAAGCTTGTAAATTAGAAAAATGGTTAGGGATTAATCCTGTATTTACTGAACCAATAGTTCAATCGTATTATAAAGCGCTGTTTAGGAAAGGAAGATATCATGAAGCTTGTGGATTAAAAGAATGGTCTGGGATTGGACCTAAAGAAGATACTATACAGACAGTTTATAAATTGTTGTTTGAAGAAGGCAAGATAGACAGAGCTCGTAGGTTGGAAGCATGGTCTGGAATAAAAATTAATAAGGACATCTTGAAAATAAGAGCTTATTGATGTGTTAATGTTCTGGTGTGTGACATCGAAAATTTTTTAAATGTAATTCTGAACCCCTTTACTATGTACGCCAGAGAAATCATAGACTCAATAAAGAATGAAGCAGAACATACAATAGCAGGGATCATAAGTAAGTATTCAAATGCTGAAAAAACAATAATTAACAAGAATATAGAAAAGGATTTGCGTTACTACCTAGTAAGGCCTGCAAATGTTAATGGCATAGAGTACATATTGTGCCCTGTTCCTTATTTGTTTGACGAGGAGACAAGTACAGAAGCAGGGTTTGCAATTGATGTGGATCAAGATCATTTCTTTGTGTATGCCTACACACATAATCATGAAAACGGGGAAATTAATGTGGTAAGCAAGCTGCCACACTGCGTGTATAGGGCAATAAGACTAAATGGAAGTGATTACTCAAAGATAAGCAGTGAAATAATTAAAACAGCGAATATTGACTCTGCAAAAATATTCATAATTAATTACTTAAATGACATTGCTGTTGGGCTTGACTCACCAGTTGAATTCTTTGACAATAAATTGTATCAACAGCTTGTGAATCGCTTATACAAAACAGGAAACAAAAAAACAGTCAAGTTAAGGCTTGAATACTTGCTTGAGAATTATGGACAAGGGGATGATTACAAGGCAAGTGTGCATTTAGCAAACTTCTTGTTCGGATGTGGAGACAATATTGAGAATAGGGGGTTCTTAAAAGAGGTTAATGTTGAAAAAATTAAGCCTTATGTGCAGAGTTTATATGAAATGTTGATTAAAGAAGGAAGGATTAATGAGGCTCGTGAATTAAAAGAATGGTCTAGGATAGGGCCTAATGAAGATGTTATGCAAAAAGGATACGAGGCATTGTTTAAGAAAGGCTGGATTGATAAGGCTCGTAAATTAAAGGAATGGTCTGGGATTGGGCCTAATAAAGAGAACTTGTATTTGTATCTTAAAAAGAAAATAAGCAGGCTTGAAGAGTTAATAAGTAAAGATGCAAGTAAGGAAGAGATTGTGCATAGAGGATACTCTGCACTGATTAAATATGGAATGATTTGGGATATTCTTATGTTGTATGAATGGTCTGGAATAGAACCTATATTTACTGAAACGGCTGTTCAAGAAAGTTATAAGGCATTAATTGTAGATGGAAGGATAGACGAGGCTCGCGAATTGGAGAAATTGTACGGGATTAAGCCTAGTGAAGATGTTGTACAGAAAGGATATAATACATTGTTTATAAATGGTTGGATTAATGAGGCTCGTAAATTAAAAGAATGGTCTGGGATTGGGCCTAGTGAAGATGTTGTGCAGATTGGATATGAAGCATTGTTTATAAATGGTTGGATTAATAAAGCTTGTGAATTAGAGGGATGGTCAAGGATAAGGCCTAACGAAGATGTAGTGCAGTTTGGATATGAAGTATTGTTTGGAAATGGTTGGATTAATGATGCTTATGAATTAAAAGAATGGTCTGGGATTGGGCCTAATAAAAAGAATTTGTATTTGTATCTTAAAAGGGAAATAAGAGGGCTTGAAGAGCTGATAAGTAAAGATGCAAGTAAGGAAGAGATTGTGCAGAAGGGGTATGAAGTGTTCTTAAGAAGAGGTTGGATTAATGAGGCTCGTGAATTGAGATGGTGGTCTGGGATTGAGCCCAGAGAGGATGTTGTGCAAAAAATATATGAAGTGTTAATTACAGAAGGAAGGATTTGGGGTGTCCTTACATTGTATGAATGGTCTGGAATAAAACCTGCGTTTACTGAAACTGCTGTTCAGAGAAGTTATGAAGTGTTATTTAAAGAGGGTTGGATTAATGAGGCTCGTAAATTAGAGGAGTTATCAGGAATAAAACCCGTATTTGCAAAATTTATTGTTCAGGAATATTATGAAGCGTTGTTTAAGAAGGGCAAGATTGATGAAGCTCGTAAATTAAAGAAATGGTCAGGGATTAAGCCTAGTGAAGATGTTGTACAGAAGGGGTACGAAGCATTGTTTAGATATGGTTGGATTGATAAAGCTTGTGAATTGAAGAAATGGTCTAAAATAGAGCCTAATAAAGAGAACATATATGAATGCTTTAAAACACAAATACAAGGATTCGAAGAAATAATAAGCATAAAAGCAAGCAAGGAAGAAATTGTGCAGAAAGGGTACAAAGCATTGATTGAAAATAGAAGAATAAAGGCTCTTGAAGACTTAATTGTTGTCACTGGAATGATGCCAAAGGAAAATCTTACAGAGAAAGGGTGTAGAATACTAATTGAAAAACACTTGATTACACAAGCACAAAGACTTACAAATATAAGAGGATTATATGAGTCAGTCTTAGAAAAAGTATTAAAAGAAAATAGGATTGCTAATGAATCTTTAGAAAAAAGAATAATAGAATTAACAAAAAAGGAAACTGAAGATGTGTATGAATTATCAAAAATTGTAATGTTTCTAAAAGACATATATTTAACAGAATCGACAAAAAGGGGAAAAGAAAAACTTAAAAAAATAATGTCTGAAATATCAGGATTTAAAAAGTGGTTAAAAAAAGGTGTTACCAATATAGAAGAAGAAATAAAAAGAGAAATGAATATTGAAGAAAACACATCACTATTTTTTGTCCCCTTAAGTTTTGCGTATGCGATTCTAAGTACAGGCATAGCTCACGATTGGTGGAGTATGTTATGCGCAGGAATATTATACGGCATCGGGACGACTTCTTTGGCAATATATGCTGCTGAGAAAATACACAACCACAAGATGAAAAAGAAACACCCTCTTAGAGCATATCAATTAAAGAGGCTTAAAAAGCTAAAGAAGCTTCTTTAAGGTTTTTTAATATTCTTGTTTTTAAATAAAGCGTAAGTCACAGGGTTCTTAATGCGCTTGCAGAAATTGTCAGGGTTGCACACACCTATGTCTCTGTAAAAGTTGGGATTAGAGCAGTTTGGAGGAAGCATGTTTTTTTGCGACTTAAACCATGCAAGCTGGGACTTTATGTAGCCTTCTCTTAGAGGCTCTTCGTTGCGCTTGTTCCATTTGTATATAAGCGAAGTTATGGAGTTAAAGTCGTATCCAGTGCAACGAAAGAAATTAATGAGAATAAAAAGAGATCTTTTTCTTCCGTCAGAAAGGCCGTTTAATATGTTTGCAATGCAAGGCGGAAAGTGCGCTTTTGAAACTGCGCTTTTCGGCGCTGTTATCTCGCTTTTTTGAAAGTCTTCATTTCTTTTTACTTCTTTTTCATACCAGTCAAATGCCTGCGTGAAAAGTTCGCTTGCATTTTCTTTAGTGTCTAAAAACCCAAGCTCAAAGGATACATTCTCAGACTTTGCACTTTCTTTTTCAAAAGATTCCAAGTCAGAGGGCTTAATAGGCACTGATACAAGGCCTGATGATTCGTGCAATGAATAAGGAAATCTTATTAAATGCCTTGATGAAATTGCAATTGAATCTATGTCCAAGATTCTGTAAGGAAGAAACTTTCCTTCTGGCGCAAGGTCTTTTTCAGAAAGGCCAGTTTTTTCAGAAATGCGTTTAATAGAGTCAAGCTCTAAAATCATTTCAGACAGATAATCTTCTATCATTTCGCTAAGATAAGAATTTATTATGCGCGCAGCTTCAGGAAAGTAATCTTTAATAATTCTTCCGCTGATTTTGTCTGGAAAGGACTCGAAACTAACGCCTATGTGAAACCCTTTGTTTCCAGAATATTTAATTGAAGGATTTTTAATGCCGTGAAATTTTAATGCGTCAACAAGCAGTCTTGCGCAGATTTTTGAATATTCAAAAACTGGACAATCTATGTCTAAAATTAAGTCCCAGCCAGCGCGAAGAGAGTCCAAATCGCTTCTTTTAAAGTCGCTTCTTAATGCCATGGGATTTATCCAGCGCTCAACAGAAAAGTGGAAAGAAGTTGCGCCTTTTCTTACAACACTTAATAGGTCGTCTTTGTAATTAAAAACCTGTGGCCTTTGGCCAAATGAATTAAAAAATTTTGGGACAACTTCGCGTTGCTTGGAAAATTCTAAGAAAAAGTCAATGAATTCGGGATTTGAATAGTATTTTAAGCATAAAGACGGTCTAAGCATCAAATAAGTCAAAGCATTTATACTAATAAGTTTTTATGTTTCCTCTTCAATTTCTTCCTCAAGCTCCATAGCCATTGTGGCAGCTTCTTCTTTTATTTTGTTTAAAGTTGCAATAATTTTTTTCTTTTTTTGCTTTGAAAGCTCAACACGCAAGTATGGTTTTGCAGCTTCTAAAAATTCTGCATAAGTAAGATATGCATAAGGCATTTTTGCCATGCGTTCTGCAATGTCTTCGCAGATTTTTCCTAAAAGTTTGTTCATTTCTACTTTTACGCGCTTTTTAAGCATGGTTTTTCCAGTGTGTTTTCTGATTAATTTGACAACCCTTGCGTTAGGAAAAGGAAGTTCTTCATCCTCTGTTGCTTTTTTCTCTTCAGGAATAAAAATCACCTAATTTGTATGAAGCACAGGTGTTTTTTAAAGGTTTTGAACTAAAATTTTAGCATTCTTTTCTTATATACAATGTAAAATAATGCAAGCATTGCCAAGCAAATAACAGACAGTTCTAGATGCAATGTGTTAAATGCAAAACTGCCAATTTTAAACAAATCTATTGGGTCAAAAAAGTTGTTCATGCCGAATATTCCTGAAATTAAGCTTGGCACAAGGAAAAGTGCTGCAATTACAGTAAGTTTTGTTGCAAGCATATTCATCCTATTGCTTAACAACAAGTCATGAAGAGACAAAGCTTCTGAAAGTTTTTGCTCAAGAGTGTATAATATGCCAAGCTCTTCTGAAATTTCAGCGCTTAATTGGTAAATTTTTCTTAAATCTTTTGATTTTTCGAATTCTATTGGAAGCTCTTCGTCAAAGTCGAATAACACTCTTTTAAAATCGTGCAAAACTTCTTTAATTTTTGAAAGATAGCGCCTGTTGCGCATAATAAGCTGAACAAGCTTGTCAATTTCAATTTTAAGGATTGCAGCGCTTTCAACAAGCGAGTCAATGACTTCCTCTCTTTTGTCAATTAATTTGACTGTATTTTCGTGCGCCTCTTGCAACACCCTTCTTAAGATAAACATTTCATCTAGTTTTTGCTTTCTTTTTGCACGAATAGTATTTACTACTTCGTCAATTATGCCTTGCGAAAGAGAATAGCATAAAGTGACAATTAAATTCTTTTTCATGAGAACAAGAATTGAGTCTTGCTTTAAGTTGCCCTCAAATTCATGGATGACAGGGATAACAATTGCGTAAAAATCGTGAAACATAAACACATCATAGCCCTTTTGAAAAATGTTAAGGAGAGCTGTCTTGTTTAAATTTAGTTTCTTGCATAGTTTGTCTATCCCTGGCATATCGTCCTTGCTTACATGCATCCATGAAAGGCCTTTGCCAGAAGATATTATTAATCTCATGGTAAATAAGAAGCATTACTCATTTTTTAGTCTTTAGAATATTCTTTTATTTTTTCATAAAGGCCCTTTTCTATTAAACGTTGGCGCCAGGCATTAATTTTGTCTTTATTCGCATCAAATATTTCTTCAATAAAATCACTAATTAAATCAGCACTAAAATCAGTGTAAAGCTTTAAAATTTCATAACATACTGCGCCGGTTATTTCATTTGAAACTCCGTTTTTAGAACTTGAAAAAAGTCTTATGCTTTTGCATATGTTTTTGCATAAATATGCTTTCTCTGGAATTCCTGCTTTTTCCATGCAACTTTCAATTAAAGAATCAAGATTTTGAAGACTGCGCCATGGATTTTTAATTTTAGATTTATATAATGCCATAAGCTCACTAACTCTTGCTCTTAATGTCACTTCTGTAATTCTTGCAATTTTTGACATTTCTGCTTGAGCAAGTCTAAGCCCTTTTTTATCTAAAAAGTATATATAAATTAGTGCAGCTGCAACTCCTTTTGGATCCTTGCCTGAGAATATAGATTCAATGCTGCTATCTTCTGCAAGAGAATTTAGAATCTTGTATATATCAATTAAGTGACCAGTACGACCAAGAGCATTGCAGAAATAATTGACATATTCCCTTACATTAGGCGCCTTGTACTCTAAGTTTAATTCAGGAAAAATATCTTGCCTTATCAATTCGAGCGCTTGGTAAAAAAGGCGCCTGCTAGCATCCATTGCTTTTATGATTTCTTCAGGCGTTCTTGTTGTATTATCATACATTCTTGTTGCAGCAAACACAGACGCTGCTAAAAAATTTTTAATGCCTCTTCCCCTAATGTAATTCTTTTTAACAGCAGACTTATATATTGTCCAAGCAGTGTCTTTAACATAACGCGGAAGATTTAGTTTTTTAATCAAAGATTTTAAAGCAGGAATGCTTGAACGATAATTCGTCTCAAATCTCGTTACACACGAATTATGTATTTTTTTTAATCTTATAAAATCTGAAAGGTTCTCTCGCTTGACAAATTTTTTGTCTTCACTTTTATTTAAAAAATCTGTTAGCGCGCCGTAATCTCTCCAAAGCGTTTCGTGATGATTTCTTTTTTCATTCTTTATCTTGTCATAATGTCTTTCTGGAAGAGATACTAAATAATTTTCTTCAGCAACAAGCCCGCAAAAAGGACATACTGTTTTTCCTTCGCCGTCATCCACTAATTCGCAGCTGCATTCAGGACATGTTTTAGTCATTTTTTATTTTTTAGAAGTTAGTTTATTTAAATTTTGCTTTTAAGTCTCGCCATGATTTTGCTTTTTTAGACTCTTCAAGCGCTTCAATATTTTCAAGCTCTTTTTTCATCCTGCTAATCCACAGTTCAAGAAAATTCACAATTATCCGCCTCTTATTTCGACCTCGTCAAAGTAGCTTTCTAAAGCTTGTTTAAAATTTTTTAATTCTTCTAAAGAATATGTGGGTTTATGCATGTACTTTGGGTCTAAAGTTGGAAATTCGCTTCTAAATTGTTGCAAAACGTATTTTTTGCTTCCTTTAAGCCATTTTCCAATTCTTACTAAATCTGTTTTTGTGTGAATTCCAGGAACAACAGTAGTGCGGAACTCGTAGTCAACTCCTGAATTTCTGATTAATTTTATGCTTTGGTTTATTTTGCTTATGCTTGCTTTTACTCCGCAAGCCTTAGGATACTTTTGAGGAGACGCTTTAATATCCATTGCAATGTAGTCCAATAGCCTTTCACTTAGCAACTCTCTTAAAAGCTTTGGATTAAGCCCATTTGTATCAAGTTTTACTTTAAAGCCAAGCTTTTTAACACGTTTTATGAATCTTTTAAGTTCAGGATGTATTGTAGGCTCGCCTCCTGTTATTGTCACTGCATCTATCCAGTTTTTCTTTGATTTTAAAAATTCAATAACTTCTTTTTCCTTTATGTCAGGCAAAACATTAATATTGTTTATTAAATCAGGATTATGACAATAAGGGCATCTCATGTTGCATCCGCCTACAAACACAACAGTAGAAACAAGCCCTGGGAAATCCAATAAAGTTATTTTTTCTATTCCTTTAAAAATTAACAAGTTAAACACCTAACTGCTTTTTCCCAGGGCTTTTTTAACATTGTAAGTTTTTCTTTCTGCATATTCAGACTTCTTGCCTTCGTTCCAATTATTAAGAGGTCTCAAGTATCCTGTAATTCTTGAGAATACTTCGCATTTTTCATTGCAAACTTCACTCATCCAAATCACCTCCTTTGCTTGCTTTAACAGGAATTTTAACAGCCCCGACTTTTGGCTCGCTTTTCATATAAGGGCAAGTAAAATGCTCGCCTGGAATATAACCGTGAACAGGGCATATGCTAAATGTAGGCGTTATGCTAAAGTAAGGTATCTTTGTGTTATAAGCTATTTTTTTAACAAGGTTTTTGCATGACTCTGCATTAGGCAGTCTTTCTCCTAAAAACACGTGGAATACGGTTCCTCCAGTATACAAAGGCTGTATGTCATTCTGATGCTCTAATGCAAAAAACAAGTCATCGGTGTGATTTACTGGCAAATGTGTTGAATTTGTAAGATAAGGCTCGCCTTTTCCGCCAGAAGTGTATATGTCTGGATGGTATTTTTTATCAAGCCTTGCAAATCTGTACGCTGTGCTTTCTGCAGGAGTGGCTTCTAAGTTATATAGATTCTGCGTCTCTTGCTGGAATCTTTTAAGCATTTCTCTCATAAACATTAAAGTTTCAATAGCGAACTTTTTTCCTTGTTCTGAAGCGATTGACTCTCCAAGAAGATTAACGCACGCCTCATTCATTCCGCAAATGCCTATTGTTGAAAAGTGATTTCTAAATGTCCCAAGATAAGTCTTTGTATAAGGCATAAGCCCGTTTTTTAAGTTCTTTTCAATAACCCTGCGTTTGATTTCAAGAGCGTCTCTTGCTATAAGCATGTAATGCTTAAGCTTTTCAAAAAATTCTTGCTTTGTCTTGGATTCGTATGCAAGCCTGTTAACATTAATAGTGACTACGCCTATGGAACCTGTATTGTCTCCCATTGCAAAGGTGTGGCCTGGCCTGTTGATTAGCTCCTTCATGTTTAAATTCAATCTGCAACACATTGCCCTTATGTCGCGCGGGTCCAAGTTGCTACCTATGTAATTTTGAAAATAAGGAGACCCGTATTTTGCTGTTAATTCAAAAAGCAAGTTTGCATTTTCAGAATCCCAGTCAAAATCAGGAGTCAAATTGTAAGTTGGTATTGGAAATGTGAAAATCCTGCCTTTTGCGTCGCCTTCAAGCATTACTTCGAGGAATGCTTTGTTAATCATGTTCATCTCATGCTGCAGCTCCCCATAAGTGAAAGGCATTCTTTTTCCACCCACAATAGCAGGCTCGTCTTTCATGTCAGGAGGGCAAACCCAGTCAAAAGTCAGATTTGAAAAAGGCATCTGACTGCCCCATCGCGAAGGTATGTTAAGATTGTATATTAATTTCTGCATTTGCTGTTTAACTTCTTTATAAGACAAGCTGTCAGCCCTTACAAAAGGCGCAAGCAAAGTATCAACGCTTGAAAAAGCCTGCGCTCCTGCAAACTCCATTTGCAAGCATCCTATAAAGTTAACCATTTGGCCTACAGCAACATCCAAGTGCTTGGCAGGCCTTGTATCAACTTTGTTAGGCACATTGCCAAAACCCATAATAAGCAAGTTTTTCAAAGACCACCCTGCGCAGTATCCAATAACTCCGCAACTTAAATCATGAATGTGAATATACCCTTTAACATGAGCGTCTCTGATTGCAGGAGTATAAATGTTGTTTAAAGTATAAGTTGCAATGACTTTTCCAGCAGTGTGGAGCATTAAACCAGAAAAAGAATAGTCTGTGTTTGAATTCTCTCTTACTCGCCAGTCGCTTTTGCTTAAATACTCTGAAACAGTATCAGTTACGTCAACAAATGCATTTTTAAGCTCTCTTATTTTTTTGTGCGTGTCTCTGTAAAGTATGTACGCTTTTGCAGTTTTTGCATGCCCTTCTTCTATTAGTGTTTTTTCAACTATGTCTTGAATGTTCTCAACACTAGGGATTTTGTCGCTTCCATATTTTAATGCAAGCTGAAACTCAACTTTGTCTGCAAGCTCGCGTGCAAGCTTTTTGTCTTTTCCGCCAACAGACTCTGCTGCAGCCCAAATTGCGTCTGCAATTTTTTTCTTGTCATAAGGGACTATTTTGCCATCGCGTTTTTTAATTCTTTTTGGAGGAGAAATTTTTTTCTGTTTTAAGTCTGAAAGCCTTTCAATCTCGCGCTCAAATGACTTAATGTCATCAAACATGTGATACACAGAAGCAAATCTTAAATAAGCAATCTTGTCAATGTTTTTAAGCTTGTCCATGGCAAGCTCGCCAATAACAGATGACTTAACTTCAAGGGAATCTCTATTTCTTAATTCAAGCTCTATTTCATCGCATAATTTTTCAATTTGCTCCAAAGTAATTGGCCTTTTTTCGCAAGCTTTTATAATGCCTTTTTTAAGTTTTTCTTTGTCAAATTGCTCTTTTGTGCCATTCTTTTTTAAAACTGTTAAAGAAAGATTTTCAACGCGTTCATAAGTAGTAAATCTTTTTTTGCAAGAATTGCATTCTCTTCGTCTTCTTGCAGAGTCTTCAGAATCGCGCTTATCAACTACTTTTGTACTTTCACTCCCGCAATAAGGACATTTCATTGTTATTATCCCTCACACAATATATTGTGGTATATTTCCAATGGAACCACTACATATTGTTGATATATTTTGGAAGTTTATAAATATTATGTAATAGAAAATATATATTTTAGGATATAATAATCTATTTATAATTCAATTTTAAATTTCAAATCCAAGTCTTAAAATGCGATTTTTGCAATCTGTCCACTAAACTATGTCACTTTTTAATGACAAAAATAACTCCACATGAAGCAAAGGTGCTTTTTAAAAGAATAGTGCTTGAATTTGGAGTTTTTGAAGAATTTCATTAAATTTTTTTCAATATTGAAAATAATTAGACAAAACCTTCATTTCCACTCCAAAACCTTCTGATTTCCCATTACAAGCATCATTTCCTTTGTATCAAACCAAGCTTTTTCAAAATCTTCTTTTTTCACTCTAAAATTCGGGTACTTAAATGAAGGTCCTGTTTCATGATAGTATACGTGCGAGTTATCAATTCTTGTTACTACAACATATTTGCCGAGCTTAGGCCTTGGCTTGACAAAAATATTGTTTATAACAAAAATAGGAGCATATCCTTTTTTTATAAATGTTGAAACTTCATCAAGACTTAAATCTCTTTGATCAAACAGCTCTAAAGTCTCAAGCCTGTAAACAGCCTTTCTAAGTCTTTCAAAGTCGGTCCTTTTAATGTACGAATTGCTGTGTTCCCTAATTATAGTTCTTATAAATGCCTCGCCTTTCAAATAGTCCATCATGTTGATTTTTGCAAAATATTTAACTTTTAATCCAAGCTCGTGCAAGACCAATGCACACTCAGGCATCCAGGGCCATGTTTTTGGCCTGCTTCTTAAAAGACTGTCAAGATAAGTTTCTGAATACTCCTTTCTCTGATAATGCCTTAAAACACACCTCATAGCAGCATTAATACAATGAAAATCATCTTTATTAGGATAAAAAGGCATGTGCCTTAGCATTGAATGTGTGTGTAAAGAAGTCATGTTTTATAAGTTTTCTCATTTAAAAGGACTTGCAACAAATAGATTTTAGCTAAAAATTACTGTATCATGACATTTTATTAGGAATCATATTCAACAGTCCTTCAACTTTGACAACCTTTAAATACTATAAACATATTTGATATATTTAAGTGAGACGAGTAGCGATGAGCGGTGATTATACTTCAAAACGATTATTAGTAATCAAAAGATATATAAAATAAGTACGTGAGGTAATAAATATGACCAATAAAGAAAAAATTGAATTCATAGAATTTAATAAAGAAATCTTACCCCAACTACTTGACTTATTTAATTGTGAAATAGACGATGAAGGCAGAATAATCGACAAAATAATAAAAGAGCCTATCAAAGATAGTTTTTCTCTTCGGCCCCTTAAAGGCGGATGATTTTGGAGGAGTGTTGCCCGGATCAAAGTTGTTCATAGCTAAGGATAGCGCATCTATGATAGAGCATATTATTTCTCAACAAGAAAAAGAAGTACTATGAATACCTCTACACCTCCCTTCGATTTTTGGTTAAAACTTTATGAAGAGCATCCTGAATTATTTGAATTAGTCGAAAAATCTGGCAAAAAGGGTTTAAAAATTCTTCCAGACAAATTTAAAAAATTATTCAAAAAAATAAAGAAAATCATAAATAAAGAAGGAATGAATAATCTATTGCCCTTATTAGACGAAGAAGAATCTAAAAAATATCTTAATTTAAAAAATTTAAGTTATAACGAAAGGTTTGCTGATTTAAAAAGGTACTTATCACCTTTGGATTGGCGCCTCTTTATTATGGGACAAGAAGCCAAAGCATGTAATTTCGCAGGCGATCTAAACGGTGCTAAAAAGATTAAAAAAGATGGTTTAAATCGTTGGGGCTATAGAGCAGTTATAATTATTAATTGGGTTATACAAGGCTACTTTGATGAATTAATTATACCAATTTTAAAAGATATTATTAATAAATACGAAGACAATGAAAATAAAATTTATGAAATTTTTAATAAGATTCTTGGTGAATTAATCGATTTTTTTCCAAGAGCAATTTGGGTATCTAATGACACATCAAAAGTTGTCATTACCAAAGAGTTGTATCTTAGAGCTGCTACTTATGGATACAGATTCATAAATATTCATACAATAAACAAATATAATGTGGAAAAAGTAGAAACAGTATTAAAAGAATTATCAAAAGATCCATCATTTCCTAATTTTGAATGGAGAAAAGAGATGGAATTTGGCAGGGAAAGAATGGTAACTTTTAATATTAAAATCTTGTAAAAATTTAGATTGTGAAACACGCAAATTTTGATTAGGTCTAATTTATCCCAAATATTTATAAACTTAACAATAGTTAATTTTCTTATGATGCTTCCGCAAGAGCTCGAAGTCTTTTACGTCATACCTGCTATTCGCAGGGAGCTAGCATATAATCTTTCCTCAATGGGCTTAAAACAAAAAGAAATAGCATCAATATTTGGCGTTACTGAAGCGTGCGTAAGCAACTATTTTATGTCAAAAAGGGCGCGAGATGTTAAATTCAATAGCGAAGTTAAAGCCCTAATCAAAACAGCTGCAAAGGCGCTGGCAAGCAACAAATCCTGCTTCATTTTTGAAGTTCAAAAAATATTAAAGAAATTTAAAGAATGCAAAGGCTTATGCTTGCTTCACGAACAACTAGACAACAAATTGTGCGGTTGCAGGGGGTGTCTTAAAATATGAAAGCATACTTCGATAACGGGGCAACAACTCCGGCTGACCCAAAAGTCCTAAAAGCAATGGAACCATATTTTACTGAAAAATTTGGAAATGCATCCTCTCTTCACAGCTTTGGAAGGGAGGCTCATGAAGCATTAGACCAGTCAAGAAGAATAATTGCAGACGCAATCGGCGCCGAGCCTTCTGAAATAATATTCACATCTGGAGGAAGCGAAAGCGACAATTTAGCTATTAAAGGCGTTGCCTTTGCAAAAGGCAAGGGCCATATAATCACATCAAAAATAGAGCATCATGCAGTCTTAAACACTTGCAAAGCGCTTGAAAAGCTAGGATTTAAAGTCACATACCTGCCTGTTGACAGCGAGGGGTTTGTCAAGCCAGAAACCCTTAAAAAAGCAATGACAAAAGACACAATACTTGTCACAATAATGCACGCTAACAATGAAATAGGGACGATTGAGCCAATTGCAGAGCTTGCGCGCATTGCGCACAAAGGCGGAGCCTACTTCCACACTGACGCAGTTCAGTCATTTACAAAAGTCCCAATTAATGTCCGTAAAATGGACCTTGACTTAGTAAGTCTTTCAGCACATAAAATCCACGGCCCAAAAGGCGTAGGAGCCTTATTTGTCCGCAAAGGAATCCGCATCCAAAAACTCATAGACGGGGGCGGGCACGAATTTGACTTAAGGGCAGGGACAGAAAACATACCAGGAATAGTTGGCTTTGCAAAAGCAGCCCAATTAGCTAATCAAGAGCATATAAAATACATGACGCGTCTGCGCGACAGAATCATTAATGAATTATTAAAAGCGTTCCCTGACGCAAAGCTTAATGGCCCTAAGGAAGACAAACGCCTGTGCAACAATATTAACATTTCATTTTCAGGCGTTGAAGGGGAGTCAGTGCTGCTTGGCCTTGATGCGCTAGGAATTGCTGTCTCAACTGGGAGCGCTTGTTCTTCAAAAAGCTTGAAGCCAAGCCACGTTCTTACAGCAATTGGCAGAACCCCAATAGAAAGCCACGGCAGCATACGCATAACTTTAAGCAGAATGAACACTGAAAAAGAAGTGAATTACTTAATCAAATCTGTAATTAAAACAGTCAAGCGCCTAAAAGAGATGAGTCCTTTATGATCCAGTATTCTAAAAAAGTCATTGAGCATTTTAACAACCCGCGCAACATGGGGGAAATTAAGGACCCTGACGGAGTCGGCAAAGTAGGAAATCCTATATGCGGCGACGTGATGAAAGTCTTTATAAAAGTCAAAGACAACAAAATTGCAGACATTAAATTCAAAACGCTTGGGTGCGCTGCTGCAATTGCATCATCAAGCATGCTTACTGAGCTTGCAAAAGGCAAAACAATAAAAGAAGCTTTAAAAATCACGCGCATGGACATAGTAAAAGCCTTAGGAGGCCTCCCGGAGCCAAAAATCCATTGCTCAGTCCTTGCCCAAGACGCATTAAGAGAAGCTATTAAAGATTACTTGTCTAAAAAGAGATCAGGTTAAGTGACTTTTTCCGTGTTATAATTCCTTACCCACTGCCTTATAAAACTCTCTGCTCCTTTTCTGCTTTGAAACCCTCCAAACCATTTCAGTCTTCGTTTCAGCTCCCTG
>JAFCFT010000021.1 GCA_017608505.1 Candidatus Parvarchaeota archaeon | reverse complement strand
ATAAATTTATAATTATATTGCTCTTTAAAAGGCGCAACTTCATAAAGCTCGCCATTTACAGAAACATATTCTTTCCCTCTTTTTTTAACATAGTTTGCGAGGTGTTCAAATCCGCCAGCGCACAGCTTAATTTTGCCGTCTTTATTTACAAAGCGTTCAAGCATATAGCCTGTGAAAACAAAAGTATTCGGTTATGAATCTTTTTATTAATAATATTATTATTCTTAAAATTAAATCATCCTTAAAAGAAGCTCATTAATAGCGTCGCCTCGAGGACCAAGTGCGCCGCGAGGGTAGTCAAATTTTATGCCTAATTTTTCAAAGCCTTTTTTTGGAGGCTTAAGTCTGAAAACAGGTTTGATTCCTTTGTCGCTTAATTTTGCTTTGCCTGCCATAAAGTCTTTAACAAACTTGTCAAGTTCTTTTTCAGTCATTTCAACGCGCTTGTTGCCAGAAAGCCTCCCGCGCTTTTTAATTAGCTCTTTTAAGACTTCCTCTCTAATTGGTCCGTAAGTGACCCAGTGGCGGACTTTGTTTATCATGCCTTTGTTTACAGGCGTGTCGTCAAGTAGCACTAAATGATTTTTTTTGTGAAGGCGCAGCATTTTCATTGTGTCTTTGTGTTCTTTCCTAATTTTAAACCCTCCTCTTATGCGCAAAACAGCAATTTTCATTAAGCATCACAACCTGCTTTGTTTTTAAATTCTTCAGTGACAATTGTGCTTTTTAGTTTCTTTAGCGCGTCAATTGTAGCATAAATTAAGTTGATTGTTGTTCTTGTTTGCCCTTTTGACCAAGACCATACGTCCTTAACGCCTGCAAGACTTAAGATTTTTTGAACTTCGTTGTGAACGCACAAGCCGACTCCTTTTGGCGCAGGGATTAATTTAATGACTGTGCTTCCTGATTTGCCTGTTACAGTGAAAGGGATTGAATGAGGCGTTCCGCATCCGCATTCCCAGCTTCCGCACCCCCTTCTTATTCTAAAAAGAGACAATTTTGCATTGCGCACTGCTTTTTCGCGTGCAGGCACTGTTTCAACGCTTTTGCCAATACCTACCCCTACAAGGCCGTTTCTATTGCCAACAACTGCCATTGCTGAGAATTTTGTGCGGTTCCCGTCTCTTGTCTTTTTCTGAGTGTTTCTAAATGCTCTTCTTTTGCCTCCTCCAAACTTGCCTTTTGCTTGTCCGATGAGTATGAGGTCTGACTCTATGTCAGGTATTAAAGTGTCAACTATTTCAACTTCTTTGATTTTTAGGCCCTTATTTATAATTTCATTTATGTCTTTAATTTCGCCTGCCTTGACTTTTTTGCCAAGACTTGTTTTTGGGACCCATTCATTTTTTGATTCTTCATTCATTTCTTAAACGCCTCCATTATCTTGTCTTTTGCTTTAAGAAAAGAGTCTCCTAATTTTAAATGCTCTCCTTTAAGCCTTGATTCTTGGGGGAAGACTCCTTCTCCATGAGGAATCTTTAATCCAGAGTCAATAGCTCCTTTTAATGCTGCAAAAATTCTGCCTCCTTTAAGTGTGACATGCAAGCCAGAGTCAAGCACTGCTTCTTTTATCCCTTTTTTCTTGGCCAAGAATCCGCACACAAGACCGGCAAGATACGCGCTAGGCAAATTCTTTGTCCCTTTAAATCCATAGTCGCTTAATTTCTTTGAATTAAATGTGCAAACTGTTATGTCGCCTTCTGGTTTAAACTTTGTAACTTGGCATGTAACATATTTGTTGCTGATTCTTACAATAAATCTTGGCTTGCCTGAGCTGACTAATTTAAGCCTCTTCTTATAATTAGTTTTTCCTTCTCTTCTCCTTTTGTATGGGACTCTTTTTTGAACCATAAAATCACTTGCTTAATATTTTTTCTATATAAATCTTTAGGTGAGACTTGCTTCTAAAAAAGCCTCCTTTTGCAAGCCTGTAAAGTTTTCTATATATTTGGGGTGTTAATATGCCTTTGTCTCTCAAATATTTTAAGAGCTTTCTTTGAGGTCTTATTCTGTTAATCCAAGCTCTTTTTTTAGGCGTTCTGGCAGTTTTCTTTCCTTTCCAGGTTCCATGACCCCTGCGCCTGCCTTTTTTCCTTTGCTCATGCCTTTTTCTTGCCCTTACTCTGCTTACGCCTTTCTTTTTCTTGACAGTTATTGCCTTCTTTTTGATTAAGTCGCGAATATCATTGCGAGTTATTGCCTCGCTGATTTCTTTTAGCTTTTCCTCATTAAATTTAACTCTATTTTTGCCAGACTTTAATAAGTCGCTTGCAAGTCTTTTTTGAAGTTGGAATGTTTTCATTTCTTAGCACCTTCTTTCTTTTCTACTTTTTTCTTTTTTATTTTGACAACTTTTTTTACTTCTTTTTCTTTCTTTTTGCGCTCCTCTTTTTTCTTCATTTTTTCTTTCATCTTTTTCTCGCGCTTTTCTTTTGCTTTTTCAAAAGACTCTTTTAATTTGTTAATTGTTTCTTGGATTTTTTTGTAATTTTTAACTATTAGACCTTTTTTCATGCAGGCAGTAAGAATCTCAATTTTCTTTTTAGCGCCTATTTTTGACTTAAGCATTACAGTGTCTCCTTTTTTAAGACCTTCAATGTCTTTAAGATTGCTAATAAGCGTGTATGTTTCTCCTCTTGTTTTTCTAGGGCTTCTGTAGCCTATATTTGGCATTGCAGTTCTTCTTCCTTTTTTCTTCTTTCGCTGCTTGCTCCCCCAGCCACGCGGCTTTCTCCACACTGGCTTAATCCTTATTTTTGATCCAAGTCCCTGCCTTCTAAATCTTAATTTTTTCATGGCTTTTTCGTAATCCAGATGCCGTCCTGGAATACCCTCCTATCTTTATATTTTATTTGAGTTACATTTTCTAAGTTTGCTGCTGTTTGGCCAACAGCTTCTTTGTCAATTCCCGTGACTATGATTTCATTGCCTTCAACTTTAAGTTCAACTCCAGGCATTACGCGTGTTTTTCTTGGTTTTTTCTCTCCGCCAAAGTTTTCAATTATGATTTCATTGCCCTCAACTTTGACAGTTATTGGAAAGTGGCTGTATGTTATTTTCAGTCTTGCTTCATACCCTTCAATTACTCCTTTAATCATGTTATTAATGTGCGCGACATACGTGTTGATTATTCTTTTGTATTTTCTTGCATTTGAGTCTTTAACACTTTTAAGCGTTATTTCATTGCCTTTAACTTCTACAGTGAATAATGGGTTTTTAACAAGCCTTTTATTTTCTCCTTTTGGGCCTTTTATAAATAATGCATCTTCTTCGAGTCTTGCTTCGATACCTTCTGGAAGTGTTATTTTCTTTATCAAAAAAACCACCTAATAGCAGTATGCAATTAAAGTTCCTCCTAAATTTTTGTTCTTTGCCTCTTCGTGAGTCATTAAGCCTTTATTTGTTGAGATGATTATTATGCCAAATCCTGCAGCAGGCAAATATCTTTTTTCGTAATCTTCTAACTCTTCAACTTTGCAAGGAAACCTTGGTCTTATTGCGCCTATTTTATTGATTTTATTCAATAATTTTATCCTAAGGATTCCTCCTTTGTTGTCATTTATGTATTCATATTCTCCTACATACCCCTTTTCTTTTAAGAGTTTGACAATTGCTTTTAACAGCTTGTTTGTCCTTCTTATGATTGCTTCGTCCTTATTCAATCTTTCAGCATTGTTTATTATGCTTAATGCATCACTAATTAATTCACCCATTTTTTATCACCTATATTTGTGGAATCCTAACGCCTTGGCTTTTTCTCTAAAGCATTGCCTGCATATGTGCAAGCCATAACGGCTTATATGGCCTCCTCTTCTTCCGCAGAGTTTGCATTGATTTTTGCCTTTGCCTGTTTTTCTGTCTTTTGGTTTATTATGCTTTAAATATTTTGCAAGTTTTGCTGGCTTGTTTATTAATTGCTTCATTGCCTTTTTGTAAGATTTGGCTGTCATTTTGCCTCCACCACTTTTGTCTTAAATTTTTCTTTGAAAAATTCTATTGCTTCTTGTGTTGTAATTCTCTGGGATTTTCCAACTTTTGACCTTTTAATTTTGCGCTTTTCTACTCTTAAACCAGGCCTTTTAAGGCACACAGACACATTCATTCCTATAATTCCTATGTTTGGATCATATTCCATGCCTGGGATTTCTATGTATTCTTCAATTCCAAATGATACGCTTCTTCCGTTAAAGCATGAGGGCTTAAGAGTATTGTCAACAGCTTCTAACAATTTTTTCAATATGTCTTTGGCACCTTTTCTAATTGTTACTTTAACGCCTATTGGAAGTCCTGGTCTGATTTTAAATGCAGGGATTTTCTTTTTGCCTTTTGTGAAAACAGCTTTTCTGTTTGTAAGCCTTTCTACAAGCATCTTGGCTTTTTCCAGCTTTTCTCCTGCTTCGCCAACACCTACATTCAAACAGACTTTTTCAATGCTTATTTTTCTCATATAGTCACCTTAACTTTTTCAATCCCAATTGGAAATATGTATCTTTTAACAGTTTCATATTCGTTATTATCAATCTTAATGACAACTAAATCCTCGCGGGCTGCCTTAAACGCCCTAATATCTTTTACCTGCGCTTTTGCACCAATATGCTTTCCTCCTGTAATAAATGCATTTGCGCCTTTCTTAAGTTCAATATATTCAAGGATTTCTTGACTTGGGATTTTTATCAAAAGGCTTGAACCTGTTTTGTATTTTCTCCCTTCTGTTTTTTTGACTTGAAATGTTCTGCCGTCGTGTGTTACTATTTGAAAGCCGTCTTTGTTCTTGATTTTTTTCTTTATTCTAACTATTTTTAAGTCTGCTTCTGATTTTTTAATTTCAATAGGGACTAATTTTCCTTTTCTTGTGTATGTCATTCTGTAATATTTTTTGGTTTTTGGGATTATTATTACATCCATGAATCCAACAGGGAATTTGTGGTCTTTTCTTATGACGCCGTCAACAAGCACTTCTCCTTTTTTTAGAATTTTTTTAGTTTCTCTTGCATTTCTTGCAATATTTAAAGAATCTCTAATAACTAGCGCAAGAGGGATAGACTCTTCTTTTTTATGAGGGCCAGGCCTAATTCTTACTGTCCATGTCCTTACTTTACGCAATATTGAATATGTTTTTGGAGATGAGATTCTTTTTTGCATCATTTTCTTTGCACCGCCTCAATTCTTTTTGGGTCTTCTAAATTAAGTTTTTTAATCATTAAATTTGATGAATGAAGAGGCACTTTTACTCTTGTGCCGTCTTTTTTCTCCATAAAGACATTGTCAACAAACACTTTGTATTTTCTTCTTAAGACTTCAACAACTTTTCCTACAGTGCCTTTATAAGTTCCTCGCATAACAACTACTTCGTCGCCTTTTCTTATTGGCAAGCTTCTTTTCCCATACTTTTTTCTTAATTCGGGGCTTAAGTGGCTGCTCATTATTTTTCTGCGAATATGCAAGGGCGCATTGTATACATACTTGCGCTGCTTTCTTTTTTTAGTGCTCGACTTCCAACTTAATGAAAACTTTTTCATACCACCACGCTCGCATATTTGCCTACTTTTTTCCATCTTTGGATGACTTCCTTGGCAACAGGCCCTTTAATTACTGTGCCTTTTGGGTCTCCTTCATCGCTTTTAAGCAGGATGGCGCAATTATCACTGAATTTTACCCTTGTGCCGTCAGGCCTTCTGTAACTGCCTTTTTGTTGCACTATTAGTGCTTTGACTAATTTGTGCTTCATTCCTGGCTTTCCAACTTTTACAGTTGCAGTGATCATGTCTCCGATCCCACCTTTTGCGTATCTGTTTTTAACGCCTTTGTATCCTCTGACGCTTATCAACTCAATTATCTGGGCGCCTGAGTTGTCTATTACTTTAAGTCTTGAGCCTACTTGCAGCCTTCTAGTTATTCTAGAGCCGACCCCTTTCATTCTTTTTTCACCTCTATTACAACAAATTTCTTGGTTTTGCTTAATGGCCTGCATTCCATTATTGTTACAGTGTCGCCTATTTTTGCATTTAAGCATGGAGGGTTATGCGCTTTAACCCTGCTTCTTTTCTTCATATATCTTTTATATTTTTTTAGCCTTACAATCCTTGGCCATTCAACAGTGACTGTCTTAGCCATTCTGTCGCTTATTACTTTGCCAGTAAATATCCTTCCTCTGACTCTTAAAGAGCCGTGCCATGGACAATTGTTATCACTACACGTATCCTTTGGCGCTTCAACGCCTTCAATTCCAATTCCTTTTTCTTTTACCATCTTTTCACCAATTTTTTCTTTTGCTTGATTCGTTCTTCTGGCCTTCCAACCAAGACCTCGCCTTCTATTTTTACGCTTCCGCTTTTTGTTTTAAAGAGGAGGGTTACCTCCTTTTTTAATATTTTCTTTAGACCCTTGGTTGTCTCTATAGCGAACGTATTTTTAGTTTCGTCCACTATTTTGCCTTTAAGGCCTTCAAGGGTTTTGTTTTTTGCTTCTATTATTTGCACTTGCCGTCCTATTAATTCATGTCTTATTAGTTTTTGCGGTTTCACTTGAGTCACCTTCGACTTTGAACCCCTTGCTTTTCAACACTTTTTTTAGGGCCTCTTTGTGGTCTCCTTGCAGTTCGATCCAGTTGTTCTCCTTGTCATGCACGCCTCCGCAGGCAAGCTTTTGCTTGAGGAATTTTAACAATTCCTTCAAGGCCTTTGGATCGAACTCGTTCCAATCTATTCCTCTTATTATTGTCACTGGCTTGCCCCACTTTCGTGATATCACTGTAATGCTGACTTTTTGCGCTTCTTTAACAAGCGTTTCGCAAGTGCATATCTCTTTCGGCAACCCGCACTTCGGGCAAACTGTCATTTTGTGCTATTTCACACCTCTTTCTCTTTTTATCGTATTTATCCTGGCAAGAGTTCTTTTAATTTCTTTTATCTTGCCTGGATTTTCCGGATTTATCTTAGAGGCAGACTGGGCTTTTGCTTTCATTAACTCTTTCATTAGCTCTTCACTCTTTTTTTTCAGACTCTTCTCTGACAGCGCTTTTATCTCCTTCACTCTTAATATCGCCATTCCCAGTCACCTCCTCTATAATTTTAAATTGATCTGGTGTTTTAACATAAGGGCTTAATATGCTTACTTTAATGCCAACGCTTCCTTGTTTCCATTGAATTTCAGTAAAGCCTTTATCCACAAGATTGTTGGCTATGTATCCGTTTTTTGGAAGCCTTCCTGCTTTAAATCTCCAAGTTTTGTGTCTTTTGCCAGGGATTCTTCCTGAGATTGTAACTTCTGCGCCAACTGCCCCTGCTTGCATTATTTTTTGAAGCGCACTATATCCTATTGCCTTGAATCTTGTTTTTCCAAACTTTTGAAGCCTGTATGATATGCTTTCAGCCATTATGTTTGGGTCAAGTTCTGGCACAGGAACCTCATTTACTTCCAACTGAGGGCTTTCAAGATTAAATTTTCTTTTTAAAGTTTCAGTGATTTCAGCTATGTTCTTTCCTCCTTTTCCAACTATTATCCCTGGCTTGCTTGTGTTAATCGTGATTTTAATTCCTAAAGGAGTTTTTTCAATAACTGAACTGCTGTAGCCTGCATTGACAAAAGTCTTTCTTAAGTATTCTTTGATTTTGTATTCTTTCACTTTTTCTTCAATGAATTTTCGCTCAATCATTTCTTGCCCTCCTCCTCTTTTTCTTTGACTTTTATTTTTACGCTTATTGATTTTCTGCTTTTAACAAAAGGGCCTTTGCGCACCCTAAGTCTTCTATTTTTGCTTACGTCCATCATTGTTATTGCTTCGCAAATGTAGAGCTTTTCTTCTTGAAGCCCTTTGTTAATAGCATTGTTTTTTGCATTAAGCAAAACATCTATTATGTATTTGCAGGCTTTTATAGGATATCTTCCAGCAGCCATTCCTTTTTTGTGCCCCATATCTCTATTATATCTTTTAAATGGGACTGCAAGTTTTTTGCTTCTAACTAACTCAAGCCTTTCTATGGCCTTGTTAAGATACATGCCTTTAATTAAATTCAATATTTCTCTTGTATGCTTTCTGCTGATTGGAAGTCCGCTTCCAGCTCCAACAGCAATATTGTAGTCCTCCATTTTTACTTCACCGGCACAAACCTGCTTGACCTGCTAGCGCCAACTCCTGGGCTTGAGTGCTTGACCATTTTTCTAGTCATTGCGTATTCTCCTAAAGGATGCCCAATCATTTCAGGTTTTATCAGCACTTCTTGAAATTCCTTGCCATTGTGCACGCCTATTTTTAATCCAACCATTAAAGGAAGTATTATGAAATCTCTTCTATGGGTCTTTATTGGCTTTTGCTTTTCGCCAGCATCAACAGCTTTTCTTGCTTCTAATATTCTTTTATACAATTTTGGGTTCTTTCTTAGCTGGCCTCTTTTAATTGTTCTTCTTGCTCTTGCTGGAAGAAGCTTTATCACTTCTTCTAAAGGCATTTTCATTAATTCTTCAATTGTTTTCCCCCTGTACGTGAACTCTTTTGCCATTACTTTTTCCTCCTACCTGTTCTTCTTGATGCGATTGTTCCAACTTTTGCGCCTGGCGGAGCGTTTCTGCTTACAGTTCTAGACTTTCTGCTTCTTCCTCCACCGCCTCCATGAGGGTGCTCAACAGGGTTTTTTGACGTTCCAGAAACAATGGGCCATAACTTGCCGCGCGCCTTCTTCTTATAGTAATTCTTTCCTGCTTTTAGCAAAGGCTTTTCTTTGTGTCCGCCGCCAGCAATGACACCAATCATTGCCCTGCACATTTTATTTAATGCCTTGAATTTTTTTGAAGGCAACTTAATTACAACTTCTTTTTCATCTTTTCTTACGATTTTAGCACTGCTGCCTGCAGTTCTAACCAGTGCGCCTCCATCACCAGGTCTTAACTCTATATTGCTTACTGTTGTTCCTTCTGGTATTGCTGCCAAAGGAAGTATGTTTCCCTCTCTTATGGAGGCTGTCACGCCTTCTTCTATTATGTCCCCTTTTTTTATTCCAAGCACTGCAGGAAGTGCTGTTATTTGCGTGTCATATTTTACTATCATTAAAGGAGCGTTTCTTGCAGGATCATGCATTAAATCCACAACTTCTCCAATTACTTTTCCTTCTTTTTCAAGAGCCTCATATGTCTTGTATTCTACTTTTGCTCTGTACCTGTGGCTTTTAGCCCTGTAAGTAGGCGTTCCCTTCCCGCGCCTTCTTGTTATAGTCCTCCTAGGCATTTTATATCATCCCCAGTTCTGCTCCAACATCCAAAGCATTGTTTTCAGGGCTTAATTTAATATACGCTTTCTTTTCATTCTTAGTAGTGATTAATGTTCTTACCTTTAATACTTTAACGTTAAATAATTCTTCTACAGCTTTTTTTATTTGATTTTTATTTGACTTTTGATTTACTATGAGTGTAAGCACATTTTCTGCTTCCATTAGTCTTACTGCTTTTTCGCTCATGACTGGTCTTACTATGACGTTCATAAAAACAACCTCTCATCCTCCATCTTTTTTATTGCGCCAAGGCTGAATACAACAGTTCTTCCAGGATTTCCTCCTGGAGCCAAAAGCTCAACATTTAATTCATTAACTAATGAAGCGTCAACACCAGGTATGTTGCTTGAAGCTTTAATAGCATCGCATCTTTTATTAAAGACAAGCAGAGGCCCTTTTTTGTATCTTTTTTTACTTCCAGATTTTCTCCTAACAACTTTTTCTAATTTTATCCCATTGCTTTCAAGCGCTTTTATCAAGCTTTTAGTCTGCTTTAATGATTCTATTTTATCTTCAATTATTAAAGGATTGCATGCGCTCAGCGCGCATCTAATAGCCTTTCTTCTTTCCTTTTTATTTATCTTTTCTTTTATTATTTTCTCCACTTTTGGAGGGTGCGCGACTCTTCCTCCAACTGTAAATGGTGCCATTGCGCCAACAAGCACAAATCTTCTTCCCCTTCTAATTAAAGTCTTTCTTGGTGTTCTGCTCCTGCCATATCCATACACTGATTTGTATACTCTTCTTCTTTTACTTAGATACACAGCCCACCTATTTCCAGCCCCTTTCATTGTGCCTTGTGGCTGCAACTTGTGGGTCCTTAAAGCATTAAAAGCCCTTCTTATCAAATCTCTCCTGACTTCTTCTTTAAACTGCGCAGGCAGCTTAATTGTTGCAAGTTCTTTGCCAGTTATTGATCTAACTTTCATTTCCTGCACCCCTGCTTGCTTGCCAAGCTGAAATATTTTATTTGTGGCGGCACATTTGGAATTGCCTTATTCGGCCTTACAGGGTATCTTAACATAATTAATCTTTTTCTTGGGCCTAAGACACTTCCTTTTAACACAATATAATCATTTGTAACCAAGCCATATCCTTTAAATCCTCCTTTAGGATTCACTTCTTCTGGCTTGTCTCCAATCTTAAGGACTATTTTATTAAATTCTGTCCTTGTGTGATAACCCATTTGACCAAATTGCGGGACCCTCCAGTCGACCTTTCTTGGTCTTACTGGCGCTAGCGTTCCTGCTGCTCTTTTTGTTTTTTCGCTTTTATGCTGTCTTATTGTTACGCCATGTCTTTTGACACTGCCTTGAAAACCTTTCCCTTTTGTCACCGCATTAATATCGATTTGCATTCCTTCTTTAAAGACCTCGCTGATCCTTATCTCCTTTTCAATAGCGTCTTTAGCATAATTTTTCTTATCTTCAAGCGTTCCGCCCAAGCCTAATTCAAAGACTTCCGGCGTTTTCTTTAATTTAATCAAGTGAGGCTGTGCCTGAACAAGCAATCTAATTTCATCATAATCGGTTATTTCATCAAAATTTTTTGCTTCTTTTTTAGGTTGTATTAATTTTCTTTTAAGATATTTGTCAAATTTTCTTGTAATAATATCAGAAACAGTTTTTAAGCCATAAGGAGTGCTTTTATAAAAACGCAAACCAATGACTTTTAAAGGAGGGGCCTCAAGTATTGTTACTGGCCAAAATACTGGCTGATTTTTTGTTGGCGTGCTTTTTCTGTTATCAATTATTATTGCGTGGCTCATCCCTGCCTTATAAGCAGCAAACCCTACACGACCAGTGACCCCGCTTACTTGTTTCCAGTCCACTCTAGGATACTGCCGTTTAGCCCTCTTTCTAGGCCAAACTCCCATACTTCCCCTGTGGGGCCTGTGCACATATCCTATTTTGTGTCCCATATTTGTACTCCAAAGTGTTCAAATCCTATTCTGTTATGAGAAATCAAGACTCTTTTTAAAGCTTACTATTCTTAATCAACCACTTCTTTATACAACTCATCTAAGATGCTCTTTTCAGGTTTAATTTTGCTTACTTTTAATAGTATTTTAAGATCTTTTAAAGGTCCAAATTCTTTTATTTGTTTTATTAATTCTTTGTATTTATTTTGCACAATTTCTTCATTTATTTTAGGATTTATTTTAGTTATTTTTATTAATTCTTCTAGACATTTCATTTTTCCTTTTTTAATCAACACTTTGCATTCTTTCTGGACAATTTCCTCCTTAGGTGCTATTCTAGTAATCTCTATCAACCTTTTAAGATCATCCATTTTTTCTCTTTCAATAAGGAATTTGTATCTTTCTTGCACAATTTCCTCCTTGGGACTTATACCTGTAGCTTCTATAAGGCCTTTAAATAAATTTATATATTTTCTAAAATAAGACTCATGATGTCCTACATAATTATGTACATATGTCTGCGGAGCTTAATTAACACACAATATTTTTTCTGGATATGCTCTTCATCTTTAAAATATAAATATAAATTTTCTTTATCAGGGACGATCCCAGATAACTCTCTTAATATTTGAGCACTATCGATCTCTTTTTTCCTGAAAAATACTTCATACCCTTTCTGCACAATCTCTTCTTTACTTGCGTCCTCACTTATTATCTTTTCAAGCCCACTTATTTTATTTTTAAGATACAAATACAAATTCTCTTTATTAGGATTTATCTTAGACCATTTACACAATTCATAAGCTCCATGTGTCCTACCTTCTTCAAGCAACTCTTTATAAATTTCCTGAAGGCTCATCTTAGTAAACGCAGGTTTTATTCCAGATAACTCTCTCAATATCTGAGCACTATCAATCTTTCCTTCCTTAAAAAATACTTCATACCCCTTTTGTACAAGCTCTTCCTTACTTGCTTCTTCACTTATCAACTCTTCAAGCCCATCTATTTTCCCTTTAAGATACAAATACAAATTCTTTTTATTAGGATTTATTCTGAACCTATCTTTTAATTCAAGAGCAGCGTAAGTACTTCCTTCTATAAGAAATGCTCCATAACTTGTTTGCACAACCTCTTCACTAGGTCTAATTCCAGTCCAGTTATATATTCTGTAGGCTTCAAATAAATCTTCTTCATTAAGCAATACTTTATACAAATTCTGCACAACATCCTCACTAGGTCCTACGCCAAACCACTTCTTCAATTTACGAGCCTCATCTATTATAACTATTATATTTCCCGTACGAGTATAAGTCCTAAATAATACTTTATACAAATTCTGCACAACATCCTCACTAGGTCCTAC
>JAFCFT010000020.1 GCA_017608505.1 Candidatus Parvarchaeota archaeon | reverse complement strand
GATGTACAAGTCTTGCGACTTAAATACAAAATGGAAATCAAGCTTGCCTTTGTTTATTCTTGGCTGTATTATTACTAGACAGGGCGCGTGCGGAGCCCTTTCAAGGCTTAGGTCTTTGTAAGGCATCCAAGTGCATATTACAACCCTTCTTAAAGTTGGGTCTTTTTTTAACAGCTTAATTGCCTCTTCAATTTGGTCGATTTTTATCAATTCATCCTTAATTTCTTTTAGCTCCTCATCACTTACTACATTAGGAATTTTTGCTCTGGCAACACTGTCAACATAGCTTCTTAATCTAGAATAATAAGTGTATACAAATTCGTTTTCTTTTTCTTTTCCCTTTCCTTTGATGAATTCCTCTGCATACTTTTCTCTTACATCATACTTGGGCGCTTTTTTATGCATTACTGGCTCTTTTAGAGCCTCTTTTACATGAATTATTATTGGCAGATCAAGAGTTTTTGCATTGTATTTGCCAACTAAATACTTTTCGCCATATAAGTAAACTTGCGTTAAGGCCTTAACCCACGCTTCACTTAAAGTTTTTGCTTTAATGAAAGTAGTCTTTAAGTACGCATCTTCCTCTTCTTCAAAATCTTGCTTGTAGTCCAAAGAGTTTTTTAAACAATATTCTGCCTTTTTTAATTCGCTTCCAAGATACATTGCGTGATACAAGTCAGACACAAGCCCAAGTTCGCATATTTTTTTATTAACATCCTCTGCTTTTTTTCCAATTATCACTGCATGTTCTTTTCCTTTTATCATGTGTCTTGCAATGATATAATTATTTTTAACTTCTATTCTAAAATATCCTATCTTGTCTTCTTTCCAATCTATCTTTGTCCCGTCTGCCTTGATTGCATTATTAAGCAATTCATTAAAATCATCTTTTTCTTCTGCTAATTTGCAGTCTTCCATTTTGCTTTCCTTAGGAAGGCTTTCTACAACTTCAATTATTTTATTAAGGTCTTCTGTCTCAATTATCTCAATATTTGCTATTTGCTCTCTGAACCTTTCAATTAATCTTTTATCTGTTTTTAAAGTCGGGTCATCTCCAGTTGCGCCTATTATCTTATTTTCATTATCAACGCCGTTTTTTACTAATTTTAATAATGCGTCTCCTACATTATGCCCTTTGCTTTCTTTTCCGCAAATAATCATATTCCTTATTTTTCCATTGCTTACAATATTTCTTATTATTCTGTCTATTCCAAGATTTTCAGTCACGCAAGACCCTATGATTGCTATCCTTTTGCACCCATTAAACCCAACTTCGTCTGGCAAAGAAAATGATGCTCTTGTAACTACAGCAGTGTCTCCATTTGCATTTATAATTCTATAAGAACCTTTTATTGGCGGCCAGTCCATGCCAGTTATTTATCTTAGCAACACTAATATCTTTTTCGATGCTGTCTTTAATCTTTTTAAAATTGCATCTACATTTGCGTCTGGAGCAGTTATTGCAAGCTAGTGTATAATAATTTTGCATCTTTGCCTTCTAATATTATTGTTTCAGGGTGGCCGTCCTTTATATTAAGGGACTGCATGACAGTTTGAGCAGACCCTGCAAGAGCAGCATTCATTGCTGAGAAATCTAATTTATCAACGTTTCTTGGCAAAAAACTTGCAACAGGAAGACCTTCACGTGTGACTACCATCACCCCTTTCACACCTTTTATATTGTTTATGTTTTTCAAGATCCTTAACAAATCGCTTTCAATACTCACTTTACCACCTATAATATTTCATTTACCCTTTCAAACCACTTTATTTTAAGTGGTTCAAACAAACAATAGTCGTCTCCTGAGCATCTGCACTCTGTTCATCTGAGGATTTTATCATCTCTGCTTCAAATCCATTGTGAACTTCAATTTTATATGACTCTTTTTCTTTTAATATTGTGGCATTGCCCCAGCCAAGTATTGCAAACATTGTTTCTATCTCATTTGCAAGCCTTTCTTTAGCATATCTATATATGAGTCCCTTTCCTGTTGCTTGAATCGTTTTATAAATTATATCAAAAAATATTTTTAATAATTCAAGAGGAATTATTACGCTTCTTTCTTTTCCAATAAGAAGCCTTCCATTTTTATCAGGAAATATTCTTATGTCTTCGCTATTTTTCCATTCATTTTTGATTTTTTCTTCTCCAGAACCTATATTAAAAATTTAGGCTATAAATTTTTTATACTTAACTAATTTATATTTACCCATGAGATTGTTCATTGGAGCGCCCCTTCCAAAAAATACGAGACATTTTCTTGCAACGCTTTATGAGCTTTTTAAATCTGTTCCTGAAAGACTTAAGTTTGTTCCAGAGCCAAACATACACATAACTTTAAAATTTCTTGGAGAAGTTTCATCAGCCAAGCAAATTTCTTCTTCCCTTAAAAAAGTTTCTTTTAACGCATTTAACGCTTCAATAGAAAATTTTTCAGTTTTTCCATCAACAAAATTCATTAGAGTGATACACTCCCCTGTTACAACTGGAAAAAAAGAGTTTATAGAACTTCATAACAAAATTTCAGCTGCCCTTAACTTAAAAAGCGAGTCAAATTTTATCCCTCACGCAACTATAGCCAGAGTGAAAGGCAAATGCAATCCCAAAAACATACTTTCAATCATTCAAAACATCACTTTTAAAGAGGATTTTACTGCCTCATCTTTTAATTTATACAAAAGCACGTTAACCCGCAAAGGTCCAATTTACGAGGTGCTTGAATCTTACAAAGCAAAAGCTTTAAAATAGTTCTAATCCATATCTCTTTTTTCATATGCAATTAATTATTTGCGAAAAACAATTGGCTGCCAAAAGAATTGCCAAGCTTTTGTCAAATAATTCTTGCATTGAACAAAAAATTGGAAAAATACCTTATTACGAGTGCCAGGATTTCAGAGCAATAGGCCTTTCTGGCCACGTTTACAATCTTGATTTTCCTAAAGAGCATTCCTCATGGACCAAAACAAAGCTTAAAGAATTGGTCTGCGCAGAAATAAATTATGTTCCTGAGAAAAAATCCATCATTAACGCTGTAAAAAAACTAACTATTGATTCAGACCTCGCAATTATTGCAACTGATTTTGATACAGAAGGAGAAAGCATAGGTCTTGAAGCATTGAACATAGTTAAGTCTGTAAAAGACATTCCTGTCAAAAGAGCTCGCTTTTCAGCAATTACAAAAGAAGACATAAAAGCCGCTTTTTCAAACCTTGCTGAACTTGATTTTAATTTAGCACATTCTGCTGATGCCCGCAGAGAAGTAGACCTGGTATGGGGCGCAGTTCTTACAAGATTTTTAAGTCTTGCAAGTCACAGGCTTGGCAATTATTACCTAAGCGTTGGAAGGGTCCAAAGTCCAACACTAAAATTAATTGTTGATAGAGAGAAAGAAAGACTTGCATTTAAGCCAGAGCCCTACTGGATCGTAACGCTAAAACTAATAAAAGACAACGCAACCTTTGAAGCTCGCTACATTGAACAGCGAATCTTTGACAAGTCCTTAGTTAACAAATTGCTTGAACTTAATCCAAAAAAAGCAATTGTCAAAAAAATCCTTAAACGCAAAAGGCGAGTTAGTCCTCCTGCGCCTTTAAACACTACAGAGTACATCAGGGCTGCATCAAGGCTTGGCTTTTCTTCTATGAATGCAATGAGAATTGCAGAATCGTTGTATCTTAAAGGCCTGATTTCTTATCCTAGAACCAATAACCAGACCTATCCTGATACAATCAACTTATCAAAAATTTTAGGAAAGTTAAAGCATGGAAGGCATTCCAACATCATTAACAATATTTTAAAGCACCAAATTAAACCAACAAAAGGCAAGGCTTCTAAAGATCATCCTCCTATACATCCAACTGGCGAGTTGCCAGAAGACCTTACCAAACAAGAAGAAAAAATATATGACCTAATTCTGAGGCACTTTCTAGCCACTTTAATGGGGCCTTCAATCGAAGAGCTTACAAAAGCTTCATTTGACGTTTCTTCATACGAATTCATAAGCACAGGCTTAAGAATAATGTCTCCTGGCTTTAAAGCAATACTCAACAACTCAAAAGAAACTTTGCTGCCAAATCTTGCAGAAGCAGAGGAAGTTGAAGTCGCAAGCATTAACGCGGTTGATAAAATGACCGAACCTCCAAACCGCTATGGTCACGGCACGCTTATTAAATTAATGAACGACCTGGGGCTTGGCACAAAAGCCACAAGACCAGGCATTATTCAAAAACTAATCGAACGCAGCTACATTTCAAAACAAGGTCTTGTTCCAGGCCCGTTGGCATTTGCAGTTGTTGACGCTTTAAGCGCGCATGCTCAAAGAATAGTTGACCCTAAAATGACATCAGAATTAGAGCGCGACATGGAGCTCATATCAGAATCTATTAAGACAAAAGAAGAGGTTGTCAACAATTCCCGCAAGCTTTTGCTTGACATACTTGAAGAACTTTTATCAAAAGAACAAGACATAAGCAACTCAATAAGAGAAGCCATTAGAAAATCAAAAATCGTTGGCGCATGCCCAAAATGTGGAAGCAACTTAATCATTAGAGTAAGCAAAGCGTCAAAAAAACGTTTTATTGGATGCTCCAACTATCCGAACTGCAAAAACGGATGGCCACTTCCGCAATCAGGCTACGTTCAAGTTCTTCCAAATACATGTTCAAGTTGCGGTATTCGCAAAATATTGTTAATCCGCAAAGGCAAAAGGCCTTTTACATTTTGCCCTAATCCTGACTGCCCTTCAAAGAAGTCGTGATTACTAATTTATTATTTTCAAAAAGCATTGTGTTCTCGTGCTGGCTTACAATTCCGCCAGACTTTTCTATCAGCAGAGGGTATTGATGCAATATTCCTTCCATTACAAGCATTCTTAATCCTGCCTTGTAAAGCTTAAACTTTTCTGCAATCCAGCGCTCTGCAAATGGAAGCGTTTTATATTCTTTTTTTATGTAAGACAAAATTTCCCTGCTTATTCTAGAGCGCGTTGGCCTGTCACTCACTAAATTATAAATAAGAGCATAATTTCCGTTTTTCACATAGCCTTCCCCATTTGTTGCAAAAGGCTCTACTGCAAACAAAGGCTCTTCTAATCTCATTTTATCACCATTGTCATAATTTGGAATCATAAACTCCCCGTGCTGTTCATACTGCCTTAAAGGGTGCCCTCCAAGATTAAATATTGGCCTAAATCCGTACCCTTTTATCACTTCTTGTATTGCACGCCCGATTTCTCTTAATTCAACCCCTTTCTTTATTATTTTTTGCGCCTTTAACAGCGCGTCCTTGCTTGCTTTTATTAATTCTTTGTATTTGTCACTCGAAATTTCAACAGTGTATGCAGTGTCGCCTATCCATCCATTTACATGAACTCCCAAATCTACTTTTACAACATCTCCTTCGCTAAACACCCTCTCATCATTTACTCTTGCTGTATCATGCGCAGCGCACTCATTAAAACTTATATTAACTGGAAAAGCGGGCGCAGCCTTAAGCCTTCTTATCTCGTTTTCAACCTTGTCTGCAAACTCGCTTACTTTTACCCCTTCTTTTACCCACTTCTTGCTTGCGTTCTTAACCCGCGCAGCAATTTTCCCAGCAATCAATGCGTCTTTCACAAAATATTTTAAGTCACACCATTACTTAATAATTATGTTTGACTTTTCCTTTTCTTTATATCCAATCTTCTTTTCAATCCTTCTACTTTTAACAGCAAAAAAACTCAACATTAAAGAAGAATCTTTTTTCTCTTCAATCAAACTTTTTTATCTTCTGCTCTTTGCAGACTTGCTTTTGCTTCCTGCTTATATTGCCCTTGCAATCAGCTTTGCAATCCTTACGTATCCTGCTTATATTTTATTTAAAACCATTAAAAATTAGAATACATCAACGCGAGCCTTTTATCGTGCGTCTTAAACATGCCTATATATTCATAATTTTTATCCGCCTTTGCCCCCTTTCCGCAAAAAACCACAAGTTCTTTTCCACAGAAATCATCAATAGGCCCGCAATATTTTGCAGAATACTTTGCATAATCTCCGCATTCGTGCATGCTTATTAAAAATTCATCTCCTATTATTTCTCCATGTATTCCTCCTTTTATCATTTCATCAATCAATGTTTTTGCTTTTAAAACAAACGTGTATTTATCTTTTACCTCAAGAATTGACAAATTTATGAAATTCTTGTAAAATGCTAAGATTTTTCCTTCAAACTCCATTTCTCCTATTTTTATTAGCCCTTTTATTTTCTCTTTTTCAAATTCTTCTTTTGTTCCATAAAAACCAACAACCACTTTTTGATCATCATATCTTGCCACTGTATATTCATCAAGCCCTTCATATTTTTCTGCAAAAACATAAATTTTTTCATATGCATACAGCGTATCGCAATCGCCTTTATCATTTTTTATTATATCTTCTATTGTTCTTGCAGCTTTTTTTACAAATTCCACGTCATCCATGACTTAAAATCTAAAATAACTTTTATATAAAGTATTCGGATAGCTTTTTTTGTTTTGTTTCAATATCCTTTTCATCAATTCCTAAGACTTCCATTATTTTGTCAATAGCAGGCAACAACTGATGATTTATGTAATAATCTGGATCATACTTTAGCACTTTTTCCTTTACTTCATACACTGGCTTTGCTTTGTCCCTTATTTTTCCTTTGCCTTCTACTATCACATATTCTATTAAACTTCCTGGCTCAACCTCATACCCGTCCTTTAGCAATTTTTTTGCCACAGCAACATGCGGCCCCATTGTCTTATACATTTCTATTGGTCTTGTAAGCTGCCTCCTAATTATTAAATCACTGATTTTTGCCTTTCCTTCCTTTAGCATTTTTATTGTTTCTTTAATTATTTCTATTGCTTTTTTCTCGCTTTTTTCCTTTAGCAACGCATTAAACACTTTTATTTGGGTTTTTCTTGCAATGCCTGCCCAGTCCCCTCTTATTGACGCAAAACCCTTAATTATTAAGTTTCCGCTTTCGTCAATCAGCGCATACTTTTTTTTAGCGCCCTTTTCTTCATCCTTTAGCGACACAAACAAACCTCTTGGGAAAAACCCTTCCATTTCCAATTCAATTATTCCGGGAAGCTCTTCATTTATTTTCTTTAAGAACTGCTTAGCTACTTCTTTTATATTTCCATCTTTTCGCACTAAAAACACAGAATCTGTATCTCCATAAATTACAGTAAAACCTTGTTTTTCAGCTTTAATTATTGTCTCCTTTATTGTGTTCCTTCCTATTTCTGTTATCCTTTGCGCGCATTCAATGCAGTGCCACCTTGCATTTGGAAATCCTAAGTATCCGTACGTTGCATTAATTATTGTTTTTAGCGCATTGCTTTCTGCCAAAAGTATTGGGTCTTTTCTAACTTTTAATTCTCTTTTTATTTTTGTTCTTTTTTTAAGTATTTCATAAACCACAGCAGGTATGAATCCTTTGCGCTTTTTGCAAAATCTGCTTTTGCAGCACGCACAATTAATTGTTGTCGGACATATATTATATGTCACTATTATAGAAGGATACAAACTCCTAAAATCCATAACAACAATGTTTTCGTAAATCCCTGGCTTTGGCTCATAAACAAAACCCCCTTCAAATTTTGGCATAATCCTTCTTTCAAAAACTTCATTTCTGCTTGGTTTGCTTGGTATTAGCTGCCTCATCTCTTTTGATTTGCTCATTAAATAATTTTCAACCAATTGCGAAAAGCTGCTTCTTACTGCGTCATATATTGTCTGCTGGCTTAATCTGGAAAGTTCAATTACCAACGGCCTTAACTTTTCAAACAATTTGTATGTTATTTCTGCGTCTTTTAGCGAGTAATCTATCAGCTCTTCTGTTTTTCCTTGCTCCCAATTTTTAAAAAATCTTATCCAGTCATTTTCAACCTTATTTTCTCCTAATAATTCCTGCGCAACAGAATCCAAGTCAAGCACATTTGTCCTCATATTTTTGCTTATTAGTCTTGCTACAAACTGATACAAATCTACATTCATAATTCCTTTAATCCTTGCAACTGTCTTAACTTGCCTTCTAATTAACTTTAATTCAGAACCGTCAACTCCCCACTCCATCTTTATCTTATACTTGTTTACCCTTTCCCTAATATAAGGCAAATCATAATTATCTCCATTATAACTTACTAAGATGTCTGGCGCATCTTCCTTTACAACCCTTACAAATTCCTTTAGCATTTCCTCTTCATTCTTAAACACGCGCGCCCGCCTATCCTTGCATTCTTTTGTTATCAGCACTTCTCTGCGCCCCGCCCCATACAAACTTATCATTATTATAGGGTCTTTTTTTGGATTCGAAGTTCTGGCATTGCTTGAATAAGTTTCAATGTCAAAAGCAAGCACTTTTGGGATCCACTCTCCGCCTTCAGAAATCTTTACATCTTTTGCAATAATGACCCTCCCCCTAAATTTTTCATTTTTCACAACCTCTCCCACTACTTTTATTTCGTCGCAGGGCCTTATTCCTTTGTCAATCATGTATCTTTTAACATATTTTATATCAGCCTCTCTTTTTGCAAGCACGCCTTCAATTTCACTTACTTTTTTTGATATTGGATACACACCTTGCGGCTCATTTACAATCACTTTAAGACAAAAAACTTCCTTTCCCCTATCAAGCAATCCCCTTTCCTCGCTTATTCCTGCAACATAGTGATTTTCAGTCTTTACTTTTATTATTTCTTCTTTTACTCTTTCTTTTTTGCTTTCATCTGCAATCACATAAAAGTATGGCGGAAACCCCTTTACAAGCGCAACTATTTTTTCTCCATTTTTTGTTCCAAACAGTCTTATTACTGGAACATCGTCAACCACATAATCAATGTCTAGTAATCTAAATTTAATTTCCATCTAAAGAATACAACTATCTTAAAGCCTTATATTTTTTATGCAAATAACTTATTTTCTATTTGCGCGGCCGTATAATCAGCCAGAGAGGGGGAAGAATCCCCCTCCCTAGGCCCTACCCACCCCCTCTAAGACACCAAAAAACCTTTTAAACAGCTTGCCAGAGAGGGGGAAGAATCCCCCTCCCTAGGCCCTACCCACCCCCTCTAAGACACCAAAAAACCTTTTAAACAGCTTTTTTATAAATCCCTTTTATGAGAAGCGTGCTTTCAAGCCTTGACTTGGTATGTGTTGTTAGGGAGCTTTCCAGCCTAATTGACTCAAAAATCGAGAAAATCTATCAAATAGGTGACGAGTTTGTCTTTAAACTGTACAAAAACGGCGAGCACCCAATCTTGCGAGTTATAAAAGGAAAGCTTATTCACTTGACAAGCTATCTAAAGGAAAATCCCCAAGTTCCAAGCCATTTTTGCATGTATTTGCGCAAGTATCTTCAAAGCGGAAGGATAATAGGCATCACACAGCCTGGCATGGAGCGCATAATCGAATTAAGAATTAGATCAAGAGGCCAAATCTTTAGGCTGATTTTTGAGCTTTTTTCAAAAGGCAATGTTGTTGTAACTGACGACGCTCATTTAATAAAACAAGTCTTAGAAGTCCAAAAATTTGGCGTTAGAGAGCTTAGACCTGGCAAAGAGTACAGCTATCCTCCTTCAAAGTTTGACTTGGCGCATCTTGACTTTTTATCTTTTAAAAGAATTATTAAATCCAGCGAAAAGGACAAGCTAGTCACAGCGCTTGCTGTTGATGTTGCTCTTGGCGGACCCTATGCTGAAGAAATCTGCTTGACATCCAATGTTAACAAAAACAGCGACCCAAAAATGCTTTCAGAAGAAGACTTAAAATCATGTTACGAAGCCCTTGTCTCAATTGTAAAAAAAGTTAAATATCTAGAACTTAACCCAAGAGTTGTTCTTAAACGAGGCGTTCCAATTGATGTTATACCCTTCCCATTTAAGTTCTATGAAGATTATGAATTCAAATCTTTCCCAACATTTAATTCAGCCCTTGATTACTATTATGTTTCAAGTGAGAAAGCGCTATTTGAAGCGCGAAAGCAAGAAGCCGTAGCATCAGAACGCGAGAAAATAATGAATCAAATCAAAATGCAGGAAGAGCACTTAAATTATTTAGAACGCGAATCAGCCTCTTTGCGCAGAAAAGCAGAGTTCGTAAAGTCAAACCTTTGCTTAATCAAAACAATTCAAGAATCTCTTTTAAACGCAAAGCGCAACGGATACTCTTGGCCCGAAATTAAAGAAATGCTTGCTAAAGAACGGGAATCACAAACTCCAGAAGCTTCTCTTATTAGGGAACTTAAGCCTGAAGATATGTCTGTTGTCCTTGATTTTGATGACGGCTTGGAAATAGGGCTTACAGAGGATGTCTCTGTATTTATGAATTCTCTTTTTGAACGCGCAAAAAAACTTGAGTCAAAAATCGAAGGTGCAAAAAAAGCAATTGAAGAGTCAAAAGCAGAACTTGAGCGCGTAAGCATAAGCAAATTGGACTTTGAGCGCAATGTTCCAAAGAAAACGTTTCGCAAAGCATCTGAATGGTACTCACGCTTTAAGTGGTTTTTCTCAAGCGAGGGCTTCCTTGTTATTACAGGAAGAGATGCTCACCAAAATGAGGAACTAATAAGAAAATACCTTGAACCAAAAGACTTGGTCTTTCATGCAGATGTTTTTGGCAGCCCTTTTACTATTGTCCGTAATGGAGAATCTTGCGGCGAGGTCACAAAACTAGAAGCAGCCCAATTTACTGCAGCACATTCAAGGGCTTGGGAGCTTAAGTCTCCTATTGATGTCTATTATGTTCTTCCTCATCAAGTCAGCAAACAAGCCCCTTCAGGCGAATACATATCCACCGGCTCTTTCATGATTTCTGGAAAGAAAAATTATTTCAAAAACATTGCTCCAGAAATATGCGTTGGTGTTGAAGAACTAGGCGAATTTAACTATCGCCTAATTTCTGGACCTAAAACAGCGGTTTCAAAAAAATCAAAGCATTATCTTATAGTCCGCCCTGGAGACGCGTCAAAGTCAGAAATAATTAATGAAATTCGTTCTTTTTTCAAAAATTATGGATACAACATCCCTGTTGAAGACCTGCAACAAGCGCTTCCCAGCAAGGGTTTTAAAATAATAAAACCTCTAAATAACTATGCACAAGGAAATATCATTTAGCACATCTAGAAAAATTCAAGTCATAAATCTTGACCCAGAGCTTGATAGTCTTAACTTAAGCGGAGACGGCCTGCTCCTTGCATTTGCGCCTCATGCCACTGCTGCTTTAATTCTTAACGAAGCTGAATCCGGGCTTATGAATGACTTTGAAACTTGGATTTTAAACAATTTCCGCGGCCGTTGGAAGCACGACCTCATTGATGATAATGCAAGCGCCCACTTGGCGTCAGGCATGCTCAGCCAATTTGTTCTCTTGCCTGTTAGAGACGGCCGCATTGTACGTGGCACTTGGCAAAATCTGCTTTTCATTGAATTAGACGGCCCAAGAAGCAGACGCACAGTTATTTTTGAGTTCTTAAAACATTAAAAAATAAAAAATAGAAATTTTAAGTCAATGTTTACAAGTCATACTCTTTTATTGTCTTTCTGCCGTTTGCTTCAGCCCTTTTTGCAGCGTTTTTGATGATTTCAGCAACTTTAGCATCAAGGGCTTCTAATACACTGTCAGGCAACCTCATGTCGTATTTTTTTGCCTCTTCTTTGTTTGCCTTTTTAGTTATCAAGTTTGCCATACTTACTCTTTAAGTTTTATCCTATTTTAAATGTTATTGAAAAAATTAATATAGAAAAAGTTTAAAAGAATGAGATTCTAATAATAAAATTCTGTTTCTTCTTTTTGAGGCTTTGACTCAAATAATTTAAATGAAGGCTCTCTAGGCTCTTCTTTTTTTTCTTCTTTTACTTCTTCTATTCTTGGCTCCCACTCGCTTCTTGCTGGCTCATTCATGAGTTCTCTTAACTTTTTATCATGGTCTTTTAATCCTTGGTCTAAAGCGTCTCTAAGCGCTCTTGCTTCATCAGGGCTTAATTTAAAACCAGCCTTTTGATAAGCTTCTTCTCCAATTTTTATGTAAAATACGCCTTCATTTACTCTTCCAGCTTCTTTTTTTGGCTCTTCTAACTCTAAGCCAAGCCAAGTTTCTTTTTCCTGCCATTTATGCCTCTTATGAAATAATTTCATCATTCTTTTTTACCAAATCCTGCATTATTAATATTATTATTTTCCACTGCACTCTTCAAAAAGCTTCTTTAGATAATCTTTTTCAGTCTTGTAATATCCACCCAATATCTTGATTGCCTTTCTTGTTCCAATTCCTTTTGCAC
>JAFCFT010000007.1 GCA_017608505.1 Candidatus Parvarchaeota archaeon | reverse complement strand
TAAAAACAATTGGATGTCCACTTGGACATCACCTCCGACTTTTACTTATTAAATTTTACATAACTAAAAATAAGAAACTGGGAAAATAAAAACACAATTAATGTCACTTAACCCTAAAATGTTTACAAATAAATTTAAATAAATTGAGAAATATTTTACACATTATGAAATCGCTGGAAGAGGCATTAGAGCCATTAACTGAAGAAGAAATAATAGAATACGGAGACAAGTTGCTAAATAAAGGACTTATAGCATACGCATTGGCAATTTATGAATATATAGGATACAAGCGTGGAATGATGAAATGTGGAGATAAATTAGTGAAACAAGGAGAAATAGGCATGGCGATGGCAGTTTATAAAAGAGTCGCGCAAAATACTTGGGAAAAATACTATTATAAGTAAAAAAGCAATACTAAAAATTATAATGTATGACTTCAGCATTGGTTTTGAAACAGGGAAACTAAGAGAATACGGATTTAAAGGCGCATGCATAGTCAAAGAATTTAAAAGCATGAAGGAGTATGAAGCCAAAAGAGCAAAGCTTCAAAAAGAATTTTTGCTTGGCGTGAAAATAAAGGCAAAGGATGTAAAAGAACTTTTAAGGTACGCAAAGGAGTTTAAAGACGCTGATTACTTGACAATAGACAATCCAAAAAGAGATGTCTTTAGAAAGGCGCTTGATTTAAGTCTTGTAGACTCTGTTTCAGGCCTTGAGCTGATAAAAGGGTTTGACAGACTGCACTACAGAAAGACGCTGTTAAATCAAGTCACTGCAAAACTGATGAGCAAGCACAGAATAAGCATGGTGCTTGAATTTAATAATTTAAGAAGAGCAAAGGGCTTATGGCGTGCAGTTATATGGGGAAGAATGCTTCAAAACACTTGGATATGCGTAAAGAAAAAAGTGCCCATTATCATAGCAAGCGGTGCTCAAAACGAAGATGAGATGATTCACTCAGAAGTCTTGCTTGCATTTGGCCAATTGCTGAAAATGAATAAGGGGCAGGCGAAGCAGGCGCTTACATATGCGCAGGAAAAGATAATAAATAGAAAGGAGTCTTAAAAGTCATGATAGAACCTGTGTTGCGAGAGAAAAAAAGATATGTGATATTTGAAGTAGAAAAGAAAATGGATTATGATACAATAAAAGAAAAGATTTTTAAAGAGGCCCTTACTTTCTTAGGACAGAAGGGAACAGGAGAAGCAGGGTTAATACTTCTGCCTGAATTATGGAATGGCAGAAGAGGGGTAATAAGAGTGAAACACAACATGGTCAACGAATTAAAAGTCGTATTAGGACTAATAAAAGGCTGTAAAATAAAGCCTTTAAAAACAACTGGAACTTTAAAAAAAGCTAAAAAAATAATGGAGGAAATATAAATGCCTGCACTACCAACATCAATGTTAGGATATGACAGAGCAATAACTGTGTTTTCCCCTGATGGGAGATTACTGCAAGTTGAATATGCTCGAAAAACAGTTAATAAAGGCGCAACAGTCATAGGGCTAATTGGCAAAAACGCAGTAGTATTCATAGCGCAAAAAAGAATACCAGATAATTTGATAGTTGTAGACAGCATTGAAAAGATATTTCAAGTTGACAGTCACATAGGTGCTGCTGCATCTGGATTAATCAGCGATGCAAGGGTGCTTGTAAAAAGAGCCCAAGAAGAAGCAAGGAAGTATCAAGTGACTTATGACGAGCCAATAGATGTGCAGACTCTTGTAAGGGAATTGTGCGATTTTAAACAATTTTACACTCAATATGGAGGTATAAGGCCTTTTGGAGTATCGCTTTTAATAGGCGGTGTTGATGATTTTGGACCAAGACTGTTTGTTACAGAACCGGCAGGAACATTCTTTGAATATAAAGCAATTGCAATAGGCGAAGGTAGCAATGTAGTAAATAAATTCTTGGATAATCATTACAAAGAAGGTTTGTCAAAGAATGAATTAATACTTCTTGGCATTAAAGCATTAAAGAAGTTCTTAGGAGCAAAGTATGACGAAAAGAACATAGAAATTGTGGTTGTAGAAAAAGAGTTCAAGAAATTAAGCGCTGGCGAAGTCAAGGCGGTACTCAAAGGCAAAAGCAAAAAATGACAGAAGAAGATAATACAATAGCAAAATTAAGAAAGGATGGAGAAACTTTTGAAATCCTGGTTGACTGTAGAGAGGCAATTAAAGTAAAAGAAGGAAAAGGCAGTATTGAAGACGCCTTGCTTGTGCACGAGATATTCAAAGACGCAAAGAAAGGAGAAAAGCACGGCGAACTAAGCAAGTACTTTGGAACAGAAAACGTTTACGAAATTGCTGAAAAGATAATAAAAGAAGGGGAGATACTGCTAACACAATCTTATAGAAATGAACTTACAGAGCAAAAGAAAAAACAAGTGATTGCAGAGATTGCAAGAAGAGCAATAGACCCAAAAACAAAGATGCCAATACCGCCAAAAAGAATTGAGCTAGGAATAGAACAATTAGGGATCAAAATTGATTACCAAAAAAGTGTAAAAGACCAAGCCAAAGAGATAATCGAAAGATTAAGAAGCATTATGCCAATAACAATACAAGAGTTAGTGTTAAGAATAATTGTAAGACCGCAATACATTGGCAAAGCGTACGGGATAATAAAAAGACATGGAGAATTGTTAGGACAAAATTATTTAAATGACGGCTCCACTGAATTTGCTGTTAAAGTGCTAGGTGGTGCAAAAAACGAGTTGATAAGCGAACTGAATTCGCTTACTCATGGAAATATTATAATAAAGGAGGATTGATATAATGAATGAAGGCATAATTGTAAAACCTAGAAGCGTTGTTATACCAGGCGAGACGCTTGCAAGAGGAATGGACTACTTGCCTGGAAAAGGCACTTACCGAGAAGGTGAAGAAATAATATCTTCGCTCTTAGGGCTTGTAGATATTAAAGGTAATGTGCTAAGAATTATTCCCTTAAAAGGGGCGTACATACCAAAAAAAGATGACAATGTCATAGGAAGAATAAAAGATGTCGGATACGGTTCATGGGAGGTTGACATTAATGCTCCTGTGACTGCAAATTTATTGTTGCAAGATGCGACATCTGCATTCATAGACAAAGATTTGGTAGACATAAGAAGATTCTTTGATGTAGGAGATTACATCTATGCAAGAGTTGTCAAAGTAAGCAAGTACATGTACATACTTTTAAGCACAAGAGAAAGAGAATACAAAAAGTTAAGCACTGGATTGATTTTTAAAATCAAGCCAGTAAAAGTGCCAAGAGTTATTGGAAAAAGAGGAAGCATGGTAAATGTGCTGAAAAGCGAGACAAACACAGAGCTAATAATTGGGCAAAACGGAGTTGTCTGGATCAGAGGAAAAAACAGAGTGGACGAATTGCTTGCAAAAAAAGCAATAAAATACATTGAAGAACATGCCCATGAAAAGGGATTAACAGACAAAATTAAAGAATTAATAAGCAAATGGAGGGATGAAGATGGCTGGAAAAAAGATTAAAAGGCCTGATGGAAGAAAACCTGACGAAATAAGAGAAATCTCATATGAACTAGGAGTAATTAAGAATGCTGACGGAAGCGCTAAATTCAAAATAGGAAACACAGAAGCAATTGCAGCTGTTTATGGGCCAAGAGAATTGCATCCGCGATTCTTGCAAGACCCCAATAAAGGCATGCTTAGGTGCAAATACAACTTAATGAGCTTCAGCGTGTCTGAAAGAAAAAGGCCTGCGCCTACAAGAAGAGACACTGAATTAAGCCTTGTCATTGCAAATGCGCTAAGTCAGTGCGTATTTTTAGAAAAGTATCCAAAATTAGTCATTGACGTCTTTGTTGAAGTTCCGCAAGCTGATGCAGGAACAAGGTGCGCAGGAATATGTGCTGCAAGCCTTGCTTTAGCAGATGCTGGAATAGAAATGAAAGAGCTTGCTGGAAGCATATCAGCAGGAGCAATAGGAGACCTAATAGTTCTTGACTTGACAAAAGAAGAAGAAGATTGGCCAAAAGGAGCAACAGATATACCAATAACATATCTTCCAAGACAAAAATTAATAACAGGTCTCCAATTAGACGGCGACATAAGTTTTGCTGACTTTAAAAAAGCACTTAAAATGGCTATGGAAAAGTGCAAAGACCTTGTAAAAAAGCAAGAAGAGGTCTTAAAAGCAAGATACAAAGGGAGTGATGAAGAATGAAAGAATACATAATAGAGCTCGCAAAGAGCGGACTAAGGCTTGACGGAAGAGGATTCCTTGACATAAGAAAACCAATAAAAGTCGAAGTGGGTGTTGCAAAAAAAGCAGAAGGCTCAGCATTAGTTCAAATTGGAAATACTAAGATGCTTGCAGGAGTCAAATTAGAAATTGGAACTCCATTCCCTGACACACCAAATCAAGGGACATTAATGGTGAACATGGAAGCAACGCAATTAGCGCATCCTGACTTCGAATCAGGACCGCCGCCACCTGAAATAATAGAGATTGCAAGAACAATTGACAGGGGAATCAGAGAAACAAAAATGATTGACTTAGAAAAACTGTGCATTGAAGAAGGAGAAAAAGTGTGGATGGTTTTCATAGACTTGTATCCGCTAAATCATGCAGGAAATTTAATTGATGCAGGAGCGCTTGGAGCGCTGGCAGCATTAAAGAATGCAAGAATACCAAAAGTTGATGAAAATGGGAAACCAACAGGCAAACTCACTAACAAGAAACTGCCGCTTACAAAAGAGCCCATTACATTAACTTTTGTAAAAATAGGAGACAAAATAATGGCAGACCCAAGTCTTGAAGAAGAAAAGGTGATGGATGCAAGGCTTGCTGTGTCTGTAAGCGGAAAAGACAGAATTAATGCGCTCCAAAAAAGCGGCACAGGAGGATTTACAGAAGAAGAGGTGTTTTCAATAATAGACAACACTTTTAAATTAAGGAAAACTATTGAGAAAGCATTGGGTGAAGTCAAATGAAATACACTAAATACGAAATTGCAAGGATTGTTGGCGCAAGAGCTTTAATGATAAGCATGGGCGCGCCAATACTGGTGAAATCAAAAAAGATAATGGACCCAGTAGAAATCGCAATGAAAGAGCTTGAAGCAAACAAAATACCAATAACTGTTGAAAGACCTGCCAAAAGGGTTGAGTAAAGCTTAAAAATACTTACCCTTTCCCTCTTTTTTTATGCCAGCTAAAAAGAAAGCAGTTAAAAAGAAAATTGAAGCAAACACGCTAGTGCCGCTTGAAACATATCTTTCAGCAGGAATCCACATAGGCACAAACAGAAAGACAAAATACATGTCAAAATACATTTATAATATCAGGCCTGACGGACTAAGCATACTTAATATTTCTCAAATTGACGAGCGCTTAAGAATTCTTGCTGAATTCATTAGCAAATTGGAGCCAGACGACCTGCTTGTTGTCGCAAGGCGCGAGAATGCAAAAAAAGCTGTCAAGATGTTTAACAAAGCAACAGGTATAAAAGTCATGGTAGGGCGCTATTTGCCAGGCACACTTACTAATCCTAACTTTGAAAATTATGTAGAGCCAAAAGTCATCTTAATAAATGACGTGTGGTATGACAAACAAGCCTTAAAAGATGCGTTAAGCGCAAGAATCATGATAATTGCGCTCTGCGACACAAACAACAACACAAATAATGTGGACTTTGTAGTCCCTTGCAACAACAAAGGAAGAAAAAGCTTGGGACTCATATACTACATACTTGCAAGAGAATACTGCAAAGCAAAAAAATTAGACTTTCCGTACAAATTGGAGCAGTTTTCATAAGAAAAAACTTAAAAATTAATAGATATTAATTACTAGAAAATGTTAGAAGAGCTACTACTTAAGGATATATACGCGCATGAATTAGAAGCATTAAAAAAAATGGGCGTGCCTTTATACGAATATAAAGAATACAAAAAAGACATCCATGACAAATATGCAGGAATAACATTTAATAAAGGATGCATAAAAAAGTTGGGAATTATAGGGTACAGCCTTAAAGCAATACCAAAGAGCATAGGAATGTTTAAGGGACTAAAAGAATTAGACTTGATAAACAATCAAATAGAAAAAATTAAAGGAATAAAAAAACTAAAAGGCCTAAAAAAATTATGCATAGGATGGAATAAAATAAAGAGTGTTAAAGGATTAAATAAGTTATGTAATTTAGAATACTTGTACTTGCTAGGCAATCAAATAAAAAAAGTGGGCAAGCTTAATGGTCTTGGCATGTTAAAAACACTAAACTTGAATAACAATGAAATAAAAAATATCAAAGGGCTATACGAATTAAAGAGCCTAGAAAGACTGCATTTATATGGAAATAAAATAACAGAAGTAAATGGAATAGAAAATTTGCCAAATTTAAAGTATGTTGACTTAAGAAACAATCCATTAAGTGAGGAGTCAATAGAAATACTAAAAGAATTAGAAAACAAAGGCGTTAAAGTTGAATATTGGAAGTAATGCAACAAAAAAGGACTAAAATTAATAAGTAAATCCATTCTTAAAAGTATTAATGCCTTTATTTACGCGCGAGCCGATTGCTGCAGGGACATTTTATCCAGAAGACAAGGACGAATTAATAAAGCTTATTTTAAAGTGTTATAAAGAAGGTGTAAAAAAGCTTCCTTACAAGAAGCGCGACAAAGAGTGCTTAAAAGGCGCAATATGCCCTCATGCAGGATATATTTATTCAGGCGCTACTGCAAGTTATTCATATTACGAGCTTTCAAAGCACGAGCCAAGGACATTTGTGATTATAGGACCAAATCATACGGGCATGCGCACTGAGACAATAAGCATTGCGCACAATATTAGATGGCAAACACCGCTTGGCAACGTGGCAACAGACAGAGACGCAGCATTAAAACTGCTTGAAGCTGTAAAAAAAGACCCTGATTATACTGCGCATATTAATGAGCATTCAATAGAAGTGCAGTTGCCTTTTCTTCAGCAATTGTATGGGGACAAGCTAAAAATTGTTCCAATAGTAATAAGCGACGCGCCGCTTGAGGAATTAAAGATTTTAGGAAGCGCGCTGAGTAAAATTGACGCAACAATAATTGCAAGCAGTGACTTTACACATCATGGATCATATTATGGATACGAGCCGTTTAAGAATGTGAAAATCGAAATGTATGAGCACGATATGGAAGCAATAAAATTAATACAAGAACTAAAAGCCCAAAAATTCCATGCGCTTGGAGAAGAATCAACAATTTGCGGGTACAAGGCAATAACAGCGCTTCTTTATGCAATGAATCTGCTTAATGCAAAATCCAAGTTCTTAAAGTATTCGACAAGTGCTGACGTGACAGGAGACTACAGCAATGTTGTAGGATACGCAAGCATTATTTTTAAATAGGAGTTTATTAAAAAACGTATTATGAAATTGGTGTTAATTAAAATAGGCGGGTGCTTAATAACGCACAAAAACAGTGAAATGCCTAAAATTAATGAAGAGCTAATGGACCAAATTGCAGGCGAATTGTCAGAAGCTTATAAAGAACTAAAAGATGTGTCATTAATTATCATCCACGGAGCAGGTTCTTTTGGCCACCCAATTGTAAAAAGAACAGGAATCCACAAAGGCATAAAAAACCATGAACAGCTGCTTGGCTTTGCTGAAACACAAAGATTACAGAACGAGTTAAACAGCATATTTTGCAATTTGCTGATTAAAAAAGGCATGCCTGCAATTCCTGTGCAAGCTTCTGCTTCAAGCATTATGGAAAACAAACGGCTTAAAAGCATGGATATAGATGTAATTAAAGGATTATTAGAAGTTGGAATGGTTCCTGTTTTGTACGGCGTTCCATCTTATGACTTAGAAAATAAATGTTCAATACTTTCAGGCGACCAGATAATGACATATCTTGCTAGCAGACTAAATGCCAAAAAACTGATTTTTGCAACTGATGTTGAAGGCGTTTACAGTGCAGACCCAAAAAAGGACAAGAACGCTGTTTTGATCGAGAGAATTAGCAAGGATAATATTGACAAACTGCTCCTAGAAGGCTCAAACCACACAGATGTCACTGGAGGCATGTACGGCAAGATAATGGAAATATTAAACTTAAAACTTAAAGCGCAGATTATAAACGGCGCTGTACCAGGAAATATCATAAAAGCCTTAAAAGATGAAAAAGTAGGCACTATAGTGGACTTAAAATGATAATTAGAAACGCAACGCAAAAAAAGATTCTTGCAAAAAAAGCTTTTTTTAGTGCAATGTTCGGCTTAATGTTCCGCAAAATAACAAAAGATGAAGCGTGCGTGCTTGAAAACAAATTTAATGACAGACTTGGTGCAGGCATCCACATGTTTTTTGTGCCTCAAGAGCTTGATGTTTTATGGCTTGACAAGAATAAAAAAGTTGTTGACAGAAAACACTGCAAATGCTGGAAATTTTACTGGCCTAAAAGCAAAGCAAAATGGATTATTGAATTATTGGATGCTAAGAACACGAAAATAGGCGACAAAATAAAATTTTAAGAATACCTCTTAATAATTGCTTTAATCTCTCTCATTGTTGCTGAGTCCTGCGACCCAATGCTGCTTATAGTCTTGTGGGCTGAAGCAAGACCATGAAGGCATGCTGTTTTTAAATCAAGGCCGCGAAGCCACGCATTAATAAAAGCGCTTCCAAAAGCTTCTCCTGCGCCTGTTGTGTGAAATGTCTTTATAGGGAAAGGCTTTAATTTTATTTTTTCATTGCCATCAGTGGCATAGCATCCGTGCCATCTTCTCTTGACAACAACAAGCTTGCATCCAGCATCAATAATCATTTTAGCTGCTTTTGTGTATTTGCATCCGCATATTCTTTCAATTTCAAGCCTGTTTGGAAGGAAAACATCAATGTGCTTAAAGTAAGGCTTTAATTTTTCAAATTTCACCATGCATATGCTTCCTTTTGGGTCAACACTTGTTGATTTAAAGTGCTTTAAGTACTTTAAGAGACTTAACGGAGGAGATGCAAGATGCAAATGCTTTGTCTTGTTTGCATAAGGTCTTAAGTCAAAGGACCTTAAGCACTCGTTTGCTCCAATATATCTTATCATTTTTTTGAACTTTCCCTTTGTAAAAATCAAGACAATGCCAGTAGGCTTATTAACCCTTTTAATGAATGTCTTAATGCCGTGCTTTTTAAAATTATTAAATATCTGCTCAGAAAAGTAATCTCTGCCTACAAAGCCCGCAAACCCTGTTTTTAGTTTAAGCTTTGCGCATCCAACAGCAAAATTTGATGCAGAACCACCGGGCAGAACAAGAGGGACAGTCTCTTTATTAGGGAGTTTATTGCCATTAATTATAAAATCCATGTTTGCATTCCCAACGCTTAACACGTCAAACATAATGATTTTTATCATCTCAAACCTTTAAAAACTTATTGAAAGTATGAATACGTAATAATTTTAAGCGCGCAGTCCTTTCTGTGAAATTATGTTTACAATTTTAGAAATAATTGAAATTTTAATTACAATTGTTGCTGTAAGTTACATACTTAAGCCGTATGTTGGCGGGCGCGGATATAAGCAAGCAGCAATTATCTCAACATTTTCAATAGTGTTTCATGAGCTTGCGCACAAGTTCGTAGCTTTAAGTTTTGGGTTTAGAGCAGTGTATCATGCAAACATCTGGGGGCTAGGCATAGGGTTTTTATTTAGAATAATGGGTCTGCCATTATTTTTCATTCCTGCATATGTAAGCATTAGCGGAAGCGACCCATTAGGCTTTGCATTAACTGCCCTTGCAGGACCTCTTACAAACTTAAGCATATATGTGATTTCGTTCGTACTCTTGCGTTATTTTTCACACATGGACTTTGTTTATGAAAACGCGCAACTTATTTATTCGTTAATGAGGATTAACATGCTTCTTGCGATATTCAACATGATTCCAATCCCAGGAACAGACGGGTACAATGCAATCAGCGCATTAAGATACTTATGATAAGCCTAACGCATGCGATAACAGGGCTTGTGCTTGGAGAAATTTTTTTGCTTAATGCGCCCTTAGTAGTGCTTGGCGCCATAATCCCAGACATAGATTTTCTAATAGGCCTTCCACACAGAGGCTTTACGCATTCTCTTTTCTTTGCACTAACATCCAGCTTTATAGTATATAAAATATTCAATAAGCGCATAGGGTTCTCCTTGTTTATGGGCCTCATATCGCACTTGTTTCTTGATTCGCTTACAATCATGGGAATACAACTCTTTTGGCCTATAGACATATACTTTAGCCTTAACTTAGTAAGCGCAAGTTATGCGCCTGCAAACATATTCATCATAGCGCTAATGCTTGTCGTTTACTATAACAAAAACTCAATAATAAAGTACTTAAATAGCCTGCGCAAGGGCGCAGCGCTAAAAGCTTTTTTTGCATTCGTAACAGCATGGATTGTGCTTTTAGCAATCAATCCAGCAAATGTATGTTGCACTGGCACAATTTGCTCAGACATAAGCACATACACTTCAAGGAGCGGCAACACATATCAAGTTTTCATGCTCTGCAACGAAAATGAAAGCATTAAAATATTCAAAGGCTCGTGGATTTTGGAAAATGATTTAAGAAAAGGCGACCTTATCTACTTATGTGGAACTTATACAACAGAATTTGGCGAACCAGAAATAAACAATATCAAGTATGTGAGGTTGATTGCTTGAAAAAAGAAAAATATTTTTCTAAAAAAGAAATCCGCGACTTGCTCATAAGCGTCGCAGTCTTAGGCTTTTTGTTTTCATTTTATTTAAGGGTTTTTGTAACAGAATTCGTCTTGTCATTTCTTGCAAATTGGCTTGTGTCCTGCCTAATAGTAGGGCTTGCTTTTATTGGACACGAGCTTGCGCACAAGTTCGTAGCTATCCGCTATGACTTAAAAGCAGAATATGTCTTATGGCCTCAAGGCGTAATTATAAGCCTTGCTGTTTTCCTTCTTTCTGGCGGAAATCTTATTTTTGCAGCATTAGGGTACGTAAGCATAAGCACTTTTTACCCAACGCGCTTAGGCTACAGATACGTTTCTTTAAGTCTTGAGGAGGCAGGAATTATAAGCGCAAGCGGGCCTGTTGCAAACCTAGTGATTGCTCTTATAAGCTCTATATTCGCTCCATTTTCAGAATTGGCTTCATTATCTATGAATCTTAATTTAATGCTTGCAATATTCAATCTCTTGCCATTCCCGCCATTAGACGGGAGCAAAGTCTTTATTTGGTCTAGAATTGCCTGGCTATCAATAATCGGAACATCTGTCACTCTTTCAATACTCCTTCCGCTTGTAAGCTGGCTTGTGAGCCTAATAATAGCCCTCGTAGTATTTGTAGTCCTGATATTTTATGCGTACCACCTTAACTTATGAATTTACTCTATAATATCAATCCTATAACCAATAGATTTATATTCTTGTTTTGGATTTATTTTCTTTATGAGCAAGGAAGAGCGAATACCTTCCAAAAAAATTGTTGGAAAAACAATTGTCAGCAAAACTGGCAAGACTTTTGGCAAAGTCGATGACATAGTATTTGAAACCAGAACAGGCGAATTAATATACTTAATTTCAAACAATCCTACAACGTACGCAAGCACTTTTGATTTAGAAAAAACAAAAAATGGCGGCGTGCAAATCCCATTTAGCAGCGTAGTCGCTGTCGGCGACTTTGTCGTCATCGACGAGCAGGATTTGGCCTGACTCATTCTTCGTATTCTTCTATATCGCTGTCCATTACCCCGCTGAAATCTTGGCAGTCTTTGCAAATTTCTAATTCTGGATCTCCGCATTCACTGCAAAACCTGCTTTCGCAGACTTGACACAAATTTGTATTATCAACCTTGCACCCGCAAATTTCACACTTAGGCATTTTACGGTAACTCCTAAAAAATTATATACAAGTTCAAAAGAAAACTCGCGGTAATATATAAAGGTTTCTAAAAATAACAAGCCAAAGACTTATTAAATAAAAGGGCATAAAAAAGTAATGAGGTGAAATCAAAAATGGCAATAATTGAGTACCCTATAAAAGTTGTCTTACTAACTATTGCAGACAATGCCGATTTTCAGAAAATACTAAATGAACTTAACAAACATGGCATTGCAAAAGGTGGTGTATTCAAAGAAGATGGTAAACTCAAAGGAGGCGTAATTTTATGGAAGCATAAAAAAACAATGAAGAAAGATGAGTATATATTAATTATAATTAGTGGTGTCCCATCAATTAAAGAAGCATTTGCTGGTGAAGGGCTGGCAGGCCTTTCAAGAAGAGGTTTATTCAATCTTAAAAAATTTAATGAAAATTATCCAAAAATACCTTTCAAGGATATAGGTGTCTTCATAAACGCGAAGGAAATCGTAGATGCTGCTTATGGGAAAGTTGATGAAAAAGCATTAAAAAAGATAGCAGAGCAACAAAAAGGAATAACAAAAAGAGATCTAAAAATTGGTTGTATAATAACTGAAAGTGATGCCGACTTCAACAAGTTTTATGAAGAATTAAAGCCGCATACGAGCAATAATGAACTATTAAAGATTGATGAATTCTACGAAGAGGATGATATAGGAGTAATATTCTGGCATCATGAAAAACCAGGCCTAGACGAATATTGGGTGTTTTTAGTACTTGATAAAGACACTTTAAAAGAAGGAAAATTAATAGATTGGAAAGGACCAAATATTGGAGGATTTATTAAAGAGTACGGAGATAACATACCTGCATATAAACTACCATTGCTTAAGACAGGTATGGCATATGACATCAGCAATATACTTAAAAAACTAGAGAAAAAGAAAAAATAGAAACATCAATAATTAAATGGTGGCTTATCTAATATTGCAGTTATTAAAGCAAAAATACCGAATAAGAACATAGCCCAAAAAATAGGTATTAAAGGCACTGAACCTATTGTTGTTGGAAATGTGAAATTGACATAGTCTTCAATTACTGGAATTCCAAAAATTCCCTTAAGATGAAATTGCGAGATTAAAAGGAATCCTAATAAAGTTAGTATGATTCCTAATTTAAATCCTAACATCCTCGAAGCCATAACAACAAGAAAAATAAGAAATTATTTACTTATAAAACTTAATAAGTGAAAAGATTTTTTAAAAGAATAATGCGATATTATAAATTCCTAATTGAAGGGATTAATTCTGTAGATGATTTCATAAGTTTTTATAAAGAATTTATTAAGAGATTTGCCCTTTTAAGAAGGGGATGGAACACTGTAAGCGGGAATTATGCAAGATTTGAGGACGAGCTTGGGAAAGTGTTAAAAGAGAAAGGATATAGTGACAGTGAAATTGTAAGCATTAAGTGGGAAATGAAGCTGTTGCTTGGGCAGGCAGGAAGAAAAGAATTAGAAGCATATTTGAGGGCATTAAGAATGCGTGAAAACAACATTTTGCAAGTGCTTAATTGGATAGAGACGCTTTTGCCAAGGGTTGTGCCTTTGATTAAAAAAGAAGATGACATAAAAGACTTTATAGATGGCAATGACGAGTTTGAAGAAAATCAAATGTTTCCAGACGGGTTTAGAAATACAATAAAGTCATATGTGGCGCGCGATGGTGTTGAAGTAGTTTGCTCGTATGTGGAGCAATTAATTAGAAAGCAAAAAGGCTGGCTTGCAATTAATGATGAGAGATTAAAGAAAATTTTGTTGGAAAAAGGTCTGTTTTGCATGCTTAATGATTTAAATGTAGAAGTTGCTGAAGGAAGAGTCAAAAAGATCTCATTTAAGACCCCTAAAAAAGAAGTTGTTGCAGAAGGGTTTGATGATTATTTTAAAGTTGGAAAAATCTTGTTTTGGGACGAAAGGGTAGGGGAAGATAAGATAATTGATATAATAACTGTGCCAAGCCCCACTAAGAGAAGAACGCTTGGGACTGGAAGATTAAGAGGAAGGTTGTATAAGAAGTTAGGACATAGTGTAAAAATGTATAGATTGATAAATTTAAAGAAAGGAATAATATTTCTGCCGTACAGAAGCTTAGTGATTAGGATAAAAAGAATAGTTGAAGACGAAAGAGACAAGGAGACTGAGAACAGAGACCTAGGCCTTGTAGAAGTAAAATATGAAGGGAAAAAGACATATGTTCCGCCATACATGGCAGCAACAGTATGCCCTAATTGTTTAAATAAAAGCAGTAAAGAGTTTAAAGAAGAATTAGAAAAGAATAGGCTAAAAAGCTACAAGGAAATCGGACTAAAAGAAGCAGGGATACATTGCTTTTTTGTTGATAATGTGGATAATATAGGCGACTTTAATGAGTTAGTGAGAGAATTGGAAGAAAAGTTCAGAGATAAAATAGTGATTAAAGGGTTTTCAATGAATAGAAAAATAGGAAGCATGCTTATATTTAATAGAAGGAGAAGGCTTGGGCAGAGAATAAAGTTAATTGATATATTGACATATCAAAGGGTTTTAGGAATAGACCTTGCAAAAGAAGACATAATAAGAGATGCAGTAATTAGATTTAGAGTTATTCCGCTTGACAGAGGCGTCATAGAAAGAGTTAGCACATCATCGCAAATTGAGGCGATATCAGAGAAAAAATGGATACAATGGGGGGCTGAAGAAGCAAAGTTGTCGTGCGCATGTGGATGGAGAGGGTTTGCTTGCGAACTGCCTACGTACAATCCGCTGTTTATAGATAAGTACATAGACTATAAAAACAAAACATATGGAATTGGAGTATTAAACAAGTGGGGAAGAAGACTTTTAATGGACGAAAAATATTTTGAAGAGCAAAAAAAGTTTGATGAAGCAAGAGGTCTTAAGAAAGAGGAGAAAGAAAAGGAGTTAGAAAAAGATTTGTCTAAGATAACAAAAGAGTTAGAAATAAAAGTATAATTACATGCCGACGTGGTAAGAGATTAGTGCAAAAATTATTGTGATTGCTAGTTCAAGAATTACTGCCCACATTTCAGAGCCAAAAGCAACGTACTGGTCAATGAAGCTTCCAAGAAGTGTGAAGATGTGATGCGGGCCAGAAAATACGTAAGGGATTTCGTTAATGACTGGGAAAAAGTTTCCAAGAAAGCCGATAAAGCCTAAAGCGCCAAATAAGGCGATTAATGCAGGAATTACTTCTTCAATATCCATGAATTAGAATAAGAAAGGGATAATTAAAAAGTTTACCATCTGTATCTGCGTCTTAGAATGCTTGAGTAACCGCGCTCTTTTGGAGACATTAAGGCAAGGCCTAAAAGGATTATTATGAACCAGAAGATTAATGATGCAAAGTCTGATAAAAAAAGAAGGGTCATATTGTAAAGGGCCAATGTGATTTGACCTAAAGGGTTTGCAAAGTCAAATAAGGAAGCAAGGCCTCCCCAAAAGCCGAGCACTCCGATTATGAGTATAAGGAATCCAATCAATTGAATGAGCATAGAATATAGTAACAAATAAGAAAATATAAAAGTTTATGAACGCTCGTTTAGCTAGATGAGAAAAGAAAATGAGATAAAAAAGGCAATAAGGTTCTTGAAAAAGATGAATAAATATTATGAAAGGATAATGAAAGCAAGAGCAAAGGGCGAATTAGGGACTTTAAGGGATATTAAAGGGCTGATGTTGAATTGGGAAGCTGCAGCAAAAGAGATTGCAACAATAGAAAAGAGGATTAGGCAGCTGCTTCGCTAAATCCAGGGAGATTTATAATTTCATTGCTTTGCGTTGCAACTTTTAAGACATTGTTAAATGGACCTTTAATTTTTACAAGCTTGTCTGAGCCAGGATTAATGACTATTATGTCTTTTTTGTCTTTTTTCTTAAATAAGCCGCCGTTGTGCCAGTGGCCGCACCCAATATAGACTCTATTGGAGCTTAAAAGGCCTTTTTCTTTAAGTGTTGTTAAAAGCTTTTCATTATTCTTCGTCAAAGGGCTTGGAACTGCGTTTGGCTTTGTGCCGTACAAGAATTTCTCAGAAGGCGTCTCGTAGAACTTGTGGAATAATAGTACGCTTATGTCTTTGTAGTTTTCAACATTTTTTAGGAACTCTTCAAGAGCATCTGAGTTTGACTCGACGTATTCGCTTGCATTGCTAAGTTCTGGGTGTGAATTCACTGGTATTTCGTCGCTTCCTCCAAAGCCCCCGACTATGTGGCCAAAAACGCCTCCGATTTTTACAACGCGCCTGTCAACAAAGTAAAGTCTTTTCCAGTTTCTTTGCTTTTTTGCAGACTCAAAAGATTTTTTAAAATCAGAGTAGCGCTGGTCATGATTGCCTAAAATAAATGCGACCCTAACATTGTATTTTTTCGATATGTCATCAAGTTTTTGAAAGATTTTTGTGTAAAACCCATTGACAGATTCGTCCCACAAAACAGAATCATATGCCTTGCGCAGACCTATTCCTTTTTGTTTGCTGAGTTTTAAAGCATATTGATTAAGCTCTTTTAAAGCATTGTGGCCAATAAAGTCCCCTGTTATGTAAACAACGCTTGGATTAAAGAAATCCTCAATGTTTGCTTTTATTTTTTGACAATAGTATTTAAGTTTTTTGAAAAATCCAGAAGGCTTTGAAGTTATATATTCGCCTTTGTCTTTCTTCAAATAGTCCTCAAGAGTGGAAAAAGCTTCATCTATGTTGTTGATTTCTGGGTCGCCACAAATGTATCGCGTCATGAAATGAAAATATAATAAAAAGCATTTATAAATCAAGCGAAAAGTTTATAAATAACTTTTTGAAAAAAAGGATTGATAACAACCGCTCCTTGTCCGTGTTGTTATTATCCCTCAAACGCATCAAGGGGCCCCAAAAGGGCTCCTTGAATAAATAAATTCTTAAATAGTACGCAAGCAATTAGTTGTTTTAATGGGAGACTACATATTTAAAATTGTTCTTGCAGGTGAAGGCGGCGTAGGCAAAACATCGCTTATTACAAGATATGTTGACAACAAATTTGAGCATGGTTATAAATTGACGATTGGAGTAAGCCACTCAGTTAAGAGCTTGGAAATAGGAGAGCATAAAGTGACATTTCAAATATGGGATATGGGCGGGCAGGAGCATTTTAGAGTTATAACAAATTCCATGTTTAGAGCAACAAGAGGAGTATTTTATGTTTTTGACTTGACAAGGCCAAGTTCTCTTGACAAACTTGAGGATTGGATAAAGATAAATAAAGAAAATAATGTATACTATGATGAATGTCCTGCAATTCTTATTGGAAATAAACTGGATTTGTATTATTATTCAGAAGAAAGAGTAGATGAAAATTCAATCAATAGATTTTTAGAAAGAAATGCTGACGCAAACATAAAAAAGTGTTATTATACGTCTGCAAAAACAGGGGAATATGTAAACGAAGCGTTTACAGATTTGGCAAGATTAATATTAGAAAATGTAATATCAAAAGATAAGTAAGCGCCAGCAACTTATTGGTTTCCCGCGTGTTACGCAGTACACCCAATAACACTTGGGCCCTTAACTTCTGAGTTCGGAATGGGATCAGGTGTTACCTCCCAAGTTATGGTCGCTGGCAAAAATAATAGATATTTTAAAGATTATTTAAAGATTTCTGTTTAAGCAGGAAGGCTTAAAAAAATTGGAAGTATTAAAAATAACGAGAAAGCATTTATTAGTAACTTAATAAGCAAAGAATAATTACTGGCAAGAAAGGAAGAGATTTTGAAGAAAGAGCATTGCTGATACTTAAAGGAGAAAGTGTTGAAGGGAGAAAAGAAAAGCAAATTTTAAGTTTAAAATTATCAATGCAAGAACGAGGAATTAGAAAAGAGGGACCTTAAAAAAGGTCCCTTATCGTGTGTTGGGTGACACAGTGGCAATATAAATGTAGCATTAAAGCTTTTAAAATTTTTTGATACATTTAAAAATAAAGACATAGTAATGTTTTCCTTATGAAAGAAATTGACCAAATTAAAGTTCCTGAAAATGCCACAATTAGAAAGCTTATGAAACTAATGAAAAATACTGGATTTGGCGGCAAACGCTTGGCAAGAGCCTGCTTAATATATGAAAAGATGATAAAAGAACCTGATTGCAAGAAGTTTTTTGGGCTTGCAGGAGCAATGGTTCCAGCAGGCATGAGACAAATAATTAGAGATTGGATTGCAAAAGGATACATTGATGTATTAGTTACTACGGGCGCAAATCTAACGCATGATTTAATTGAGGCCCTGGGGCACCACCATTTCCAAGGAGAACATCAAGTAAGCGATGAGTTGCTTAATAAAAAAGGCATTGACAGAATTTATGACGTTTACATGGAAAATAAAGTTTATGAAGCAATGGAAGACTTCATACAAAAATTAGAATTTGATCCAAACATGAGTGTAAAAGAGTTTATATGGCATTTAGGAGCGCAATTAAATGACGAGAACTCAATAATGAGAACTGCATCAAAATTAAAAGTGCCAATATTTTGTCCTGGATTCACTGATTCTGGCTTGGGCGTGCAATTGGCTCTTAACAAAAAAATAAAATTAGATCATTTTAAAGACTTAAGAGAAATAATTGATATTGCATGGACAGCAAAAAAAGCAGGATTAGTAATTATTGGCGGCGGCGTGCCAAAAAACCACATAATGCAGGCATTGCAATTCACACCAAACAATGCAAGTTATGCAATACAAATAACAACAGACATACCAAGTCCAGGCGGATTAAGCGGTGCTGAACTAAGAGAAGGGATAAGCTGGGGCAAAATAAATCCAAAAGCTGATTTTGTTGAAGTGCATTGCGATGCAACAATAGCGCTTCCAATAATTGCGGGGTATTTAGGATGAAAGTAAGAATAAAAAGAGTTCTGCTATATGGAATAAACGGCGGATTAATACTTGGAATTTTTATTTATATGCTTATGAAAGTTGATTTTTCCTCATTAATGATTAATTTTGCGCAATCATATTATAATTCATTTGGAGAGCTTGGTGTTTACATATCAATATTCATTTTAAGCATTTTTGGGAATTTCACAGTAATCCTTCCAACGCCTTATTTGCTGGCGTTGTTAAGCGTTATTATAATACTGCCTGTAAATCCAATATTTGTGGGCTTATTTGCTGGTGCTGGCGCTGCAATAGGAGAATCAACAGCATGGTTGCTAGGAAGAGGTGCTAGAGAAGTCGCCAAAGTTGACAAAAAAAAGACAATGGTTTCAAAAAATGTTGAAGAATTAAATAACATGATAAAAAAAGGGTATGGATTTCCATTAGTGATATTGTTTGCTGTAACGCCCCTGCCAGACGATGTGCTTCTAATTGCGCTTGGACTTGCAAATTATTCCTTAATTAGAACATTAATTGCAATGTTTATAGGCAAAGTGATAATGACAATGAGCTTGGCAGGTTTTGCTACATTATCAAAGATATTTCCGCCAGGGCAATTTATATTAAGCCTTTATGGAATAAATGTTGCTGACGGAAAAATTGCAAGCTCGCAAAACCCATTTATGAGCAACGTCATGACAGTTGCAACAATAGCAGTAATATTCTTGCTTTTTGCAGTTGACTGGAAAAGCCTGCTTAGAAAGAAAGCTTAAATAACTGGAATTTTTTTATAATTTTAATGGAAATTAGCATGGATATTATAAGGGGCTTAATGATTACTTTGCTTGCGATAATTTCTTACTTGCTTTTAAGCAGTTTTATTGAAACAGAAGGATACTCCTTAGTGAATGCACTAATAATAGTAATGGCGCTTGGCGCTGGCGCTGCAATAACAATCTTAAATAAAGACATTTCAAGAAAAGACCTAAATGTCTTTAGATTTTTGCTCTTCATAGGGCTTGCATTATTCATTGCAGGAAATGTAGTGATATTTCAAAAGACAAATGAAGTCATATACGATTTAAGCGTTGTGCAGGCATTGACATACGGGTTTTTAGTTGCAAGCATAGGATTAATACTTTTGTTAAGTCAGATTCCGCCAATTGTGTATCATAATATTAAAGAAATCATTAAGCAGAAGAAAAAATAGTGCAAAGAGTTCTGTGCGTATTCTTAACGCCAAGCGCTTTTAATCCATTAATCACTTCTTCGTCTTTATTCACACCTATGAATTTTATGCCTGCTGATTGCGAAGCCATGGCATCATAGATAGTGTCGCCAATAAAGACAGCATCTTGTTTTTTAGCATTTAAAATTTTAATAGTTCTTAATAATATGTCTGGAGCAGGTTTTGGTCTTGGCACCTCATAGCTTGTAACTATTGTTTTAAAATAATTGCCCCAATTAAATTGCTTTATTATTTCTGAAACTTCGCTTAAGTGACAGCAGGTTGCAAGCGCTACAGGCCCTTTTTTATTTGACATCTTTAAGACCTTGTCAGCACAAGGCTTTTTTTCTACTAAATGTATGTTCTTAATGAATTCCTTTCGCTTTTCGAACATTATTTGATCTAAGACTTTGCTTGAGATTTTTGGAAACAATTTTTTTAAAATATCTTCTTCTTGCATTCCAAAGTATTTTTTTAATTCATTTCTTGTTGTGTAGAGATCATGCTTGTGCAAAACTTTTTTAAAAGCATTTACATGCGCTTTATGAGAATCAATTAAAGTTCCGTCTAAATCGAAAATAAATGCTTTAACCATAAATTTTCGGCGGTTTTTCTTCTCTTGCAAGTTTGGAGAACTTTCTAACATGACTAAGCAGTTTTTCTAATTTCTTTTCAAATTCTCTTGCTTCTTTCTCAAGTTCAGCAGTGTTAATGTTATATCTATAAATTTGATTGAATTTCTTAATTATTGCTGCAGCAGCCATGCGGTCTGGGATGTCTGCCCTGCTTTCGCTCATTAAGCAACTTGCGTTTATTCCCTCGTCTTTTGATTCTAAAAGCAGTGCCGCGCTCATGCCGATTATTATCCCTCTTTTTAGTTCTGGAACAAAATTCTCCAATCTTTGCCTTAATTTTTTTGTAGTTGATATGCTGTAAACATCTATGCCGTCTTCTTTTTCTTCTGGAGGCACTCCTATGCCTTCAAAGCAAACAAGTCCTCTTGCTTTTATTTTTTTAAGCCATCTAACAATTTCAGCACTCATCTTGTAAACAAGCTTAATTGGAATCGGCAGTTCTGATTCAATAACTACTAAATCCCTCTCTTTATTTGAGAATATTCTTATTGGGTGCATTAATGAGCCTTCTTCAAGCATTGCTAAGGGAGGCAGTTCTTCGCTTTCAATATATCCTATTTGTTCAAGCCTTAATTTGTTTACAATGTACTGGGCGCTTAAGGCGCCAACAAGGCCTATGCCTTGAAAGCCTGTGATTACAAGGGGTTTGTTGAATTTAATTTTTCTATGTATTATATTGATTTTTTTGCCTTCTTGCGGCATTAATCTGATTTTGCCCTCTTTTATTTTCTTTGCCATGATAATTTTTAAGAGCTTTATCTTAATAAAGGCTTTGTATGCCACGTCGAGAAACATTTTTAAAAGAAACGCTATTTTCCCTTATCAAGAAAATGACTCCAGTAATGTTATATAACACTTTGATTTTAACATATTAAGTATGAGACTAATATTCAATAAAGGACTGCAAAAGAAATTTTTAAATAACGCTATGAAATCTTTAAATCTTACAAGCGATTCTTTTTCGAAATTGTTAGGGATTTCTAGAGCAACACTGTATAACTATCTTTCTGAAAAATATAACCTGCCTGAAAACTTAGCAATTAAAATATTTAACAAAACAAATATTGATTATGGAAAATATATAATTAAAAAGGTAGAGTACAAATTTGTTAGGAAGAAAATTAGTTTGCCTAAATCGACAGATCCAAAACTGGCAGAGTTTATTGGTATACTGCTTGGCGATGGCCATCTTGGCAAACTAAATTCTGAAATTTCTATAACTTGTAACTTAGTGTTAGATTATGATTATATGAAAAATTATGTATAGATTTAAATTTTATAATAAAACAATCCATGATTTTTTAGTTAATAAAATAGGGTTACCAAAAGGAAATAAAGTTAAATCAAAAGGATTAAGGATCCCTAAGATTTATTTCGCAAATAAAAAATGTTTGTGTTGTTGTCTAAGGGGTTTATTTGACACAGATGGAGGGATTCATAAGCATAGAAAACATGACCCTATGATCGAATTTGATTCGTATAATAAAGAACTAAGAAATTCTATTTATAAGGCTTTATTATCATTAAATTTAAAGTCGTCAATATCAAGAAGAAAGGTTTATATTTATGCAAAGAAAGACATAGATAAATTTTTTAAAATAGTAGGAAGTAAAAATATCCGTAATACAATGAGATACAAGATATGGAAGGAAACAGGAGTAATATGTAAAATAGATGAGTTAAAAGAAAGCATAAAGAATTATGTGCGGTCGTAGTCTAGCGGTAGGACACGATACTAATTGACAAAAATTAGTGTGTAAGCCTTCCAAGCTCGCAGCCCGGGTTCGAATCCCGGCGACCGCATTCAAAGACCTTCGCGCACTTGGACTGCAACGCCTGATTTAAATTCCTTCATTTCTTTGGAATTAAGCAAGGATTCGCCAACAGCAATTGGCATGTTGTTGCAAGTAACAAGAACTTCCATACAAGGGATGATGCCAGGGCTTGCTTTGACTACATGTTTTGCAAAAACGCTTTTTCCAGATTTTGGAAATTGAGCAACTTCTTTATTAACTTCTACTTTTTTTAGAAATTTCTTGATGCGCATGGCTCCTGCTTTATGAAGGATTATATGGCCGTCGCTGGCTCTAAGGACGCAGAGCAATTCATTGTCTAAAAATGCCTTGTTAATGCGCCTGTTGCGCGTGTATACTATGCGGGTGCGCTCTGGAAACAGGGTCTTGCCAGCGCCTTTGCCAAGTTGGTAGTCGGCAAGAAGTCTCAATGTTTCTAAGTCGTTGTATTTTTTCTTAGAGTAGTTAAATTTGATGCCTTCAGACTGGCCAAACGGATACATTAATTTTAAAGGTCTTGGAACTTTCTTAAAGCCAAGCTCTTTAAGTCTTGCTTTAGCTCTTAATAGTTCAGGACGCAAGTCAGATAAAGGGCCGGTCCAGAAAAAAGCTGAATGCTTGGTTACAGGATCAGAATCCATGAAAGGCGCCTGCTCTAAAAGCCATTTGTAAGCATAATAAAGACTTGGATGAGCCCTGATGCGGCTTGAGACAAGGTCAAAGAGTTTGTGCTCATGAATTGCCTCGCGTATTAGTTTAATTTCTCGCATGATAACATACAAGTTGTGGCGCGCAAGCAATGAGAAATCATTTTGCAGTTCTTTAATAGTGTGTGATGCGCAAATCTTGCAGTTGCAAGGAAGGAATTGCATCTCATTAATTTTTTTAGTGCCATATTCTGTCAAGTAGCGGCCTTCGCGTGCAAAAAGCGCGTAGCTTGCACTGTCAAACAAGTCAATGCCTAAAAGAGCAAGCAGTGAAAAGATAATAGGGTGTCCGGCTCCAAAAGCATGAACAGGAACGTTGGACGGAAGGTTTTGTTTACATGCAAGCACGATTTCTGTAAGACGCTTAAAATCATAAGCATTCATTAAAGGAACAATCCCGCCAATAGCATAAATTAAAGGATTGATTTTTGAAAGCTCTTTGCAAGCTTTTTTTCTAAGGTCTAAGTGAATGCCTCCTTGGATTGGCGCAACCATGTTTTGCGTTAAGGAGTTTTTAATGCGTTTGTTTGTTTCAATTAGTTTTCTTAAGGCGTCAAGTTTTGAGTCGCTTGGCAAAGTAAAGACATCTAAAGGAGTGATTATGTCAGAACCTAACTCCTTTTGGATGCGCAAAGTTTCTTCATTAGTTATCCCAACTTCGCCTTTGCTGTACATTTGATAAGTTCCTGAATCAGTGTATATCAAGCCAGAAAACTTGTAAAATTCATGCAGGTTTTTAATGGGTTTTTTTGAATTTTTAATGATATATGCATTAGTGATTATTAAGTCAACGCCAAACTCATTTTCTAATTCTTTTGGAGGGATTATTTGCTTGTTAGGATTCACGACAACAGCAATGTTTGGAGTAATTATAGTGTGATTGTTGTGGGTGAATTTGCCAAGTCTTGCAAGGCCTTCCCTTGCTTTTAGTTCAAACATAAGAAGAAATAGAAGCGAAAAGCTTAAAAAGAGGATTAATCACTTTATAGTGATAAAATAGGAGGTTTTATGATTGAGGGATTAAATGAGTATGAAGTTTATGAATTGATTAAAGATATTTACAATTCTGTAAAAAAAGAGCTTAATGAAAAATACTTTGAAAAAGTGTGCAATGATGCTTTGAAAAAATTTGAAGAGTACAAAATCCCTAATTACGATAGTAAGAGAGAAATAGTAGGCACAGCTGTTTATGTTTTTGATGTGATAGAAGGGCCAAAAGCAATATATAATGAGTTAGAACTTGACGCAAGTGGATTGTTCGAATGTATTGTAAAAGAGTCGAAACAAAAGATTTTGACAAAAGACCATATTATGCATATTATTCCAATTAGTGCAAAGCTGCCAAAGCACTTCCTTGTTGCAACTTACAAAGGGTGTGAATTAGATGAAAGGGCTTACGAATGCGTTAAGGAGCAATTTGAAAAGAAAGCATTCGAAGATATTAAAAACGATTTGAAAGACATGCTTATTTTAAAAGAGCAACGCAAAGGAACAATCAATGATTTTATAATTACTGAATTTGATGAAAGAGCTGGCCCAAACATTATTTATAGTAAAAAAGAATATTCAAATGAGTTTAAAGATGATTTGTTGGCAATGACAGATTGCAGCGAAAAATTAAATGCTATATTGGAAAAGGATGGAATATATTATCATTTTATGCCAATAAACATTGATTCTGGTTTCCACAGAGGAAAAAATATGTATGGAGTAATAGTTGCTTCAAATCACTTTGAATTAAATAAACAAATGACTGAGGACATGAAGAATTATTTTGAAGAGAAGATAATTGATTATAATAATGAAATAAAGAAAAGCACAGACCAATTAAGCAAAGAAGACATGTTTATTGATACGAAAAAGAAAGCTTTAGAAATTGCAAATAAACTTTATGACGTCCTTGTGGGCGCTCCCAATGATTAATGCGCAGTTTTCAGAATGCGAGCGCAAATATGAACTTGCTAATCTTTTCATTTCATTGTCAGTCATGCCTATAAGTTCTATATTATATGAATTTTCTTTTGCACAGTCCATAATGCAAAAAACAACCTCTGTTGGGAACATTCCTATTTGATTTAGAAGCTCTTTAAACATAAATTTGTTGTATGTGTTTTTAAGATAACCTGTAACTGCATCTTTTATGTAATCATCATTTGGACCTTCAAGAAGAATTGTTGAAATGTTTTTTTCTTTTAAGTCTGAAAGATAGTTTTTAAGTTCTTTGCTTGGCACAAAATGGTTGCTGTCAAGGAAATATGATACAAGCGGCATGAAAAAAAATGGTAACCAATAACTTAAAAACATTTCTATGCTATCTTATAATGATGGAAAAGACTTTAATCCTTAATTCAGGCGCATGCTCTTGGGGGCGATGCATTTTTTGCGGCTGGGGCAAGCACAGATTTAAAGTTGATGCAAAGGCTTTGATGAAAATATTTGATGAAAATGTTGATGAAAAGGTCGCATGCCTCAAGATATTTGGCTCAGGCTCTTTTTTTGATAAAAAACAGTTTCCAATGGATTTTTTAAAGCACGTTGCAAAAGTGATGCGGGGTAGAAAATTAGTAGTAGAATCAAGGCCAGAATATGTGACGCCAGAAAAATTGGAATTATTCAAAGGAGTTAAGCTGGTTGTTGCAATGGGGTTAGAAGCTGCTGATGATGAGGTGCTAAAAAAGTTAAGGAAAGGTGTAACGCTTGAGAAATTTAAGAAAGCATGCGAGCTTATCCATAAGTACGGATTTAAAGTAAAAGGGTATATTCTTGTTAATCCTCCTTTTGATTACAAAGGTCTGCTTGACAAAAGCGTAAAGTTTGGCTTAAAGTATTGCGACGAATTAGTGTTGATTAATACTTATCCGCATGCAAAGGCAGAATTATTTGATTACTGGATATCTGGCAAATGGGGGCCTATGAATGAAGAAGAGTTTAATAAAGTGACAAAAAAATACAGGGGAAATAAGAAAATAAAGTTGGATTACAGCAATTATGCTTTTGAGCCGAGATTTGAGAAAAAAAAGAGGATAGTAGGGGTTGGGAAGAAGTATTTGCTGCATCCTTATTTTAATGTTTGGCAAGACTATTTTGTGCGGTTTTATAAAAGGCCTAAAGACAAGAATGTTGTGCTGTTTCTTCCGTGCTCAAAAAGAAAGCCATACTATAAGAGCAGAACGCACAAAGCAATAAGAAGAATGATAGCAGGATTTCCATTTTACAAAAACATGCATATTGTAGTTATAAGCAATCCTGGAGTGATACCCATAGAGTACTCAGACAAGTACCCGTTTAATGCCTACGATTGGGATGAAAGAAAAGAGACTAAAAAAATCAAGGAAGAATACTTGAAAGTGACTGAAGAAAGAGTAAAGAATTACTTAAAAGCGCAAAAATATAAGCGCTATCTTTCGTATTTTAGACCTGAAAGCGAGTCAGGGATTGCCTTAAAAAATGCGTGCAAAAAATTAAGAATAAGACTGCATGATTTGTGTGATAAGGAAGTGTATGAAAAAGTAAAAGACAAGAGGAACCCGCTAATACAAAGGGAAATGCTTAATGCTTTAAAAGAAAAGATTAAGAAAGCTCTAAGCGGATAATTCTTCTAAAAGGTATGAAAATTTCGCCCTCAACAGATTCGTAATAAATGCCTCTTCTGTCAACTTTTGTGACTTTGCTTCCTTTTATTTTCTTTTCATCGTTTGGCGCCCCGCGATGGCGGATTACAATAATCCACTTGCTTAAAGGGATAAATGAAGGGTCATGGACTGAGCGAATAAGATATTCAATAAGCATAGCCCCTTCTCTCACAATATTTAATAAGGACTCATGCATCTTTAAATTTAATGAAGATACATGCAATAGGAGGTTACTCAGAATTTGGCAGAAACATGACAGGAGTAACAGTTGGTAACGAAACTGTAATATTTGACTGCGGAATAAATGTTGATAAATTAGCAGCTCTCCAAGAAGGAGGAGAAGAAGAGGTCTTAAAGCTTCCTGAGTCTCGATTAATAAGCGAACAAATTGTTCCAGATGACAGGGAATTTTTTAAGAAATATGGCAAGCAGGTTAAGGCAATGATTATTGGACATGCTCATTTAGACCACTTGGGAGGCGCTCCTGCATTAGCTGGCAAATACGGAGTGCCAATTATTGGAACGCCATTTACGCTTGAAGTGCTAAAACAGCAGATAGTTAAAGCCCACCCAATAAAAAACAGATTGCTTAAGCTTAATCCTGGGAGCACGTATAAAATTAGCGAGACTATGTCAATAGAGTTTGTATACGCAACGCATTCGACCCCACAAACTGTGATGAGTGTTCTTCACACAGTTGAGGGAGATTTAATTTATGCTGTTGATTTTAAATTTGACGAGCATCCAATAATAGGGCAAAAAACAGATTACAAAAGGCTTAAAGAGTTGGGGGCGCAGGGAGTCAAGGCGCTAATAACAGATTCTACAAGGGTGGACAGAGACTCAAGAACTATGTCTGAAAGTTTGGTAAGAGAAATGATAAAAGATGTGTTGCTGTGGATTGACACAAAGAACAAGGCAGTTATTGCAACAACATTTGCAAGCCACATAGCGAGACTCACAACTTTAGTGAAAACTGCCAAACTTATGGGAAGAGTGCCTGTGCTTATAGGAAGAAGCATGTATAACTATGTTACTGCAGCTGAAAATGTTGGCTTGTGCAAGCTAAGCAAAGAAGCAATACTTGTAAGGCCTAGAGACAATAACAGAATGCTTAAAAGAATAGAACAAGAAGGAAGAGGGAAATATTTCATAATAACTACAGGGCATCAGGGAGAGCCAAATTCAATGCTTGTAAGAATAGCAAATGATATGATGCCTTTTACGCTTTTGCCTGAAGACATTGTTGTTTTTTGCTCAGAGGTCATTCCAAGCCCCGTTAATCAGGCAAACAGGTCTGTGTTGGATAAAAAGCTAAAAAGCAAGGGCGTAAGAATTTTTAAAGACATACATGTAAGCGGACACTGTGCAAGAGAAGACATGAGAGAGTTCTTAAAAATGATTAGGCCTCAGCACTACATCCCAACTCATGGAGGAATAATTAAACTTTCAAGTGCTATCCAGCTTGCAGCTGAGTTAGGATATACACTTGGAAAAGACACGCACCTTTTGCAAGATGGACAAGAATTAGATATATAGGTGATTAAATGGAGAATCTAATACTTAAGCACGCGTTAAAGAATGCAGTCACGCACGAAGGCAAAGCAATTGCCAAAGCAATAATTCCAAAAGTGATTGGCGAAGACACAAGTCTTAAGGAAAATATAAAAGAGTTAGTCAAGAACATTAATAAAATTGTAAAAAAAGTAAATTCAATGAGTATTGAAGAGCAAGAAAAACTGCTTAAAGAAAAATTTCCTGAAATGCTTGGAAAAAAAGAAGAAAAGAAGGGGCTCTCAGAATTGCCAAATGTGCGCGGCAAAGTGACTATGCGCCTGGCGCCTTTTCCTTCAGGAGCGCTTCACATTGGAAACGTTAGGAGCATGATACTAAATGATGAATATGTAAAAAAGTATGGGGGCGAACTGTTGCTTGTAATTGATGACACTATTGGAAGCGAGCAAAAGCCGATAGTAAAAGAAGCTTACAAATTAATACCAGAAGCGCTTAAGTGGCTTAAAATAAAATACAATCCAAAAATAATATACAAGTCAGACAGGCTTGAATTGTTCTACAAGTATGGAGAAAAGTTAATTAAAAAAGGCGCAGCATATGTCTGCGAGTGCCCAAACGCTCTGATAAGAGACTACAGAGTAAAAGGGATTGAATGCGTGCATAGAGGAAACACTGTTGCAGAAAATCTTAGAAAATGGAAGGCTATGTTAAAAGGGGAATATGAGGAAGGCGAAGCTGTAGTCAGGCTAAAAACAAACATGAAAGACAAAGATCCTGCATTTAGGGACAGAGTGCTTTTTAGAATTAGCAAGAGGAGGCACGAACGCGTAGGCAATAAGTACTTTGTGTGGCCAATGCTTGAAATGTCGTGGGCAGTGGACGATATGTTGCTTAAAATAACTCATATCATAAGGGGAAAAGAGTTGATGATTGAAGGGCGGATGGAAAATTTCATTTGGGATGTGCTTGGATACAAGAAAAGGCCTGAAATGGTCTACATAGGGTTGCTAAAAATTGAAGGGGCAAAAATCAGCAAGAGCAAGGCGCGTGCAGAAGTTGAGTCAGGTGTCTATAGCGGGTGGGATGACCCGCGCACATGGAGCATTCAAAGCCTGAAGAGAAGGGGGTTTAAGCCAGAAGCAATAAGGGAGTTCATATTGTCGCTTGGCATGAGCCAGTCAGAAATAAAAGTCCCAATAGAAAGCTTGTACGCTATTAATAGGAGACTGATTGACAAGGAAGCTTTAAGGTATTTTTTTGTTAAAGACCCAGTAAGACTTATAGTAAGCAACTGCCCTGAAATGAAAATCCGCATTCCAATGCATCCAGAAATTAAAAAATCAAGAACATATGTGATTGAAAAGGGAATTAACGAATTCTGGATAAGCAGAAAAGATGTTTCTTTGCTTGAAAAAGAAGGCAGAGTCAGACTAAAGGACGCTATGAATATTGAACTTATAAGCACTGGCGAGACTGTTAAAGCAAAATATGCAAAAAATCAAAAAGAAGTCTATAATATAAGAAAAATCCAATTTGTAATAAAAGGTGTGGACTGCAAGGTTTTAAAGCCTGACGGAACATGGGACAGCGGTCTTTGCGAAGCTTACTGCAAAAGAATAAGAAAAAATGAAGTAATTCAGTTTGAAAGATATGGGTTCTGCAAGCTTGAGAAAAAAGGCAAAGAGTTAGATTTTATTTATACTCATCCATGAAAATAATAATAAGATTAAAGCATGCAGAGATTGTTTTGCTAAGCTTGCTCTTTGCACTTTCATTTTACTTAAGAATTAATTATATAATAGTGAACAAATACCCTCCAGTTTTCATAGATTATGTAGGCCACACATTAAGCACTTTGTACACTTTGGAAAATTTTTGGACATTATTTTATCCTTATACAACTCAAGCGCCAAAATGGTTTAGAGGAACTGGAGATTTTTTAGCAGACAATTGGTGGTTTCAAATAAATCCTCCGCTTTCTTATGTGTTAGGGGATTTGCTTGTATCTCCTTTTGTATTGGACGTGCAAGTCGGATGGGTGTGTGGCTCGCTGTTTTTCTCATTAAGTATTTTTTCTATTTATTATTTTGTCTATTATTTTTTAAAAGATAGAAAGACTGCAATAATTGCATGCCTTTTTTATGCAACTTGTGCAGGAGATTTGCTAAGCATAACAAAAGGAAAATTCATGCATGCGCTTGCAATTTCAATATATCCTTTGCTTGTAACTTATACGCACAAAATAATGAAAAAATTTGACAAAAAAAATTTTGCAATATTAGTAGTTCTTTTTTGGGCAACAATAAATGCATTTACAATATATGTTGGCGTGTACATATTAGGACTGCTTGCATATTATTTGATAACAAAACGCATCAAAGGATTAAGATATGTTGTGTTGGGAATTGTTGTTTCTAGTGCTGCGTCTATTCCGTTCTTAATAAGATTTTTAAAATCGTATTTTACAAGGGTCTTTGGACACGCAAGCTTTGCGCCGCTAATAACGCTTGTAAATATTAATTTGCTTATGGATTACTTTCCGCACGATAGCTTTGGGGTCATAACTTACAATTTAATTGCTTTGCCAGTGAAATTGCTCGCAGCAATTTTTGTTTTTAAAATCGTCTATGATTTGATAAAAAGAAAAAATGAAAATATGAGCGCCCTGCTGTTCTTTTTCTTAGGACCATTGATTTTTTATTTGCTGCAATATGCTGGCTTTGCAAGCTATCCAAGAAGAATACTGTATCAAACGCCGCAATTATTTGCAATTGCAGGAGCAATAGGGCTTTCATGGATTGCAAAACAATTTAAAAAGAATCAAAATACGGTGATTTTGCTTGCCATAATATTTGTACTGCTTGGCGACTTTGTTAATTACACTCTTGCGCTTAATTATGCAAAACCAAAGCGCATGAGTGATGCAAGGTATGAGGCAATAGCGTGGATAAGAAATAATATCTTAGAAAATGAAACGCTTTATTTTTTAAATTCATATAATGACTTAGGATTTAGTGAGTGGGCAAGTTTTACATACAGAGAACATGTATTTGCCAATGAAACATTGTCGCATTCGCTAATTGCTAAAGGAGAAGTCTATCAAGAGTTGTTGAATTACAAATACATAATAGTTAATGATATATTATCAAAGCCTGTTGTCAGCAACTTAGCGCCCATATTGGAAAAATATAATTATACGTTAAAATATTATAATGGTGAAGTGGGGGTGTTTGTAAAAAATGCTTAAAAAGTCATTTTACACGCGAGACGCGTTAATTGTTGCAAAAGAACTTTTAGGCAAAAAGATTTGTTTTAATGGAAAAGAAGCAATGATAGTGGAGACAGAAGCTTATGTCCCAGGCGACCCAGGAAGCCACGCATACAAAGGGAAAACAAAAAGAAACGCTATAATGTATGAAGAAGGCGGAGTTCTTTATGTTTACTTGTGTTACGGAATGTACGAACTGATGAACATAGTGACAGATAAAAAAGATGTGCCAAGCGCGGTTTTAATAAGAGCTGTCGAGCCTTTGAATTTTAAGGCTAAGACAAACGGGCCAGGACTTGTGACAAAAGCGCTCGGCGTCACAAGAGAGCACAATGGATTAAGTTTGTTAAGCAAAAACATGTGGATAGAAGAACACAAAACGCCGAAAGAGATATTGCAAGCAAAAAGAGTTGGCTTAAGTCAAGGCAAAGAGTTGCCTTACAGATTTTATATTAAAGATAATAATTACGTAAGCAGGAAATGACTTATATAGTTAAATATTGTTCAAAAAAACTTGAAGTCTGCAACATTTGCAGCAAAGAGTATCCTGCAGACAAACTTTTTCTCGATCCAAAACATGGCAAAATCTGTCCAAAATGTCTTGAAGAAAAGTGAAAAAGAAAAAGGTTAAAGAAAAAGTTCCATAAATTTAAAGCCGACAGAAAAAAAAGTTAAAGTTAATGAAAGAATTGCAAAAAAAGAAAAATAGAAGAAATACTAAAACTTCCAATGCCTGTTGAGCGGCAAATATTAATGGAAGGCATGGAAGAAAGAATGAGAAAAAATAAAGAAAATTGTTCCAAGTAGCTGAAATACTGTCTTTTCTAGGCGAAGTTGGAGAAAGAAAAATAGGGATTAATCTGCTTTACAGGTGGTCTTCAAAAGAAAACATATTTGAAAAGTTTGCAAAAAGCGAACGCATGCTTAATGAAATAGCAATGCACACAGGCATGTCTAAAAGTGAAATTAATAAAGACTTAAAAAACAAAGAAATGATTTTAAAGTGGATGGATAAATATGACATTTCTAAATATGAATGAGTTCGGCAAAATAACAAGCGAATACTACAACAACCTTGAGAAAATAGTGAAAATGGCACGCGAAAACAAAAGCCCTAGTGAATTGTTATGTGTATGAAAATTCCTTTAATAATAAGAGATTTTAACAAGCTAAAAAAAGGACTAAAAAATTAAAGGGGCTGCAAGTTTTTTAAAAAGCAAAAGCAAACGCTTAAAAAAGAGCTTGTGACATCTGTTAAGAGGTATATGCTAGTTTGTAGTAATTGTTGTCAAGTAGGTCTGCCATTTTTGCTTGTTGTTTCAAGACTTTGCTTATAGGCACAATAACAGAAGGAAAACTTATGCAAGGAATAAAATATTTTCCAATCATAATACATAGGAGCAAGTATAATTATTCTGAGCTTCTTGACAAATAATTATATAAGACTGCAAGCATTAATAATACGCATGAAAGCGCAGGCAGCAGTCGAACATATAATCATCCTAGGCATAATAATATTGATCGCCCTTATAGTGGTTGGAAGCCTAGGAGGATTTGGAATCTCTGAATTCAGTATGCAAGCATCGCAGAGAACAACAGAAATTTCAGGACTTTTAGGAGACGTAGCATTAAAATATATTATAGGTGACAATGGCGCAGTGCAAATAAATATTAGAATTAGAAGCCAAACAAGTTCAAGAATAACTGCGCACAATTTCAGCATAACGAATTCAACAGGAGGGGTTTGCTGGATATTTATGAACGACGACACAGTAGGACAACAATACAAGTCATACAGCAATGTTTCATGCGCAGACGTTCTAGGCGGCACAGCAGGAGAAGCATATAGTTTTGACTGCACACTGAAATACAAGGATTCTGCAAACATAGAGCACTCAAAAGCAGGAAAGTGCGAAGGCGATTACGAAGATTTATAATCCCTTTTTCTAGAAGTGTTGAAAGTGAGCCAAAAAAATATCTGTAATTTGCAGCCATCATAGTGAAATCAGATTGCATTTGAGAAATTGCAATGCTTAAATCTGTCAAAGCCATTGGACCGTCAATCCCAATTATAGATTCTGTGCTCTGGATGCTTTCTTCAGCATTCCCTTAATAAATTCTTGAAATTCTTTCCTATTAAGCTTTGAAGGAGGCTTTAAAAACCAAATCAGAAGAAGAATCTTTTGAATCCAAATCGCCACCCCGTTATGCAATTTGTAAGGCACGGTTTATTCGAAACAACACAATATGAATCATAAATTTTGATTACATCATCAGCAAGAGACTCCACTTTTTTAATATTCTTTTTTCATAAGGCCAATTTGTAAATGACAATATAATTTGTGTTTTTGCGCTTTAATTTTTTAAGTTCTAAAAAAGTTCGTCCTCATAAATGTCAATAAGATTAGAAAAGTCATTAAACACTATGAAAAGCCCGTCTCCTGCGTTCTTTATTTTTTTCACTAGCTCTTTAAAAGAGACTTTCTTTTCGTGCGCATCAAAAAAACCAAATTAGAATTTCTTATTTTTACTCCATGAGTCTCTGCCTCTTTTCTAAACGCCTCAATTTTTTTGTTGCTCACTATGACTGCAGTTTTTCTTTTTTGCAAGGCAAGAACTTATTGCATAAAATAAAAAAGGCAGTACCCAACACAAAGCTCTGACCAAAAAATTGTGATTTTCCCTTCATTTACAGCATTTATCACATTCCGCATAACAAAATCAAAACAGCATAAATTAAAAACTTTTTTCCAAGAAAAATATATATATTCTAATTGTTTTTTAATTCTTGCCATGATTATTATATTAATCGAATCAATAATAACAACACTTCTAATTGGAGCGGCATTAATACTTTCCCTTTGGGTAAAATCTTTTAAAACCCCAAAAGAAAAGCTCATAAGAAAGATCAGCATAGGGATCGTAATAATTGGGCTATACGAATTAAGCAATGTCATTTATTCGCTGCTAAATCTTCAAATAACAGCATACTCGTATAACAAAGCAATAAAATTGCTCGGTCTTCTTGTAATAATGTTCTCATTATTCAAATATATGGAGGAGAAAAAGATATGAGCAGCTTAATACCTGTGTATGTGGAATTTTTCCTGCAGTTTTTCTCAATCTTTAGCATCTTTGTGATAATTATTCAATTGATAGCTCTTGTTTTAAAAACAAAAGATTACACGCTAGAACTTTTAATATTGGGTCTTCTATCTTTTTGCATCTTAATGCTTTTTTACGAGTTTAGCGAACTAACAACAACATCTGCAAAACTTTCTTACCAAGAAATGCCTGAAATTGCATCAGTATTTAACAAAATGTTTGCATTAATGGCATCAACATTGATATTTGGCGTAGCTATTGTTAAAAACAGGCTTGAACACATAGAAATCAAGCTTAAAAAATAATGATGAAATCTTTATTTGTTGATTTAAATAATAGCAAATTCATTGTAAAGAATAGAAATTACAAAAAGCACCTAGGCTTTCTTGATTACGCCCTATATCTTCACAACAAATACAAAACATTTGAAAAAGACCCTTATGATCCAGACAACTGTCTGTGCATTGGAGGAGGTCCTGTAACTGGAACTGCGCTTCCTGGAACATATAGACTCGTATTCTGCGCAAAATCTCCTCTTACAAGAACTTTGTTTACAAGCACGCTAGGAGGAGCTGCAATAGAACTTTATAAAACTGGATTAGACATCATAAGCATTGCAGGCAAAGCGCCAGAACCCTGCGTAATAGTTGTAAAAAATGATGGGGAACTAAAATATAGAATTGATTATATTGAAAAAGAGCTTGCAGACCTAGGAACAACAAAATTCATGGAAGAACTGCTTAAAAAATACAAAGAAGAATTTAAAGGCTTGTTGTGGAGAATCCTTGTTATTGGACCTGCAGCATTCAATACTTCCATGGGATTTGTTAAAAGTGTGCTTATTAAAAATAATGAATTTGAATGGGGCGCTGAAGGCGTTGCAGGAAGCGGAGGCCTTGGCTCTGTAATGGCGCAAGCGCACAATGTCTGCGCAGTGATTTATGGAGGAAATAGGGACGATAGGGTTTTTAAAAAGGACTTTAAAAATCCAAACAACATAAATGAACTTTTTAAAAGGACAACAGGAATGCCAATGGGGCCCGCAATAATGCAGTCAGTAAAAAAATATCTTTTTGTAAAAGAGCTTGGAACAGGAGGAACTTTTGGCACAAACATGACAAATCTTAAAGCATGGCTTCCAATGCTTAATTGGAGTTCAGTGAATGAGCCAAAAAGTGTAAGAGAAAATGTTTATAATAAATTAATTAAAAACCATTATCTAAAGCAGTGGAATGACGAAATAATAAAACCAAAGGGATTTAAAACGTGCGGAGAACCTTGCCCTGCTATGTGCAAAAAAGTTTATAAAAAATACAAAAAAGATTATGAACCTTATGAATCATGCGGACCAAATGCAGGCGTATTTGATCAAAGGCATGCTGAAATGCTTGAAAACGAGCTGGAAGAGTTAGGGTACTGCGCAATTGAGTTTGGCAACGTCATCAGCTTAATTCTTGAAGCAATAAACAAAGGAAAAATTAAAGGGAAAGATATAGGAATCACTGAAGAAATTAATTACGATTTGAAGAACATAACTTTGAAAAATTCCAGAGCTCATGCGCTTGCAGGAATAAAAATTGCGCGCGCAATTAATGAAGGAAAAGGCATGCTTAAAGTTTTTAAGCAAGGCATAAGGCTCGGCGTAAAAACATTAAAAGAAAAATATGATATAAACATTATAGACCTTGCAAATTACATACCGTTTGGCAAAGAAGGGTGCATTGCTCCTCCAGAATACTGGATACCTGGATTTTACGTGCCGCTTCCTTTTATGGGCAAATTCTTAACATATTACGGCCAAGAATTTCATACGCCAGAAGAGCTTGGAAAGCTTTCTGCTGAAAGATTCATTTATGAATTATATCATGAAAACACAGGACTTTGCAGATTTCACAGAAAGTGGTCTGAAAAAGTAATACCCGCGCTTATTAACGAAGGTCTGGGATTAAATGTCAATTATTATGAGCATTGCAAAAACCTTCTTCAAGCGCTAATGGATTACTCGTCAAAAGCAAAAGCATATCCTACATTCTATGAAACTAAAAGAACCAAAGAGCTGATAATAAACTATTATAAAGAGGCCGTATTGGAATTTGGAGAAAACCCAGAACTTAAAAAATTATTAAAAAAATTTGAAAAAGACCCTGAAACTGCTTTGCGAGACTATTTTGCGCAGATGATTAAAGGAATAAATGAAGTTGTAAAATGGGTTTAGTAAAGCTTAAATACAAATTAATATAATTTTCTAAAGCGGTATGCGAATTAAAAAGAAATTTAAAAAAATGTATCAAACCACAGTAGAAGAGTTGCTGAAGAATAATTATTTAATAAGGATAAAAGGGCAAAATATAGATGCAATGAATAACAAAAATAAATTAAAATTCTTTTTCTTAGAAAATCTTGACACCACGCCTTACGAAGACTCGTCCAAAAATTTAAATGAAATGCTAAATGCAGATGAAAACACTCAATTTGTATTCTTAATCGCAAAAAAAGGGCGTCTTAAAAATTTAAATGAATACTTTCAAACGCAACCATTATATTATGAAAACAAAAGAGTTTTTGAAAAAAAACTTAAAAACTGCATTCTCATAAATTATTGCAAAAATTTCAAAAAAAGATTAAAAATCTTCGCAAATTATAAATAAACCCATTAACTAATTAGAATTATGAAATACAAGTTAGCGTTATCATTAGCAATGAGCTTTCTGATGCTTGCTATTGCGCAAGCAGCTGAAAATGGAAATGAAACGCCAGAAAACGTCACAACAGACACCTTTATGCTAGTGACAGACAGCAATACACCCGACTTAATGGCTGCAAGCGCAGCAGCAGTTGAAGAAGGAATTCCAGTGCTTACAACAGACAATCAAGACTTAGATGACAACATAACAGAGATATTGAATGAATCCCAAGCCCAAGAAGTAATCCTTGTAGGAGGACCAGCAGTAATTCCTGAAGATGTTGAAACAAAATTAAGAGGACTTGGATACAGAGTCAGAAGATTATGGGGCATTGAAAGAACAAAAACAGCAATAGAGATTGCAAAGCATTTTTGGACTGAAGCAGATTGCGCAGTTCTAGTAGAGGATACATTTAAGCCATCTGTAGATTCGCCAATACAAGCAGAAGCAGTAAGTTATGCAATACGTCACGGCTGTCCGCTAATGCCAATTCCAAAAGGCGAAGTGCCTGCAGAAGTATTGGATGCATTGTCTGACTTAAATGTCAGCAACGTAGTGTTTGTCGGCACTGAAATCACAGACGAAATGAAAGACGACTTAGACGGATTCAACTTAACAGAAATCGTCGGCAACTGGACTCAAATCAGGAACAAAATAGCAAGATTAATTCTTAACAAAACAAGCACCATGCTTATTGTTGCAACGCCGAATTGGAACGAATCAACAGGATGGGGTCTTGCGCTTGACAACACAACATATGTAAGAAGAGTAACATCAGTGGATGACGTGCCTGAAATAATAGACATAATAAACGAATACAACATTACGCACGTGCACATTGTTGGAAACCCATTCCTTGCAGGTCAAGCATACAATGAACTTCAAAATGCAGGAATCACAGCAATAAGATACGACGGGCATAAACCAGCAGCAATAGCAAAAAGAATATGGACGGCAAACAAAAAGAAAATCCACAACAGAAGGGTTTTAAGAAAAGCAATAAGAATTTCAAAAATAGAGAAATGGAAAAACAGAATTATGATATTGCTTAATGAGACAAGAAGCGAATTAGAAGAGCTTAGGGCAGAAATTGAAAGTTTGAATGCAGACGGCGCAAATACAACAGAACTTGAAACTGCAGCAGACGAAGCAGACGAACTGCTGAATCAGGCAGAATGGAATTCAACAACTGACGTAGACAATGCATTAAGACTGCTTTACAAAGCAAAAAACAGGCTAATGATAAAACTGTGGGCAAAAAGAAACATTGTAAACTGGAATTGGAGAGAAAAACTAAATGACGAACTTCATAATAGAAGAAAAATTGCTCAAAGGATAAACATTGCAGCAGAAAAAGCAAAACTTCCGCAGTTTTTAAGCAATTGCGGGGCATCAGGAAGAAATGCAATTAAAAGTCTTCTTGACAAGGCAGAATCTCTTAAAACAGAGGCTGATGCAGAAACAGACCCAGCAAAAAAAGCTGCATTAATAAAAGAGGCAAAAATGGCATATGAGCATGCAAAAAAATTAGGCAATGTGTGCATTAAAAAGAAAGTGATAGCAAGCAAAATAATTAACAAAGCTGCAGAACAAATAAAAAGACTTGAAGCGAAAAAAACCAGTATTAAAACAAGAGTTGCAAGGATCCTTAGAAGATTAAGATAAATATATAATTGCATTCTTTTTTCTTTTTCTTAATGAATGCCTTTAGCGAATTTAAACAAAGCTTTAAATTTGTAAAAAGACATCCAATACTATTGCTTATACAGTTTGCACCCTTAAGCCTGCTTCTTTTGCAAGCATATTTTACTCCAGCAGTATTAAACCCAATAATATATCACGAACTTAAAGAACAAGATGCAGGCACTATTTACGCACTAAACGCATTGCTGTTTATGGCAAGTTACATGACACTTATAATACACAACATATATGCAAGAGACAAAAAAATTAACTTAAAACTGGCGCTAAAACACTTTCCAAAAGTGCTTATAGGAGGACTGATAATCGCTAGTCTCTATGTCTTTGGAGCATATTTGTTCATGATACCTTCAATACTTGCCGTCGCATTATTTTTATTTTACAACCAGGAAATAATATTCAAAAACAAAGGAATCACTAGTTCTTTTAAAGGCTCAATTACAATTTTCAAAAACAATTTAAGAATAATTCTAAACTTGCTTGCCATTTTATTTGGATTATCAATTATAAATTGGATCCCATATGGCATAATAATTAATTACTTTATCCAGCCTTGCGTTAACATAACAGTTGCAAAAGTCTACTTAAAGAAATTTATGCAAACCCCTTAATGCTTGCCTTTTGAGCTTAGAACTAACACTTGTTTTTTCTAAAGTTTCTCTTAAGAATCTTATTGAATTATCATACACTTTTTTATTCACAGGGTATGGAAACCCGTCCTTTCCTCCATGAGCATATGAATATTTTACTGGATCGCGCCAAGAAAGCTCGTTTCCGTATATCAAATTAGAAATTAAGGCAAGCGCTCTAATTTTTTTCGGCCCCATGCCGTTTATTGCAATTAGTTCTTCATAATTTCTTGGCTGAAGCTCATAGGCTTTTTTTAACACTTCCCAGCCTCTTTTGGAAATGTCTATTTTTAAAACCTTGTGATGCTCTGGAAGCTTAAAGTATTTAAGCAAATGAAAAGGGTTGTCGCATATCAAGTCAACGCATGTTTGTTGGGCGTCTTTGCAAATTTTGTCAGCCATGTTTAAGATAGAATTGTGGACTTTGTCACAGCAGATTTTGTTATTTGGCTCAAGTGTAAAAGTCTTGACATCTTTTGAAAACCAAAGATAACGCCTTGCATAAGAATCATTCATTCCTTGCTGAATAACAACCCAGTTCCCATCTTTGTCGTGAATAAAAGTGTGGTGATACAAATGATAACCGTCTTGTATTAAGGCGTTGTCAACTTTTGCGCAGAGTTTTGAAGCGCGCGCAAGCTTGCTTATCTTTTCTTCTCCCAAACCAAATTTGTCTTCTTTAAGCTCTTCTGGCGTTTTTCTGCTGGCAGCACCTTTCCCCCCGCAAACCATTAAATCAGGATTAGAAGCAAGCGCTTGTTTTAAAGCCCCGCAAGCAGTTGTTGTTGTGCCAGAAGAGTTCCAATCAAAACCAATCACGCACGTTAAGGCGTGGAAAAAATAAGGATTTGAAAGTCTTTTAAGAAACTCAAGCGCCCCGTATTCTTCTAGTATCACCCTAGAAATAGCTTGAGTTAACAAAACCATTTTATTAAAAAGCCACCTAGGGCACGCTCCATAGTGAAGAGGCAGGTCTGCAATGCCAGTTCTCATCTTAAAAAGAAAATTAATAATATTTAAAATCCTTATTGAGAGCGTGTGGCCGGTGTCATTTTTTCTACTTTAATTACTTGTACTGGACAAGCTTCTTGTATCTTTTCATTTAATTCTAAGTCCTGGTCAGGAGCTCCTTTAACAGTTCTTTTAAATATGCCGGGCTCGACTTCCTTGCCACCCACTAAATTTGATTTTAAGTCGGTTTCATCCATTGCCCAGTATTTTTTATTTGAATCCATGCTTGCGCACAAGCCGCACCCTATGCATTCTTTTCTTACATGCGTTATTTCAAAGTCAGTCATTCTATAACTCCCTCCTCATTAGGACCTCTCTCAGTCGCTTTTTCTGGAAGCGATTCAGGGATTTCATAATAAGTATTTAAGCCCTCGCATATTGGACAGACTTCTGGAGGATTATCTATTGTTAATTCATTTCCGCATCTTGAGCATTTCCAAGTTTTGTTTCCAACCCTGACTCCCACATTAATTTTTAAAAATTAATTCTTTATAAATGTAATTAATATTCTAATCCTTTTTTTGCAGGCATTCGTTTTGATTTTGGAGTTAAATCAGCAACTTCAGTGACGATGTCCGCTGTTTTAACAAGCTCTTGAGGCGCGTAACGTCCTGTTAGCACTATATTTGTCCTGCCACGCTTATTTAATAAATCTATAACATCTTTAACGTCAAGAAGGCCCACAGCGCATGCTAGATTTACTTCGTCAAGAATTAGTAAAAATGGTTTTGTCTTTAGAGCTTCTTTTGCAAAAGCCAAGCCTTGTTGCGCTAGTTCTTTGTCTTTTTTACTTGGACTTTTAAGATTAACAAATGATTTTGCGCCAAATTGCTTTATTGTGCAATGCTTGCTTAAGAATTTGTATTCTCCTGTAGCGCGCCCTTTCATAAATTGTATAATAACAACCTTTTTGCCATGGCCTAAAGCTCTTACTGCAAGACCTAAAGCTTGTGTAGTTTTTCCTCCGCCATTGCCTGTTATTAGATAAATCAATGAAGACACCTCGGTTCAGGACAGCCGCCAGAATATTCACTCTCAGCAGTTACATATTCTTTTTCTTTAGCAAAATACAAAACTTGTTCTGGCTTTGAGCCATAACGATAAATTGTAATGCCTTTGCATTTAAGTTTGTGCGCAAGCAAATACGCCTTTTTAACATCATTAACGCTTGCATCATGCGGAAAATTAATTGTTTTTGCAACTGCATTGTCAACATATTTTTGAAATATAGCCTGCATTTTAATGTGGTCTTCTGGCTTTATATCAAAGGCAGTGACAAATATTTTTTTGATATTTTTTGGAATTTGTTTAATATTTCTTAGCGAACCGCTTTGAGCAATTTCTCTCATTAAATCCTCAGAATGAAATCCTTTCTTAATTGCCTCGCGCTCAAATAGCTCATTGACTTCTAACAAGCTTGTGCCTTCAAGGACTTTTCTTACAAAGCTTATTGCAAATAAAGGCTCAATTCCTGAAGAGCAGCCAGCTATGATGCTAATGCTTCCAGTAGGCGCTATTGTAAGAAGCGTTGCATTGCGCATATATTTGTAGCCCTTTTTTTCCCAAATGCTTCCCTTAAAATTTGGAAAGTTCCCTCTTTGTTTTGCAAGCTCGACAGACGCGCGAATAGCTTCTTTTTTAATGAATTTTATTACTTGTTCAGCAATTTTTAACGCTTTTTTAGAATTGTAAGGCACCCTAAGTCTAATTAGCATGTCTGCAAACCCCATGACACCAAGACCTATTTTTCTATTGCCCTTGGTCATTTTTTCAATTTCTTTTAATGGATATTTGTTTGCGTCTATGACATTGTCAAGAAAATGGACGCCTATGCGCACAACTTTTCCTAAAAGCTCCCAGTCAATTTTCCCATTTTTCACCATTTTTGACAAATTAATAGAACCAAGATTGCAAGACTCGTAAGGAAGCAGGGGAACTTCTCCGCAAGGATTTGTGCTTTCTATGCGGCCTATGCCCGGCGTTGGATTATGTCTATTAATTTCATCTATGAATATTAGCCCTGGATCGCCTGTCCGCCAAGCATTGTCAACAATTAAATTAAAAATATCTCTTGCATTTAACTTCCTCACTTTTTTCTTTGTCCGTGGATTAACAAGCCAAAAACTACGCCCTTTTTTCACAGCATTCATAAAGTTGTCAGTCACAGAAACGCTGATATTGAAATTTTTAAGAGAACCTGGTTTTAATTTCGAATTTATAAATTCAATAATATCTGGATGATTCACATTTAATATGCCTATATTAGCCCCTCTTCTCCTCCCTCCTTGCTTTATTACGTCAGTCACCATGTCAAACACATGGATAAAGCTGACAGGTCCTGATGCAATGCCTCCTGTAGATCTTACAACATCGCCCCTTGGCCTTAAGTGAGAGAAATTAAATCCAGTGCCTCCGCCGCTTTGCTGTATTAATGATGTGTTTTTTACAGCTTCAAAAATGCTTTCAAGAGAATCGTAAACAGGCAGTACAAAACATGCGCTTAACTGGCCCAAGCTTGTTCCAGCATTCATTAGCGTAGGGCTATTTGGCAAAAAATACAAGTTGCTCATCACTTCAAAAAATTCATTAAAAGCAATCTTAGGATTTGAGCCATAGCGCTTATCAACTTTTGATATTGCCTTGCAGACTCTAATAAAACAGTCCTTTGGAGTCTCTATTACATGGCCCTTGGCGTCTTTAAGCAAATAACGCCTCTCCATCACCCTTATGGCATTTATATTAAGCTTTAAGTCGTCGCTTATGCCTAAGAACCTTTTAATTTCGCGAACCCTTGCTCTTCTTGCCCTGTACAATATGTATGCTTTTGCAACATCCTCTAATTTATTGTCAACAAGCACATTCTCAACAATGTCTTGTATTTGCTCAACACCCGGCACTTTATGCGCAAATCTTCTATTTAACTCTTGCACAACAAGGTCTGACAATTTCTTTGAAAGCTTGTCAACCCCGCGAACAGCAATTAAAGCCTTGTGAATTGCATTAGCAATTCTTTCTTGATTAAATTTGACTATTCTGCCGTCTCTTTTTTTAATATATTCAATCACAATCACTAAAACACATTTTGCAATAATAAAACTTTTCAAATTCTTATTTGTTCATTATAGAAAAAAATTTAAACAACCGTTCATAAATATAAACATATGTTCAAAAAATTAAACATGCTTAAACTGTTTTTTGAAGAACCAACTAGAGAGTTTAATGTCAGAGAAGTAGCAAGACTATTAAAAATTTCTCCTGCAACCGCAAGCAAAGAATTAAAAGGTTTAGTAAAAAAAGGCATATTAAAAGAAAGAAAAGAAAGGGTGTTAAATCTCTATAAAGCAAATATTGAAAATGATCTTTATAAAGATATTAAAATTTTTTATAATATAAGAAAAATTAAAGAAAGCGGGCTTATTGATGCGCTAAACAAATTTTATCTTAAACCTACAATTGTAATGTTCGGTTCCTGCGCTTTTGGAATGGACACAGAAACAAGCGATTTTGATTTATTAATAATTTCAGAGAAAACAAAGGCTTTTGATGTCAAAAAATATGAAAAGAAAATTAAAAGAAAAATACAACTCTTTGTAGTTAAGGACATTAAAAATTTAAAAAATAAATATCTCATTAACAACATTTTAAATGGAATAACTATTCAGGGAAAGGTAAAATGGATTTAGAAGAATGTTTTAGAAAAGGTTTAATAAAGAAAACCAAAGTAGACAAAGAGTTAATTAAGTCGCTTATTGAGATGTCGAATATTAAAGAAAAAACTGTAAATATGCAAATATAGACAAGATAAACATTTCTGCGTATGTTTCTTTAGCTTACGACTCTTTAAGAGAAATTCTAGAAGCTTTATGTATTCTAAAAGGATATAAAGTATTGTCACATATCTGCATCGGCGAACTTTTAAAAGACACCCTCAGTTATGATTATGAAGAATTTGACAGACTAAGATGGGATAAGAAACAGCATAAATTATTATGGAGAAAAAATAGAATTTGAACAGGGAAAAGAGATTATTAAGAAAATATTTAAAATTAAGAAAAAGATCATAGACAAACACCTTAGCATAATTTTTTAAAAAGAGGATATTTAATTTTTTACATGCAAGATTTAATAATTGTCGGAGGGGGGCCTGCAGGCATGACTGCAGCAATATTTGCTGCAAGATTTAAGTTAAACGCAATAATTATTGCAAAAGAAGTAGGCGGCCTTATACTAACAACCAATTTAATTGAAAACTGGCCAGGCGAAATTAAAACATCCGGTCTTGCGTTAATGAAAAAAATGGAAAACCATGTAAAGGCCCTTGGAGTGCCAATTGTGACAGACGAAGTCATAAGCATAGAAAAGCGAGCTAAAGGATTCATAATAAAAACAAAGCTTAATAAAACTTATGAGTGCAAAGCAGTTATCCTTGCCACTGGAACAAAAAGAAGAAAACTTAATGTTCCAGGAGAAAAAGAATACAGCGGCAGAGGCGTTTCTTATTGCGCTACTTGCGACGGACCTTTTTTTAAAGACAAAATTGCAGGCGTTGTCGGCGGAAGCAACAGCGCAGCAAGAGAAGCCTTGCTTTTAGCAGAATACGCCAAAAAAGTGTACATCATACACAGACGCGAAAAAATAAGAGCAGAACCAATGATAGCTGAAAAAGTTTACAATAACAAAAAAATAGAGATAATAAACAACGCAAATATCCTGGAAATAAAAGGCAACGGCTTGATTAAAAAAGTTATTCTTGATAATGGGCGCGAGCTGCCTCTTGACGGGCTCTTCATAGACATCGGATACATCCCGCAGACAGAGCTTGCAAAAAGCCTTGGATGCAAATTAAATGAAAATGGAGAAGTTATAATTGACAAGTCCTCAAGAACAAACGTGCCATATGTCTATGCTGCAGGAGACTGCGCAGACGCCCCATACAAGCAGGCAATAACAGGGGCTGCTGAAGGAGCAATAGCAGCATTTAGCGCTTATGAGGACTTAAAGTCTTCTTAATCTTTTCTTAACAATTGAAATGCTGAATATCATTATTGCGCCCATTAATGCAAATGTCTTTGCTATAAGCTCATTTCCAATGGACTCGCTCATAAGCAAAGCGCTTACAAAAATTATTTCGCTAAATTCGTATATGCCCCAAAAAAGACAAAATATTAAAAGGCCTAAAACAAGCAGTTCAATTAAATATTTTCTTTTTCTCATTTTTAAAAAAATTGCTATTAATAATAAAGAAGAAATCATTAAAGCAAGTATTACGAAAAACCTTAAGAAAAATTCAATATACAATTCGCTCATTTAAGGCTCGCCTCCAAATAATTAAATAATGCAAGCATGATTATTACAATTCCTGCAATTTCAACAAGAATAGAATATGTAAAAAAAGTCTCTGTCCTAAAAACCACCTGACAAGCTATATTAACAATCTCTTTAAAGCCCATAACTCCAATACCAAGACCTATTCTGTGAATAAATTTTTTATCAGAGCGCTCAACTTCTTTTTTCCATAAAAGCAACAAAAGCGCCCCTCCAAACAATAAAAGCGTAATTAACACGTCCATTATCACAATTCTTGCCATTGCTAAATATAATGCATTACATATTTAAATTATTATAGGATTCTTATTTTTCCGTCTTCAGTAATGTTAAAATAGTGTTTTTTTGTGCTAACACTTGTCTTTGCCATTTTACTTATTTTAAACCATCTTTTATCTTCACTCACTCCAAAAAGCAAAACCCCGTCAACAACAGATTTTATTGAATTAATATATCTGTCATCTTCAATGCCCTCATTTATCACAAAAAATAAAGCTATGCTTTTGTTGCTTCCTGAAGAGCATACTGAACTTATGAATCTTAAAACCAAATCTTTATCCTTATTCCAAATAAAAAGTTCTGAAATAACGTCATAAACTTCAACAAATTTTCTGCCTTCAAGTTCTCGCCTTAACTTTTCAATTTTAATGGATATTTCAGTAAGGTCCCTAATGTCTGCGTATGAAAATCCCTTTTCGCTTTTGCGAACAAAACCAACGTATGTATCAAGAATCTTTAATTGTCCATTTTTTACATACTTAAAGTAATCCATGCCGTAATCTTTAACTTCTTCAACAAGTCTTTCAGATGTTCTGTCTGTTGTAACATATATAACACTATTTCCCTTTTTCAAGTGATTGTAAACTAATTTTTGCATTATCAAAGATTTTCCAGTCCCTGGCTCGCCTGAAAGCAAAATGCATGAGCCTTCTGGCACACCGCCTTTTAACAAGGCATCTATCTTCTTAATCCCTAAAGGAACTCTTTCCATTCTTTTTAAAAAGAGCGCATGCGCCTATTAAAAAGTTTCTCAAAAAGATTATATTCTTAAAAAAGCTTTTATTATCTAATGAATGTCTTAACAAATAATGCTCTTGCTAAAATCCAGAAATCAAGAGAACTCGTCTTTGAAAACAATTTAATTGATGAGTCTTCAATTAAGACTGCAAATAATGTTGCCAAGTCAAAATTAAAATATAATCCAGAATTACTCATAATTGTTGGAGTTGGAGGCTCAAGCAACGGCGTCAAAGCAGCGCTTGGTTTTAAAAAGCCAAAAATAAAAACTTTATTTGCAGAAGGCCTTGACAGCGACAAGTTATTTTTCATAAAAAAATCTTTGGAAACTGCGCTTAAAAGCGGAACCAGCGTCTTAATAAATGCAATAAGCAAATCTGGAAAAACAATAGAAACGCTTGCAGGCCTTGAGGTCTTGACAAAGACATTAAAAAAATATGCAAAAGATTGGCAAGAACGGATCACAATAACAAGCGCACTAGAAACGCCACTGCACAAAAAGGCCTTAAAAGAAAATATCACATTCTTAGAAGTCCCTAAAAACATAACAGGGCGATACTCCATTTTCACAAATGCGGGGCTTTTCCCACTAAAAATCTTAGGCTTTGACATCAAAGCCCTAATAAAGGGCGCAAAAAAAACAAAAGAAATCTTTGCAAAAAAAACAGCCTTAATTAAATACTATCATTACAAAAAAGGAAGGCGCATCAATGTCTTCTTCCCCTTTTCTGAAAGCTTTTACGGATTTAAAGAATGGGCAAATCAACTAGTAGCAGAGTCGCTCGGAAAAAACAGGACTGGAATTACGCCAATAACATCAATTGGCACTCCAGACTTGCACTCAATGCTTCAGTTATATCTTGGGGGGCCTGACGACAAATTTACAACATTCATCAAAGTAAAAAATGAATACAATGTTCGCACAAGTTTTGGAGATTACGAACAAATGCTTGACTTGACTTACAAATGCATTAAAAATGAATACAAGCGCTTTAAGCGGCCATTCATAGAGCTTGTTCTTGAAAACAAACGTGAAGAATGCATGGGCGAACTGTTCATGCACCTAATGCTTGAAACAATCTTTTTTGCCAAGCTTTTGGGAATCAATCCATTTGACCAGCCAAATGTTGAACACTACAAAGAAATCCTTACAAGAAAACTTAAATTTGCCTAAAACATTACCAAACCCATGACATGGGATTTGTTTGCATATAAAACAGTTGAGTTAGCAATTGCTTTGCTTGTAGCAGTGCTGTCCTTATTTTTGGCAATAAAAGTCTTTGACAAACTGACAAAAGGCATTGACGAATGGGCAGAATTAAAAAGGGGCAACATGGCTGTAGCAATCGTGCTTTCAGCAATCATAATAGCAGTTGCAATAATGGTAACCCTGCTATTTAGCGCTTAAGCTTATGAACGTCAAATATCTGTATGGCGGCACAACCTTAATAGTTGCAATAGTGTTAATCATCGCAATGCTTGGAACCATGCAAAACATGCTCAAGCAAATAACTGCAAACCTTGAAATTAAAACCCCAAAAACAAGCGCATACTGCGTAAGAGACAGCGACTGCAAGCAAGACCCAAATGACTGCACAAAATGCGTCAACATACTTTCAGGAGGCTTTACGCTTATAAGCAAGTGCAAAGATGCACCAATAAAATGCAGATGCGTTAACAATCAATGCACTGCTTTCCAGAAATAATTAGCATCAAAGATTGTACATTCCAGGCAATTCAAGTATTGATCCTAATTCCAAAGCACTTTATTCATTATTTTGCAGGAGTATTACATGAAAGTGTTCTCTGTTTAACATATTTCTTATATTTTTGAGGCGCTTCTTTACTTTGGACACTACAGTCCTGCCTTTTCGTTTAATTTCAACTAAGTAATAATAATATGTTATCTTACCGCTTTTTAGTATGTGTGGTTTGGATTTTATGAACATAACGAGTGTAAAAGTTTATTGGTCAGTTTTAGAAATTTTTGACCGATAAAGGTACTCTGTTTAGACGATTTAAGCAGTACCATCATTTATTAACTAAAAGTTCAATTTACAAAGCTTAAAATCGCCATAGACTTTATGATTTACCAAAAATACGTGAAGAACCATTTTAAGTTATTTTTATATTAGTATTGTTTATTGTGAAAAATGCAAAATCCTCAGGTGTTGCAACCAAGGAATCAGCAACAATGACACAAGTACTTTCATTGCTCGTGAATTCAATAGTCTTATTATTATATTCAAACTTGTAATAAACACTAACATTATATTCTTCTCCAGGGGTTTTATCAACCCATGCCTCTACGATGAGTGATGCTGGACTAATGCAAGTCGATGGTGGCGCATGAAGGAATGTCTGCTCAGATGGACTGCTCCACTGCTCAAGCCATGATTTGGTAACTTCACCTTCCATTTCCCCATTCCAATAACCCCTTACCCTTAAGGTAGTAATATTTTCTGCAAGGCAGTTTTGCAGTACATACCAGTACCTACGGCCTGTTGTTGTGCTGTTTAAAAATGAAACCCCTAATTTAATGTATTCGTCATCTCCAAATGGGCAGTCACTAATGCAGCTTGAATGAGATTCTCCTTCTTCGCATTTACCGTTACCGCAACAAGGAATTAATGGTTCATTAACGCATACTTGGGTTGTGTAATTAAAATAATCGTTAGTACATTCATTAAAGTCATCACAATTAGGGCAGTCAGCAACGCAAGTAGTGTAATTCTCGCTTACTTCACATAAGTCGTTACCGCAACAAGGAATTATTGGATTATTAATGCATCTTTGTTCGTGGTAATCATAAATATCTTCTGTGCATTCATTAAAGTCATCACAATTAGGGCAGTCTGCAGGGCAGTTATTATAAGTTTCATTTACTTCACATAAACCATTCCCGCAACAATCAGTAATGTTAGAGTAAACACACTTGCCTGAACTACAGATAACATTTGTACAGGTTTTTTGCACACAGTCAGAATCAGCACTGCATTCCTGTTGTACACAACCACATAACAATAAAATACTAGTTAATAATAAAATATTATGAAATTTCATTTATTAATTAGATGAATAATGAAATAATAAATATTTTGCTAAATTATTAATTACATTAGTAAATCTTCACTCCATGTCAATCCTAGGCGCTAAAATAAAAGAGAGCCTTAGCTTGTCAATCACTTTGTAATCAAGTCTTAATGGGAAGTCGTCTGCAAATTTTATTGTAAGCGTGTCTGCGATTTTTGACGCTTTCATGATTTTCTCAAGGTACTCTAATGAGTACTTTGCTTTAGAAGCAGCATCAACATTTAAGTTCAAAAGGCTTGGGGAGCCTTTTGTAAGCGACAAGTTGACTTGGCTTGTGTCGCCAAAAGCTAGGAGATTAAAAGAGTCATTGTCAGCTTTAAATACGACTGAATCGCTGACCATTAGTGCGTCTTTAGTCCCTTCTTTTAATACATTGGATTCCACTTCTACTAATGCTTTGAACCCTTCGTCTAATTTTTTTGGAGCTTCAGGAGGCTTGCCCATTGTTTCAAGCAAAGGAATTGTAAATACTCTTTTTGAGTCTCCTTTTAGCGTGACTTTAAGTACCGAGTCTCCTTCAGCCAACTTAAAAGAAACTAAGTCTCCTGCGCCTGCCCTCTTAAGTATTGAAACAAAGTAAGGGATATTTAAAGTCAGCTTGGATTCCCCGGAAACATCAAATTCAGCAAAGCTTGAAGACAGCAAATCAAATAAAACCATGACTACAGAAGCGGGCTGGTCCATTGCAACAAGCGACAACCCGTTTTTATTAACGGTGAATGTCCCCTCTGTTATGAAATTAGAAATCACATCAAGAGGGTCTCTTAAAAGAGCAATGTCTTCAATTGTTGCCTTAAACATGAAATAAAATAAGAATTTGAAGCATTAATAAAGTTTAGTATAGTAGAAAAGATATAAAACACTAAATTAATTCATGCAGCACTGGAAATAATTCAGGACTTAGGTCTTTAAAATCTTGGATTATTTCTGCCCTTAATTCAAAACCTTCATCAAATGGCAGAACAATGCCTATTACGCGCACAACATTGCCAACGCTTACCTTGCTCAAAGACTCTTCATTTGTTGCAAGAACTGTCAATTGCCCTGAAGGGTCCTCAATAGTAAATACAAGAGTTTGCTTGTCGATTGAAAGAACAGTGCCGACAACAGCAACCCTGACGTCGCCTTCTGCTATATCAGCAATTTTCCGTTCAACTGCCACGCGTCTTTTTTTGCGCTCTTCAACAATGTCATCTGGCATTTCAAATGAATTTTAGAAACAAGTTATTTATAAGTTAATCGCTTTCGCGCCATTTGTAGCCGCACTTAGTGCATGTAAAGAATATTGTTGGCGATTCGTCAAGAGAGCGAGTCTGCATCATGTAATAATAAGCCTCATTATTCTTGCATTTTCTGCAATGAGCTTTGATTTTTGGAAGAGTTTCGACCTCTTGCTTTACCATGGCAACTTCTTTGACATTTACATTTTTCTTTTCAGCCAAATTAAGATTTTTTTCGCTGCTGCGCTTGCCGCAGTTAGAACACTTAAGCTCCCTGCCGTCAGGGACTAACAAAGAACCGCACTTTTTGCAAAACATGAAAAGGTTAGTATATTATTAGGGTTTTTAAAGCTTTTGTTTTAGAGGTCGCGTTAAGTTAATGGCGATGAGCCCTTAAGGGCTCATCTGCAGTTACTTTTAACTGCCTTCTGCACCTCTAAAGTTATTATGTAATAAATAACTTTGGAGGTGATGTAAA
>JAFCFT010000006.1 GCA_017608505.1 Candidatus Parvarchaeota archaeon | reverse complement strand
TCTTAAAAGCAAAGGAAAGAAAGTGCTTGTTGCTGGCTGGGTCTTTGAAACGCGCAAGCTTGGAAAAATCAAGTTCTTAATACTTCGTGACAGAGAAGGAGTGATTCAAGTTACTTTTCCAAAGGGCGTTGTTAGCGACGACCTGTTCAGCAGATTCAACGAGCTTAAAAAAGAGTCTGTTGTAGCTATTAAAGGCGCTGTTAAAGCTTCAAAGCAAGCTCCTGGCGGAGCTGAATTAATACCTGAGGACTTAATGATTATTTCGCAAGCAGAACAGCCAGTTCCTCTTGACATATCAGGCAAGATTGAGTCAGGCCTTGACAAGCGCCTAGACTGGAGAAGCATAGACTTAAGGAGGCCTAAAAACATTGCAATATTTAAAATCCAAGCAAAAATCCTTGAAGCTGCTGTTAATCACTTAAACAAGCAAGGATTTATTCAAATTTTTACTCCAAGGATTCTTGGCGTTCCAGCAGAAGGGGGAAGCGAGGTCTTCCCAATAATTTATTTTGAGAGAGAAGCTTTTTTAAGACAAGACCCGCAGCTTCACAGACAGCTTACAATTGCTGGCGGTTTTGACAGGATTTACGAGATTGGTCCTTCTTGGAGAGCTGAGCCGTCTCACACAACGCGCCATGTATGCGAGTATGACACAATTGCTTGTGAAGTCGGATTTATTGATGATGAATACGATGTTATGCGCGTTGAAGAGCAGTTGCTGGCAGCTTTATTAAATGCAGTGAAAAAGGACTGCAAAAAAGAGCTTGAATTGTTTAATGCTAGTATTGAAATTCCTAAATTGCCTTTGCCAGTGCTTGAATTCCCAAAAGTTTACGAGATTTTAAGAGAGCTTGGGCATCCTATCAAAGAGGGCGAAGACATTGACAGCGAAGGCGAGCACTTGCTTTCTGATTATGTTAAAAAGAAATATAAGAGCGATGCATTTTTCCTAAACAGATTTCCTTCAAAAATCAAGCCATTTTATGTAATGAAAGTTGACAAAGACCCAAAGTGGGCCCGCTCAACAGACTTGATCTATAGGGGCTTAGAACTAAGCTCTGGCGGACAAAGAGAACACAGATACGATAAACTCATAAAACAAGTAAAAGAAAAGAAGATGACTTTAAGCTATGTTAGCTGGTTTACTGAAGTTTTCAAATATGGCGTCCCTCCACATGGAGGTTTTTCAATAGGAATTCCAAGACTTGTAAAGCAGATTCTCGGCTTGGGCAACATAAGGGAAGCAATACTTTATCCAAGGGACGTTGAAAGAGTAGTGCCATGATAGAAGAACTAATAAAATCAAAATTTTCTGCAATATTTTTAATAATCATTTCTGGCATAGTTCTTAGTCCGCACTTGTTTAATCACTCAAGCGCAGGCTTGCCTTTAATTGTGCTTGGCGCAACAATTTATTTTTCAGGCAGACATACTATGGGCAGGGTTTGGAGCGTTAGAATCGAGCCAAAAAATGAATTGGTTTGCGCAGGCTTGTTTAGACACATCCGCCACCCTCTTTATTCTGGATTGCTGCTCGCATGCATTGGGCTTATAATTTCAACTTTCTCGCTTTACTTTGCAATTCTTTTTACATTTGTTATAGCCCCTTATCTTTACATACGCGCCAGATTAGAAGAGAAAGTGCTAAAAAGCACTCATCCTGATTATGCAGAGTACATGAAGAGGACTAAGATGTTTATACCGAAAGTGTTATGAGATTAGTACTGCTGGTTCCCAGCCAATGTTTTTTAAGTATTCAACAACTTTTTTTGAAACATCTTTAGTTGTTAATGAAGGGTTCTCATTCCAGATTTTTGAAACAGCATAACTAAATAATTTAACTAGTTGGCTGGAAATTGATAGCATTCTTGGCAAATTTGATAGATTTTCGCTTGAGTAACCAGTGATTTCTGATAAATACCCCACATCTATATTAAAGATTGCAGGCGCGGCAAAGACGCCATGCATGATTTTGCAAAAAAAGTAAGGCCTGGATTTTTTATCAAATAAGTCTTCTTTAATTTCAACCCATTTTTTGTTAGTTAAAGATTCATATTCCTCCTGCCATGAAGAATTAATTTTATTATGTAAAAAATCATTAAAATAAGGAATCATTTTCTTTGTAAGATATACGCAGAACGTTTCATGATCCCACTCTTTAAATCCAAAATAATCATTCTCATCAAACTTATTAGTATCATATAATTTTTTAATAAAAAAATAAAGTTGATCTAAAAATGCTTGCTGAAATGAATCGCCTTTAATGTAAATGTTATATCTATAATCAAAGAAACCGCTAGGATTTGAAACGCCATACCCGAGTCTAAGTCTTCCAACTTTCCTCTTTAAAATATCCGCATAGTTTTTGTATAAGCCTCTATTAAGTTTAAGATTATTGTGAAACGGGGCAAAACAGTTGGAATAGATTTTTTCATGTAAATATTCTTCTAATTTTTCGCGGTCAAAACTTTGTCGTTTACGGTCAATAAAACATTGGTCTTTAAGTAATATTTCTAAATCATTTTGCAATTCTTGATCATAATGTTTGAAATTCATTTTATGATTTTGTAAGAAAATGTTTTATAAAATTTTTGGTTATAAGAACCGAAAATACTATAAATCCACAACCGCCCTTCATTAATTATGTTTGAAGAAGTTGAAAGGTCCTTAAATTCTGTGAAGCTGCTCTTAATACTCTCTATACTTGTGTTTATCATGACATTTGAGAACCTGACACTTCACGGCTTGCCGCTGATAATTGCAGGAGCAGTTATCTATGCATATCATATGGGCGTGCAAGTGGGCTTGTGGGGCTCTCAAAAAAAGAACAAGAACACATTTATTCAAGACGGATTGTACAAATACATCCGCCACCCAGTTTACTTAAGCTTGCTTATCATGCACATAGGCATAGCGCTTTCAATACAGTCCTCTGTATTTTTGCTGTACACTTTGTTCTTAGTTTTCCCTTATTTGTATTTAAGGGCTTCATTTGAAGACAATGTGCTTAGCCAAAAACTTCCAGAATATGCAGAATGCATGAAAAAGACTAAGATGTTCATACCAAGAATATTATGACAAAAAGAATAACTCAAAAGGATAACAAAGATTTTGCTAAATTTATCGAAACTATCCATGTCTCTAAACTTAGGGAACTAAAAATTTATATAGCTGATTTATTATTTGATTTGGTGAAAAAATGAAATCTGTAAAAAAGAAAAAAGGAAGCAAAATAGAACTGTACTTGAAAGAAGATTTAAGTACTCTTAAAAAGCTTTCCAAAATGATAATCAAAAAGGACATAAAATTGCTTAAAGAGTTAAGCAAATATTGAACTGAAACTACCCATAATCGCTGTTCCTAGTTTCTTGCATATTTCTACTTGAGGGCTTCATTTGAAGACAATGGCTTCATGAAAAAGACTAAGATGTTTATTCCCAAATTGATTTAATTACATTTTTGATTATTTCATAGTCCTCTCTAGCAAATGTAATGCCATTCACTATTAACTCTCCTTTCTTAGTTTCCTTGGCGCAAGCGTACTTACTAATCCATACTTCTTTTCCAGGGCCAAGTCCTATAACTTTTAATAAGTCCCTAAGTTTGACAACGCTATTGTATTTGTTAATTAATTTTGTAGGGCCGTCATAGACAATGCTGTCTACTCCATAATATAGCTTTGGTTCGTTGCCAAGTTCGCATCCGATTTTGTCAGGAATGTTAAGGATTCCGTTTTCAAGTTTTATGTATTCCTCAAACGTGCTTGAAATCATACAAATGATGTTGTTTTTGTTGATTATATGTTTTTTGTCACTTGAGTCAATAGATTTATTAAATACGTTCTACTGAAAGATAATTAATGACTTACATTAAGTCCTTAGAATTGCACGGCTTTAAGTCATTTGCTCATAAGACTCGCCTAGTTTTTCCAAAAGGTTTGAACATCATTGTAGGTTCGAATGGGAGCGGCAAGTGCCTTAAAGGCGATTCAAAGGTATTGCTTGCAAATGGGGAATTTAAAACAATTAAGAGTCTTGTCGAAAATGCATTAAACAAATCTAAACATGTCAGCAAGTTAGATGACGGCGTCTTAACGCTTGAAAACCCTGAAAACATAAAAGTTCTTTGTCTTAATACAAACACGCTAAAAATATCTGAAAAAAGAGTCAGCGCTTTTGTTAAAAGAGCATCTCCTAAATGTCTTGTTAAAATTAAAACAAGGTCTGGAAGATGCGTTGTTGCAACAAAACACCATCCTGTATTTGTTTTTAAAAATAAAAAAATAGTTTCTTTAAATGCTGGAGAAATAAAGACAGGAGATTATATTGCTATGCCTAAGAAATACGATATACAGACTTCTCAAAAAATAGATTTGTTAAAAATAAGCCCTGATGATAAATTATATGTTGCCTGGAGTCAAGAATATAAGGACTTAATAATTAAAGCAAGAAAAAAATACAATTTAACTGCTTTAGGAATACCAAAGAATTTTATAAAAGGCGCTATTGATGGCCAAAGTCTAAATTTAGGATGGCTTGTTAAAATATTTGCTTTAATAGGCGAGAAAAACAAAATCAAGAATGTTAAAGAAATTAGGGCAATGCACGGCAACAGCATTAAAATCCCTAAAAAGTTGTCTTTAGAGCTTGCAAGATTTTTAGCATATTTAATTGCTGAAGGAACGATAAGAAATGGCACATTAAGAATCGTAAATAACTGCAAAGAAATAATTGATGATTTTTGTTACTGTGCAAACAAAGTGTTTGGTGTAAGCTGCACTGTTAAAAATTACAAAGGATACGCATACGATGCCTTAATATTTAACAGAGCGTTGTGCACTTTCCTTGAAAAAGTGTTAGGACTTAAAATACACAGCAAGGCAAGCACCAAAATTATTCCTTTTTGTATTTTAAAAGCGCCTAAAAAAATAATAGCAAGCTTTTTAGGAGCATTGTATGATTGCGATGGCTGGATTGCAAAAGACAGAAGCTGTTTAGAATACTCAACTGCAAGCAAAGAAATAGCTGACGGTATTTTGTATTTAATGCAACGTTTTGGAATTTATGCAAGGATAAAATCAAAAGATATCTCAAACAAGCATTATTATTATATTAGGATTTACGGTGCGGAAAGCATTAAAAAATTACGCAGTTATGGATTAAGATTCTTAAGAAAAGACAAGGAAAACAGGCTTTTAAGAATTTGCAACCTAAAAACAAATTCGTGGACTTCCTACGACGTTCTTCCACGAGAGATTAATGCTGTTGTGCGCAGCCTTGCAAAAAAGTTAGGCATAAACGTAAAAAACTTTTCAAAAAAATATCCAAGGTTATCTGCTTATTACAATAATGATTGCCAGCCTACAAGAAAAGGCATTTCTTTACTAATACCCATATTTGAACAACAATATAAATATGTGCTTCAAAAAGCTCTTAATTTGTGTTTAAATCAAGAATGTCTTATTCAAACAATTGATGCTTTGCCTATGTCAAGACAACATGCAAGTTCTGCTATTGGACTAAATAAATATACCATAACTAATTCATGGGTGCATGGCAAATTTAATGCAAAACACAAGAATTTATTAAAACTATATACTTACTTAAAAGAAGAATTAGATGATTTGCTTGGCAAGGCCAGTGCAGATTTAAAACTGTTAAAAGCACTAGTAAATTCTGACATTTATTGGGAGCAAATTGTCAGCATTCAAGAAGTTAATGCTGAAGAATGGGTATATGATTTGTCAATAGAAAAGCACCATAATTTCATTTCAGAAGGTTTTTTTGTGCATAACAGCAACGTAATAGATGCGTTGTGTTTTGTTCTTGGAAAAATAAGTAAAAAAAGCATGAGGGCTGAAAAATTAAATGACTTGATATTTAATGGCGGCAAAAAAGGCAAACCTGCCAAAAGCTGCAGCGTTACAATAGTTTTTGACAACAGCAACAAAGAGTTCCCTTATGAAGGAGACGAGTTTTCAATTACAAGGATTGTAAGAAGAGACGGCAAAAGCATTTACAAAATAAATGACGCGATTGTCAAAAGGCAGGAGATTTTAAATGCTCTCGCATTTGCCAACTTAAACCCTGACGGATATAACATAATTCTTCAAGGAGATATTCAAAAATTTGTTTCTTTAAGTCCTGAGCAAAGAAGGTCAATTATTGAGGAAATATCAGGCATATCAATTTATGAGAATAAAAAGCATAAGGCAATGCTTGAGCTTGGCAAAGTTGAGGAAAAGCTTAGGGAAGCCAGAGCAGTTCTTTCAGAAAGGGAGCGCTTCTTAAAAGAGTTGATAAATGAAAAAAAGCAGGCAGAGCAGTACCTTAAATTAAAACAAGAATTAAAAGAGCTAAAGGCAAACTTGCTGTTTAAGAAGATTCACTTGCAAGAGACAAAGAAACAAGAGTTAGAAGAAAAATTAAATGCTTCTAATAAAGCCATAAGCGAGTACGAGAAGAGAATAGAAGATTTGAAAGCATTAATGCTTGAGAAAAAGGATGAACTTGCAAGAATCAAATCAGAAATTGAAAAGCGGGGTCAGGAAGAGCAAAACAGGCTTTCAAGAGAAATAGAAGCTCTAAAAGAGAAGAAATTAATGATTCAAAACAAAATTGAAAGCCACGAAGCAGAGCTTAAAAGAATTAAAGAAAGAAAGACAAGCGTTAAAAACGAATTAAGCGACATTAATGAAAGAATAAATAAGCAGGAGATGAGGCTTGGCGAGATTAATTCAAAAATCAAGCTTAAGGAAGGCGAATTAAACAAACTAAAGAAAAAATACAATCTAAAGAGCGAAGTTGACTACTTAAAATCTAAAAAAGAACTGCAAGCCATTGAAGAAGAGTTGCTTGAGAAAAAAGACAAACTCTTGCTTTTAAAACAAGCTCGCGAGAAAATGAAAGAATACAACAAATTATTGGACAAAAAAGCAAGAGCAGAAGGGAATTTAAAACAAATTGTAGAAAAAATTAGCAAGCTTGCTGGAGAGCATTCTGCAATTAAAAGCAAGACTGCAGAAGTAGAAGAATTCCTTGATAACTTGAATGCTAGGATATTAAAGCTTGAGGCAAAACGGCAGGCAGGCATAAATTATTTAAAAAGAGGCGTGCGCGAAGTATTGAAAATAAAAGACAGGGTCCCTGGAATTCACGGCACCTTAAGCGAACTGGGCGTTGTTGACAAAAGATATGCCACTGCATTAAGCGTGTGCGCTGGCAACAAATTATTTTCTATTGTAACAGATACAGACGTAGTTGCAGAGCAGTGCATTAATTACTTGCGAAGGAACCAGTTAGGCATAGCGTCTTTTATGCCATTAAACAAGATTAGGGGCATTAAAATAAGCGAGTCTTTAAAAGAGCTTAAGCGCAAAAGCGGAGTAATTGACTTTGCAATTAATTTAGTTAATTTTGATGAGAAGTACAGGCCTGCTTTTGAACTTGCTTTAGGCAACACCCTTGTAGTCCATGACATGGAAGCTGCAAGAAATGTTGGAATTGGAATTGTAAGAATGGTCACTTTAAGTGGAGACTTAATTGAAAGTTCTGGCGTGATAACAGGAGGTTACAGAAATCCAAACACAGCATCATTTATTGAGCAAGGAATTGAAGATAATCTCAAGGAACTGGGTGCCAAGAAACAAAAGTATGAGCGCTATCTTAAAGAGCTCGAGGCAAAGGCTGCCGAGCTGAATGAGGAAATAATGTCTTTAAGAGAAAACAGGGCAAGGCAAGAATCAATTATTGAAGAGTTAAGCAACACTATCCAAGAGCTTGGGCCAAAAGTCAAGCCAAGCGTGGACTATGATTTGCTGCTAAATGAAATCAAAACGCTTGAAACAAAAAGAGACGAATTAAAGTCAAAAACAGAACACAAGCTTGATGAAAAACAGCTTTTAGGAATTAAAGAAAGCATTGACAAATTAAACACTCAAGTTTCAGATTTGTTAGTTGAAAAAAGGACCATAGAGTCAGAGCTTAACAATTTGCTTCTTAAGGAAGCAAGCAAATTAAAAAGCATACTTGCTGACTTGGACAAGGAGAAAAAGGAGTTCAGCCAAGAGCTTGTTGATTTAAAGTCATCCTTAAAGCAGACATTAAGCGAATTAAAGCAAAAAGAAATTGAGGAATCAAAATTCTACGGCAAGCTGAAGAAATTTTACACAGAAAGAGACAAAATTGAAAGACTAATATCCAAATTAGAGAAAGACGAATCTGCATTTAAAGATAAGATTTACAAGTTAAAAGAGAAAACGCAAGAGGACAGAATAAAACTTGCAAGCGTTGTTGCAAAGCTTGAAGGCTTGCATACAGCATTTAAAGAATTCAAAGACGTGCAAGTCAAATTATTAAAAAGGCCTGTGCAAGAAATTGACGCAAGCATTAGAAAGCTTGAAGTAAAAATTGAAAGCTTTGGCAATGTCAACTTAAAGGCTTTGGAAGCGTACAAGGAAGCTAAGGCAGATTATGATAAAATAAAGGAAAAGTCAGACAAACTAAATTACGAAAAGCAGGAGATACTTAATGTTATTGAGACCATTGAATCCAGAAAAAAAGACGCGTTTTTAAAGACATTTAATGAAGTGTCAAAGAACTTTGCTGAAATATTCAGTGCTTTAAGCCCTGGAGGCATTGCTAAGATGTACTTGGACAATCCAGAAAACCCTTTTGAAGGCGGAGTTGAAATTATGGCAAGACCAAAAGGCAAAAAAATCCTAAATCTTGCATCAATGAGCGGCGGCGAGAAAACAATAACTGCGCTTGCATTCATATTTTCAATACAAGAGTACGAGCCAGCCCCGTTTTACATAATGGATGAAGTAGATGCAGCTCTTGACAAGTACAACAGCGAGGTCTTAGCAGAATTATTAAGAAATTACTCAAAAAATGCGCAATTCATTGTTATCTCGCACAATGACGACATGATATCAAGTGCAGACTATCTGTACGGCGTTTCTATGAACCCTGACGGCTTGTCAAAAGTTGTGACTTTAAAGTTGCCTTAGGAAAACTTTTTAAAATAAAGATTGTTCCCCTTTTTTCAATGGGATTTATTAAACTATTCATCGAATCAACCAAGCCAAAAGTGATGGTTCAAAAAAACATTTTCTACTTTTTGCTTGGGTATTTTGTATCTATATTTTATTATGGGTCTTTCAATCTATTCAAGGCAACACTTGGCCTTTTTGTGTTTACTTGCGTTTATTCATGCGTTTACGTTGTTAATGACATATTTGACTACAATCGCGACAAAAAGCATCCAATAAAAAAGCACAGGCCAATTCCAAGCGACAGGCTGAATCCAAGCCACGCCCTAATGCTTTGCGGGTTTATCTATATATCTGGGTTTTTAATTTCCTTGTTTTTCATAAATCTGCTAAACGCCTTTTGCCTGCTTTTGCTAATTTGCGGAAATGTTGCCTACAGCCATCCTTTTTTTAAAGCCAAAAAAAGCCCAATTAATGCCGGCCTGATCTTAACAGGCCTCCAATATTTAAAACTGCTTGCTGGCTGGAGCATTAATGCAGGTGAGATAAATCATCCAGTAATCTATTTCATGATTCCTGCATGCCTTTACATATACTGCACATTCCAGCTGGCAATGCACAGCGACCACTATAAGGGAAGATTTAAGTTCACAAGACTAGAACGCACCCTTGGCAGGACTTTAATGATACTTCCTGCCATTTTAATAACTATTTTGTTATTTACTGAACTTGTTTTTTACATAGTTTTTACATTAGTTCCAATTTACTTTGCATTCCTGTTCGTTGTTAGAAAACTTAAGCTTCGTGACGCAGTCTTAAGGATAAACAGATACATGACATTCTTAAATACGCTTTTAGTGTCTTTGAATCTCTTTTTCTTCTTAGAATTAAATAAATTATTAATAATTTAAAAATTTCTTACTTGGCAGGATTTGTGAATATTTTGTCAAATCTTTTTGCTATTGCATCCAATTCATTAAGTACTGATTCGCTGTCTTTAATTTTTAATGACTCTTTTTCTTCCATCTCTTTTAAATTCTCAATAGATCTTTTTAAGTCTTTCAAATGAGACGCTATTCTGTCAATGCTGTTCATGACTTCTCTGTAATTTTCGATTTTTAAGAACACGTGAGGTCTTAATTCTGTTATTTCAGGAGCCCTTACTTCTTCTGGCATTGTTCTTGGTATTATTGGTTTTGGCTCTAACGGCGGCATTGGCTTAATTTCTGGTTTTGCTGGCGCTTGCGGGGTTACTGGCGCTACTGGTGCTGGCGCAGGCTCTTTTGGCGCTTCTGGCACTGGTTTTGGCATCACTTCTTCAGGCTCTTTTGCCTCTGGTGGTGGAGGCAGTTCAGCACCAACATCTTCTTTGACTTTTGATGCAGCTGGGAATCCAAAGCCAAGTTCTATTGGTTCTTCCTTTTTCTTTTTTCCAAACAAACCCATGGATTATTATAAAGAATTAGGCATATAAATATTTATTCTTGGGGCAGCTTATAATCCTTAATGAAAAAGGCCTTCTTTTACAAAAAATTAAAAGACAACACTGTAAAATGCTCGCTTTGCCAGTGGGAATGCGTAATTAAAGAAGGAGCGCGGGGAATCTGCAGGACAAGAGAGAATATAAAAGGTGAATTGTATTCTCTTGTTTACGGCAACCCAACTGGATTTCAAGTAGACCCAATAGAGAAGAAGCCGTTTTATCACTTTAATCCTGGTTCATGGGTTTACAGCTTTGGAACTTTGGGGTGCAATTTCAAGTGCGAATATTGTTGCAATTGGATATTTAGCCAAGAAACGCCTGAAAAAGAAGATATTAAAGTGACTCCAAAAGAAGTTGTAACTTCTGCAATTGCTGCCAGGTGCCAAGGCATTGCTTACACTTACAATGAGCCAACAATATTTCTTGAATACGCTTATGATATAATGAAGCTTGCAAAAAAACAAGGCTTGTTTAATGTCATGGTTACAAACGGGTCAATAACTAAGAGCGCACTTGAGAAAGTGCATGCGTTCTTGGATGCAGTGGTAATTGATTTTAAGGGTTTTAATAAAGAATTTAATGAAAAGTATGTGCATGCGCCGCTTGAATTCACAAAAAACGGAGTCAAATATTACAGCAAGTACAAACACATTCACAAAGAAGTAACAAATCTTGTTGTTCCAAATTTAAACGATAATCTTGATGACATAAGAGCTTTAGTAAAATTTGTAAAAAAATGGCTTGGGAAAGATACGCCAATGCACTTCATACGTTTTTTTCCAATGTACAAAATGAAAAATATTGCTCAAACGCCAAAAAAGACATTGCTTGCCTGCTATGAAATTGCAAAAGAAGAGGGCATGGAATACGTATACATTGGAAACATAGACACTGACAAGAATCACACATATTGTCCAAAATGCAACGAGTTGCTCATACAAAGGCGCGGCCTGTTGTTCTCAAAGTCATATCTTAAGGACAAGTCATGTCCTAAATGCGGGTACAAAATAAATATTGTGGGAAAAATCCATGATGAAGCTGCTCGCACTCCTCATTACATTGCTTAGCGCTCTTACAGTCGGATTTTGCTGGACAATAGAGGGCTCTGTTTGGCCCCACCAAGGGGATGAAAACACATTAATTAATCTTCATTATGATGTTAATACTACATACGCGGGAGACGCAAGACTTAAAGTCTGCTTGAATTTATACGATTTTGAGAAATTAAGTTATGACTATTCTTGCGACATTTTATTAAGGGAAATCAACATAACAATACCTGGGCAGTATCCAAACGAGACATTTGCGCTTTCGCAAAATTCCTGGCTTTACAGATTCTGTCTAAAACTCTATTTTAACGGAAAGACATACTCAGACTGCGACAAAGACAATACATTTATGCTTGTAAACAGCAACATAAATCAAATTTACATACAAAAAGAAAATGTGCTGCCAACAATAAGCGTTGAATCAGAGATTAAGGACATTGTCAATGAATCTGAGCCTTTTGTCTCAAAAGTAAGCGTAAAGAACAACATGGATTATGCTTTAAACATCACTGTATACTCGTATGCGTACAATAAAACAAAACTTTTAAGCGAAGGGTATTCAAGCAGTGGATGGAAAAAGTCCTGGCTTGCAAATTCTCGCGAAGTTGAACTTTTGCCAAAAGAGACTGCCACGCTTGAATTAAGAAATCGCGTGAATAATTCAGGCATTTTTGACTTTAAAATTAGAATAAGATATGGTGACGGCGAATACTATGACATTAAAAGAAAACTTGTTGTGCTTAGCAAGAAGCGCTCAAACTTAATTTTAGACCCAACAGTGCAATTAAACGACACTTTAAGGGTCACTGTTTCAAATATTGGGGACGTTTTGGGCAACGCAACACTTATTATTGCCTCTAAAAACAAGCAAACAATTGTAAATAAATTAATAGAGCCAAGGCGTTCTTTTGAAGTTAAAATGCGTTTAGAAGATATAGACCAAAATGTCTATATTTATCTGCTTCAAGACGGCTTCCTGATAGACAGTCAATTTTTTGCATTTAAAGGCATTGCCAAAACAACAAATAATACTGAATTTAAAATCACAAATTCTTCAAATTCATCACCCATAAGTGTTGAAAATGTCATTAGCGGATATACTGCGCTTAAAGACAGCGATTTAGAGACGCAAAAGTGCGGAACAGAAACAATTTTATACTTAATTATTGTCACAATATCGTTAACAGGCTTTATGATGTTGATAAGGAAGTTTTAACATGATTGAAGCAAGATTAATGATTGAAGTTTTGGGCAAGCCAAAAGAGATTTTAATAAAGACCCTTGAAAAAGTAGTGTCAACAATTGAAGAGCGGTACAAACTTTTGCACAGCGAAATAATGAAGCCTAAGAAAGTTAAAAATTCTGATTTGTTCTCTGCCGTGCTTGAGGTCGAAGTTGACTTTGACAACTTTGAGGACTTGTTTTTATGCATTCTTGATTTTGGACCCACGTTTGTTGAAATACTTAGCCCAAAAGAATTTACAATAAAAGCAGTAGAAGTTCAAAATGCAATTGCCGACTTAATAACAAAATTGCATTTGCTTTCCAAAAAAATTGAACACTTAACTTTGGAGAATCTTCATTACAAAAAAGTAGTGAAAACTTCAAAAAAATGATTTTTAAAAAAGTTACTTTCTTTTTGAGATTTTTTGCAATTTTAAAGCTCCACAAGAAATTTTTAACAGGAAAAAAGCGTTTTTTGGCATCTTTTTACCATAACATTTATATATGCTAATAATTTTAAATTCATTAAAACCCCTCCGGAGGAGGACGGGTGAATTAATATGAAAATTGAAACAAAAAAATTTGTGAGGAAAATAACGGCAGTAGCATCGGCAGCTTTGATGACAATGATTCCGCTAAGCAGCGCTTTCGCAGCAGCTGATCTCGCAAACCTGACAGACGTCTTTATTACAAATGGCGAATTCGACGCTTACGTCGCAGTAGGCACTGGCGGCGGAAGCAACTTTGTCGGCTTCGCAAAAGACGTAGCAGGAGCAATAGAGGTTGCAGCTGCATTTGCACAAAAAGCATACACAACAACTTCAGCTTCTGGAACTGCTGTGTTAGAGAGGAACCAGACAGCACAGTATGTGAACGATGGAAAATTATACATAAACGAAATATACGATGGACCAGAATCTTTTACCAGTGCAACAACAGGGTACAACTGGCTAGTTAATAAAACAGTACAAGACTCTGCAGGCAATGATATAGCCAAAGTAGTTGCAAATTTGACAATAGGTAGTGTAAGGGCTGAAGTAAACGGGAATTACTCCATTGACGTAGGACAATTAAAATATAATTTGACTTTCAATAATACGAAGGTTGGGGTAGGAGTAAAGGGTATACCATTGCCTGATGGAAATGAGTACCAGATCTCTAATATAAGTATCGCAGGAAGTAATGTAAATGTTACATTAGGTGTAATTTCTTCATTTACATTGCATCAGGGAGATACTGCAGAAATTGGTAGTACTGGAGTAACAATAACAACAAATAGATCATCTGGAAGCGGGACAAATGGGAAAGTTGAAGTGAAAATTAAAGACGCTTCGGGGAATACATTAGTAAATACTACATGGAATGCTAGTAATCCAAGTGATAAATACGTTAATGATACCTTAGGTGTAACTATTGATCTAAGGTCACTAACAATATACAATGATGGAACCTATGATGCAGTATTCGACTGGAGTACTAGTTCAGTTAAACTTCAAGGGAATACGGGAAAAGAATCAACGCAATACCCTGGATGGAAGATTGAAATCACTAACGAAACTAGTGGAAATATAACTTCGATTGCGTGGGTACAATACGATCCAAATGGAGCAGGTCTTGAACTAGAACAAGGAACAACAACTAGCGTGTTAAATGGCTTATTTAACATTATAGCAGCATCTTATGAGATTAACTCTACTAATAAAGTAGCTTCAACTATAGATGCAAAAAATTTCAATGAAAACTGGGAAATAAAATTTAAAAACAATGATACAGCAACAACACATTATATAGATTTGTCAACACATACCTTACAGTTTAGTGGTGCCAGTAATTTAACCGACTCTTTTAAGTGGCTTGAAAATATAAATTGGAAATTACAATGTATTGATAATGGTAGTGGGATGAGGACAGTGACTGTTATGAGAGCAGGAACTACTGAAGGGAAATTCGAAGGCGTTATAAATGGTACGCCTTGGATGATAAACCAAACTGCAGGAAACATTACAGGATGGACGGGTTACATTAATGTAACATGGAACAACAACACAGCTTGTACTAATCAACAAGTAAATGTAACTCTGTTAAATTTTACGACTAATGAAAGCAATCCACTAGGAACGTTGTTAGCGTGGAATTTAACGGATCCAATAAACTACAATGGTACACTTACATTAAATCAGAATGGTACTAATGACAACATAACAATTACATACAAAGGTGGGGCAATAGATACTATTGCTTACTCGTATTCGCCACCTTTAAGTGGTTACTCTGATAGGGTTACCTCAGCAGGTGACGAAGAATACACTCCAACATGGGGCACATATGTGAAGAGAGTGTCAAGCAGCGAAGTCCAGTTAATATATCCAGAGGCTCATAGAATTGGAAAGCTTGCAGTTGGAAGAATGACAAAGATAAACTACACATTGTCAACTGGTGAATACAACAGCATTTTAGATGTTGCCCTTGCAAGTGCTGGTGGAGACTCTATATCCATCAACAACGTTGCAATCGGATTCGCCAAGCTTGACTCAGAGATAGACAGCAGCGCATTAGACAAGCCGATAATATTAGTCGGAGGCCCAGCTGTCAACAGCCTTGTCAAAGAATTGGCAGATGCCAACAAGACAAAAGCTGCTTCAGAATACGAAGTTGACAGGGCTTATGTGGACTTGATAGAGAACGCATTTAACAACAAGACAGCACTTGTCATTGCTGGTTATGCTGGCGATGACACAAGATTAGCTGCCCGCGTTGTTGCAAGTCAAGTCCTTAATTCTGACATGGGTCTTAGCGGCACAAGCGTAACATTAAACACTGCAGGTGCTACATACACTGACGTAACTGTAGTGTAAATGCCGAAAAACATTTCCACTTTCTTTTTTTCTTTTCTACCAAAAACCTTTAATAGAGAATAATTCTAGAACTAAATTCATGGCAAAACGAAAACACGGCAAAGCGTATTTATTTTGTTTCATAGGATTAGTGGCATTTACTGCTTATTTTGGCTTTAAAATAAGCCGCGAAATTTACATTAGTAATATCATTACAGAGCGTGAAATGTATTGCGCTAACTTAACTTTTGAATTAGCAAAGCTTAATAAAACGTGCATTTGCCATTTTGAAGGCTTTAAAACAGGCAATCCTGAAGTGGACAGCGCTACGTCTCCTTTGTGCGCTTGCGAATGCGTAGTCAACGGCACGCCTGTAAAGATCGGGGTATTAGATGCTGGCGGAATTATTTAATACATTAATAAGCTCGTCTTCTGACACAAAACCTTCTATGCGCTGTTTTGAATTTATTATTAAAGAAGGCATTTTTGTTATGTTAAAAGCATTTTTAATAGTATTTATTATTAAAAGGTCCTCGTCCGCATCTACTGGAACAACAAAAATGCTAGTGTCTTTAGCGCTTAAATGCGAAAGCACAACTCCTTGGTCTCTGCAAGCAGGGCAGGGCGTTTTTGAGCTGTACATGTATAATATTGTCGTGTAATTTGTACTGCATTCTTTTTTTAAGCGCTCAAGCATTATCCAGTACTGAGACCTTACGTATGTGTACTGCTTTTTAAGAGACAAATAACTAGGGTCTTTGATTTTTGCTTCTGCCTCGTATTTCACTACTGTTTCTCCAATGTCTTCCAACTGGTTTTTTATTTCATTTATTTTGTTGTTTAAATAACTGCAGGTAATCACTTTATCGCTTATGACATTGGATAAAAGAAAACCTACTTCAAGGCTGTTTAAATTTTTTTCAAAAGCATTGAGTTTTATTTCTATGCTATTTGACTGCATTTTGCCAGACGTGAGCCCTATCATTAGACCCATGCCAAAAAGCAAAGTTGATATAAATAGCACTGTTAGATGGTCTTTTAATGATCTTTTAGCCATCCTTTATTCCACCTCTTTTTAGCATAATAAGGCGACACTATATAAAAAAATGCTGATAGTACAAAAAATATTGTAAAGTAAAACGGCAAGTATAAGTAGCTTTTTATAAGCCCTTTTGCGCTCGTTTTTAGTCTTTTGCTCATGTAATAAATGAACGCTATAAAAAGAATCAATGATATTGCGCTTAATACTGTAATAGAATTTATCCTAATTCTAAACAAGTCTTTTAAGTTTTCGTTTATAAAGTACGCTATGTCAAAATTCGTAAGCAGAAGGTCCTTAATATTATAATACACATTTTTTAAAAATTCATAAATCATTAGGCCGAGCGTGTACACAAGCACAAAGCTCCCTATTATATTTATTGGAAGGACAAACATTCCCAAATTTCCATATTCTTTGTTAAATATCATGTGCTTGTACCATATGAAATTCTCTATTAAGCCGGAGTTCCATCTTATCCTTTGCCAGTATAAGCTTTTTAAGTCCTTTGGCACAACTGTATAACCTATTGCATTAAATGACGATCTTATTGCGTATCCTCTTTGTATTAACTTAAAAGCTATATTTAGGTCTTCTGTTTGAGTTTTCTCAATAAAGCCTCCAACTTCTATTAGCGCTTTTTTCCTGAAAATTGTTCCAACGCCATGCGTCATGAACAGCCCTCCAACATTGCTTAATAGCTTTCTAATGCACATTGAGAGTGTGTATTCAATGTTTTGAAGCTTCTCTAAAAGCGTCTTTGGCTTGTAAACTTTTTGAACAGGCACAGCAGCGCCGACTTTTGGGTTTTCAAAATATCCTATTAATTCTTTAAACACGCTTGGTTCAAGCATAGAATCGCAGTCAAGCACGCATACGTAGTCATACTTTGCAAGTTTTATCCCCAAATTAAGGCTTGAGATTTTGCCTGTTGGGTGTCCTGGCTTGTTTTTTCTTACGAATTTTATCAAACCTTTTCTTTCATACTCTCTTAGTATTTTCCTTGAATTGTCAGTTGAGCCGTCATCTATTGCAATAATTTCAATTGGTCCTGCATACTCTTGCCCAAGTATTGATGTTATTGCATTGTGTATGTTTTCTTCTTCATTGTATATTGGTATTATTACGCTGATGCCTGGATGAAACAATGTAGGGACCGGCTCCTCATTTCTTTTGAAAAATATGTAGAAAAAATACACTGAGCAGTATATTAAAAAGAAATATATAACTAAGCTGGCTAGTGTGAAAAAATCCGTTATCACGTAGTGCTCTGCCACAATTTTTTTAAATACTTTTATTTTTTAAAAGTTCTCTTAGCACAATTGTTGCATATTCGCCTTTTTTAAGCGCGAATTTTAAAGTTACTTCATTTCTTTTAACAGTTGCGCCTAAGTTTTCTGGGAACATTAACGAATTTCTAAACCCTCCTTTAAACTCGTGCAGTTCAGGCATCTCAGGGATTTTTGGATAGTCTTTTATTTTGATTTGCTTTGGAGGATCTTTTATGTTTTTTGAAAGCGCGAGATTCCACTCGTAAGCTTGCCAAGCGTTAATCCACAAAAGCCTTATCATTTTATGTGGCCGCTTTAATGCAGACACGTAGTCTTTTGGATGTTTGCTTAAGTATGATAATATTTTTCTTTCAATGCTCAAATATTTTGGAAATTTTTTAAGCGCCTCTTTCCATTCGCCCCAGTTCTCGTCAAGCCAAGCTCTTGCAGACACATTGTCTCCTGCTTGGCACAGCAAAACCCTCAAAGCCTTTTCATAGTCTCTTTCCAAAATTGCTTTTCCTATCAGATGCGTATTTGGCCTTTGTATGCCAAATCTTTGAGGTCCAAAAAAGTTTGGCAGGCCGTTTTTTACCTGCTTAATGAAATCATAAAGACCTGACGTGTCTTTGACATTTACAAGCGTGATTATAAATTCATTGCCTTTGTGCGACCCAAGAGAGATTCTTTCAAAGCCTTCTTTAACATCAAATGTCTCAATATCCTTTAATTTCAAACTCTCTAATTTTTCTCTTGGGATTTTGTAAGCGCTTATGCTCTGCGTTGTTACTGCATTCTTGTCTTTGTTTCCTGCATACGAGAATCTTTTAACACTTACATTCAGAGCCCTTGCTATTGCTTGAAGCGCCCTTATAGTCGTATAATTCTTTTTCCTTAAAACAAAGTGCGTGTGCTCTCCTTTTTTGTATTCTCCTGGGATTTCATTTACTTTAAAACCTTTAGGCCTTATTATCTCTCCGCGCACAGGTCTGCTTGCAGTTCTGTATCCTCTTATCCCATAAATTTCCCAATTCATAAGCCTTTAAATTAACCAGCTTCTTATTAAATTTAATGAATGTTAAAGAATTTGGAATTTTGTCACTGCTTGTTGCAGGCATTGTTCTCTCATTTGCATTTGCCCTAGACTTTAAAATACCAATGTTCTTGCTTTTGCTTTTGTTCTTATTTGTGTGGCATCTTTTAATAAAAAGAGAGTGGAATCTTTTTGCACTAAAAATAAAGGACTTGCTAAAAATCTATAACCCAAGAGTCACATTCTCAATAATTGGGGGAACAACTTTCTTAAAAGAGCCTTTGATACCTTTTTCAAAAAAGTTTTTAAGGCCTTCTCTTGGGGCCTCAGTAGTTTACAAGGGCGTGCGTCTAAGACTTAACTTCTTATTTTTCAAACCAAAGTTTAACCCCCTAATGCTTGATTCAGCATATGATTATGAATTGATTTTATACGGCTTTAGCAATGAAGATTTGACAAATGAATTGTACGCTTTAGGATTTAAAGAGCGGGTGCTGCCTAGCGATGTAAAACAATTAATTGAAGGCGCCTCTGCGTTTTACATGAAAAACGAAGAGTATGCTAAAAACCCAGAACTGCTTATTAACAATTTGTTTAGTGTGTTAGACAAGCATTTAAAGCCATAGTGCCATTATTTCCTCGTCAAAGTATTTGCCTTCAAATTTAAGCCCTTTTTTAATGGTCGCCACCTTTTTAAAGCCAAACTTTTTGTACAATTTCTTAGCGGCTTCATTTCTTTTAAACACGCTTAGTTCAATCATTTCCAAGCCTTTTAATTTCTCTTTTGCCAATTCTATTATCAATTCCATTAACTTTTTCCCAAGCCCCTTGCCCCTGTACTCTTTTGCAACAGAAATGCCTAATCCTCCTTTGTGAGTCTTTTTTCCTGTTCTAAGCCCTATTGAGACAATTCCTACAACTTTGTCATTGTCTAATGCTATTAAATAGACAAGTTTATTTTCTTTTATCTTTTTAAGAATATCTTTAAGATATTTTTCTTCTTCATCTAACGCGACTTTTTTGCATTGATTTATGTCTGCTTTTTCTTCAACTAAGCTGTTGATAAATTCCATCATTTTTTCAGCGTCTTTTTCATTTGGCGGCCTGATTCGAATGCCATTGTATTGAAATTCCATATTTTCTTTTATTCAGCAATCTTTTTTATCATTTTTCTAGAACACAAAATATAAAAATAATGGCATTTTTACCATAATATTATGGCAAAAGAAGTAAATATTATTAAAGTATTAATTGAAAAACAAAATGAAGAATTAAACATATCTAAAGTGGCGAAATACGCCAACATGGATTATAAAAATACATACAATATAATAAAAAAATTAGAAAAAAGAAAAGTCATTACATTAAAACAGTTTGGTAAAAATATCAAAGTGCTTCTTCATAAGGAACCGAACAGCATAATATATCAAGCAGAACTTGAAAGAAGACAAAATTTGCTAAAAAATAAAAATTTCTTAATTTTATTTAAAAAACTTGATGCACTAAATTTCCCATTTATTGCTTTAATTTTCGGTTCTTATGCCAAGAAATTATCAAGGAAAAATTCTGATATTGACTTAATGGTCATTTGTGAAGAATTAAGAAAAAAAATATTTCATGAAACAATTGACTTGTTGCCATTGAAAATACATTTGACATTATTTAATTTCGAAGAATTCATGAAAATGCTAAAAACAAAAGAGTTTAATGTTGTTTCAGAAGCAACAAAGAATAACATAATACTGGCGGGCATAGAGGATTATTACAGGTTGATAAAAAATGCTGAATGAAAAAAGAATAAAAGAAGCAGAAAGCAATGTAAGGTCTTATTTAAAAGAAGGCTTGTTAAGAAAAATTGCATTATTTAATAAAAATATATTTAAAATATTAAGAAGAAACGCGTATGAAAGTCTTGATATTGCAAATTTTTTATATAAGAACAAAAAATCAAGTTTGTGGATAATAGTTGTTTCATATTATTCGATGTATTATATTGCAAACGCTTTGCTGTATAAGTACGGATACAAAGTAGGCGAAAAAATAAGCCATAAAGTAACTGCAGATGCTTTAATTGTTTTTGTAAGAAACAAGCTTAAAAATTCTTTAATAGAGAGTTATGAAGACATTAGAGATGAAGCTTTAGCAACAATAAAGTCAGACGAATTATTGCAATATTTTGATTTTGAAAGAAAAAAGAGGAGTTTTATACAATACCAAACTCCTGAAGAAATAAAACTTTCAAAAGTTAAAACATCTTTAAAAAGGGCAAAAGAATTTGTATTTGAGGTGGAAAAATTATTGGAAGATGAAATATGAAAGTTTACGTATTGCGGCTTGGCCACAGGGTGCGCAGAGACCACAGAGTGACTACGCACTGCGCTCTTGTTGCAAGGGCGTTTGGGGCAGACGGCTTGTTTTTTTCCGGAGAGCGGGATACAAGCATAATAATTAGTGTGCAGGACATAGTTAACAGGTGGGGAGGGCCTTTTGAGATAGCATACATTCCTTCTTGGCGCACATGGCTTAAAAAGAAATTGGATCAAGGCTTTGAGGCAGTTCACCTGACAATGTATGGCAAGCCTGTTAACAAGGCAATTAAAAGAATAAAGAAATCCAAGAAGGACAAGATAATAATAATTGGTGCTGAGAAAGTGCCAGGAGAAGTTTATGAGCTTGCAAAATACAATGTAAGCATCACGCTTCAGCCGCACAGCGAAGTTGCAGCTCTTGCAGTTTTTCTTGACAGATTGTTTGAAGGCAAGGAACTGGAGAAAAAGTTTACAAGCCCGAAACTCATAATAGTGCCTCAAGAAAAAGGCAAAAAGGTGAAAAAAGTTGATTAAAATCTTGCTTGCCATTGCACTCATAATTTTGATTTTCGCATTATTGATTTTTATAGGAGCATTAACAAAAGTGGAGAAATGCCCAAGCACGCTGCCTGAAGAGTACTACGAGTGCAACGTAGATAACGACTGCTTGTTTAACCCTATATTTGAATGCATTAACAGAAACATGGATTATTATTGCATTGCTGATGAAGAGCTTGTTGCTTCAAGGCAGGCGATAAGCGATAAGTTTTCGTGCAAGTGCGAGAATGGAAAGTGCAAAACAATTATAAGCACATAACTATTGATGTCCCTTCTTTTTTATCAACTTCGTACTTATAGTCAGCAGACTGCTTTAATTCTTCTTCATGGCTTACAATAATTATTTGCGGTATTGTTTTAATGTTTCTTAGGGTCTGCGGCAGCGCTTTTATGTCTATTCTGTCAAATCCATAAGTTGGCTCGTCAAGTATCAGCAGTTCTGGCTTGTCTATGTCTGAAACATTTGCAGCTATTTCTGCAAGCGCAAGCCTGTAAGCAAGTGCAACGCTTGTTTTTTCGCCTCCTGAAAGCGTCTGTATTGGGACTTTTGTTCCTGAGTCATAAGCTATTGGCTCATAATTTGGCAATACATCCATTACATACTCGTCGTCTTCCCTTAATTCTTCATATTTGTTTGAGAACTCTCTTCTTAAGTTTTCTAAAAATCGCGCCCTTACAACTTCTCTTATATTTCTTATGTCTTCTCTTACCCTTGTTATAAATGTCAGGTCTTTGTTTAGCTTTTTAATCTCTTTTTCTTTTTCATTTAGTTCTTTTATTAGCTCTTCTTTGCTTTTCACTTCATTTTTTAGGTCGCTTACTAGTTGTTTTAAGAAGGACTGTCTTTCTGACAGCGCTTTGTATTCGCTGCTTAGTTCTTTATCTTTGTCAATAAGCTTTTCGTATTCCCTTTTAAGCTCATCCAAGTTAGCCACTGTTTTAAATGTCTTTTTTTGCTCAAGCAAATTAGAAATTCTTGCTTCAAGTTGCAAAATTAAATTCTCTTTGCTTGAAAGTTCGTTTTCTAAATTTTTCTTTTTGTCAAGCGCCTCTTTTATTTGCTCTGCTTCTCTTAAGACTAAAGACACAGTTTCAAGCTCGCTTTTAAGCTTGCTTAATTTGTTGCTTTTTTCTTGCATTTCTTTGTAGTATCTGTCCTTTATTTTTTGCTTGTGCTCTTCATTAATCTCTTGCTTGCACAAAGGGCATCTGCCTTTTAAGTCATCAATGCTTAAAAGCTCTTTTTGCAACTCTTTGATTGCATCTTTAAGCATGGATACTTCCTGGCTTATTTTTGCATGCTTTTCTATAATTTCATTTATATTTGTTTCTTTTAAGCTCTTGTAGTCTTCTAATTTTGTCTTTATTCTGGAAATCTCTTTTTCAAATTCTTCTTTTTGCCTTTTTAATTCAAGTATTTTGGCATCGACTTCTTTGATTTTTTTGTCGTCTAGAAGCGCTTTTTCATACTCAACTTTTATTTTATCGTATTTTTCTTTAAAATCTTCCAATTCTTTTTTTAGCGCGCCTAATTTGTTTTCAACTTGGACCAAAGCATTTTCGTTGTTTTTTAATTCCTCTTTTTTTTCTCCGCATTCTTCTATTGTTCTTGGAAGAGCTTCTGTTAAGCCCTCTAAATTTGACAGCTTGTTTTTTAACTCATTTATCAGTTCTTTTAAGTTCTCCCATGTGAGCTGATATTTGCTTAATTGCAGGACCCTGTCTACATACTTTTGCCTGTTTTCATTTGTCATTTCTATGAGCTTTCTTATTTCGTCCTGCTTTGCGTAGCTTGTGACTTCAAACAATTCTTTTGGCTTAACGTCTAGAGGATAATGCAGAATTTTAAGCAACTGCTCATTAATTTCATTGCTTCTTGAAATTATTGGCAACTTTTTCCCATCTTCTTTTATCCACAACTTGTCAGGATTTGTTGCAATCCCTTTTCCCTTTCTTATTAGGCCGCGCATGACTTCATACTCTTTTCCAGACTGCGTGAATACTAGTTTTACATGGCCTTCGCTTGCCCCGCGCCTTAGTATCATATTGTTAGTTAAACTGCTGTCAGCCCCAAACAGCGCATATTCAATGCTTAATAGAAAAGATGACTTTCCAGAGCCTGTCCTGCCTGAAAGTATTGTTATTCCGTCATTAAATTCTATTTTACTGCGTTTGTGGCTTCTAATATTGTAAAGTTCAATGCTTTTGATTTTCATAAAAGTGCAAAAGCCTCCATTACAGCTTTTTTTAATTCATTTTTTGCAAGACTTTCGCCAAGCAAATTAATAAATGTTCTGGCAAGCTCTATTTCCCTTTCATTGTACCCTTGTTTTTTCAAGTATTCATATTCAATTTCATCAAGCGTCTTTTTGTGGCTTACTATTGATTTTCCAGGGTCTTTAAGGTCTTTTGTCCTGATTTCGCAGTAAAGCCAGCCAGCGCCTTTAAAGGCGTTTCTAATAGACTCTTTGTTTATCTCTCCTTTTAGGCCTGCCTTTAACTCGCCATGTAATTTTAGGATTATTATTCCATTATTTGACTCTTCAACTAAACTTTTGCATTTTTCAACAACCTGCTCAGGCGATAGGCCGTTGCAATTGACTTTTATGACTTTTACTGGCCTTGTTTTTATTTTTACAAACTTCAAGTTGCCGTTATCATAAAAAAAGAATCCTTTTTCATTTCCTTTTTCCATTGCGTCAATATTATGATATTCTGTGCTTCCTGGATAAATTATAGGTTTTTGATCAAATGCCAATTCTTCTTTTTCGTGCCAGTGGCCTCCAGCATAATAATCCATTCCTTTTGGAAGCAATGTTTTTGATATGTCTGAGAATATTTCAGTGCCTTTAATGTCGCTAACTATGTGGTGAAACATAAATATTCCAAATTTGTCTTTTGGCTTGTTTACTTTTGCAAGCTCGTACATATCTTTTATATTTGCTCTTCTTCCTGGCAAACCGCAGATAAACGCGTCCTTTACAACTTCTCCTTTAACAATTATTTCATTCTCATTGATTTCATAGTATCTTGGATTTGCCAAATTAGTCAGGAGCTCGACCCTTTCAAGTATTGTAAGATATGTGCCGTCAACACTCATGTCATGGCTTCCAGGAATTATAAACAAAGGGATTCCTTCTTTTTTCAATCTTTTAAGTTCGTCTATTGCAAAAAGTATTGTTTCATTATCAGGCTTGCCTGTGTCAAACAAATCTCCTGTGTGTATGACAAAGTCGGGCTTGTTTCTTAAGCAAAAGTCAATGACTTGCTTGAATGCATTATAAAAATCCTGCTTTCTTTCACTAAGCTTAAAATTGCTGGCTCCTAAATGCGTGTCGCTTACATGTACAAATTTCATGATTAGTGAATGTTTCTCTTACATTATAAATTTAATTATGCTACGCCAATATTTAATTCGCTGCTTTTCTTTTCATCCTTAATCAAGTCGTCAAACAAGTATATTTTCAAAGGAAGCGGAAAATCAATAAAAGGGCTTGTTATTATTGCCTCCCCTTTGTCCAGCATTTGGATTTCTGTTGACTCGTCGCTTATATCCTGCGCGCTTGAATTAATGACAGCCTGCCTGTCTGCAGGGCTTGGGATGCCAAGAATTATTTTTGTGTTCATCTGGCTTAATATTTCTCTTGGAAGCAAACTTGGCATTTGCGTTATTGCGCACAGTCCAACTTTGAACTTTCTTCCTTCTCTTGCTATTTTTGAAAATACATTCGGTCCTTCAGCAAGCGCTTCTTTTCCAAGAACTCGCGGCGCTTCTTCAAATAGTATCATTAATTCTGGCAAGGTCTCAAATTTTTCAGGCGCAAGCTGCTTAGTCTTTCTATAAAGTCTAAATATTTTCCTTACAATGCTTGATGATATTAATTTCTCCGCTTCAAAGCCAACTATGCTTGTGTCAATTATTATGACTTTGCCTTGCTGGATTGCATGCTTTATTTTTTCAAAAATCGATGTTTCGTTTCTTTCCTGCACAGTGAATACCAGCCCGTCGTATGTTCCAGGGTCTAGCTCTAAAGCAAACGTAAGTTTTCTTTTTAAGCTTGCTATTGTCATTGGAGAAACTTTATTTTCCAAGTCAACAACGATTTCTCTTATGTTTTTTTCCTTAAGCAAGTTCTTAATCCAGTTAGTCTTGTATTTTCTATAGCTTAAATCCATTGCCTGCTGCTGCGCATCAGTAAAGCTTATGACTCCATAAAAGTCTGCAGGCGTTAAATCCACAGAATGTATCCTTAAAAGCTCGCTTCCAGGAAACTCTCTTGCTCTTGGAGTAAAGTACTCAATTCTTTCTCTTGCTTTGTGGTCTCTTAGCCCTTTAGTCCCTTTGCTTCCATAATATTCATTATGCGGGTCTAATATTATTGCTGATATGTTTGGTATTGAAAGCAGTCCGCTCACAAAGACCTTTGCAAAATTGCTTTTTCCTTTTCCTGTTGCTGCAGACACAAGCACATGGTGGCTTATCAATTTTTCAGCAGGGAGAGCTACATCAAAGTCTTTTATTATGCTGTTTCCAAGCCTTAAGTACCCTATTTTTACTTCTCCTTTATTTTTTAAGAATTCAAATTCCTTTGGAGTAGGCTTTATTGCCTCGCTAAAGTGGCTTGGAATGCTTCTTGGCGGCAAAAATCCGCCATTTCCTTTAACTTTTAATATTTTTGCCTTGCACAACCTGTAAAATCTATCTTTTTCATCAAACAAATTTATGTCAATATCATGCTCTAATTTTTGGCCTGCTATATCTTCAATAAACTGCTCTGGCAACTGGCTTGTTATAAGCACATCAACAATCTTGACAAAATACGTAAGTTCAGAATCTTTTATAACTAGTATGTCTCCTATGTTTGCTTGTTCCCCGCTTTTTACCCTTATCAACAGCTTTTCGCTTGCAGAACCGCCAACTACCTTTCCAATACCCATCAGGAGTCTAAATGAGCTAAGATTTTTTAAGCATTGTTGGGGAACAGAAGCTAAATATTTCGAAACCCCATTAATCTTTAGAATTTTATTCTTTTAGAATACTTGAAGAAGTTGTTACTTAGATGTTTTCCATTCCGTATTTCTTAAAGTCAATCCTTTCTTTGCTTAGGTCTTTTACAAAATTTATAAAGAAGTCTTCTGTCTGCTTTAAGTCCTTTTCATGATTCATGCGAATAGTCTCTATTATAAATCCTGCTTTTACCAAGTCATTAATCCATTGCGCCACTTCTGAGTCGCTTAATCCAAGATTTTTTAAAAGCTTAAACAAATTAATTATTCCCTTTTCGCCTGCAAAGTCCATTATATCAGCGTCATGCAGGACTTCTGCCTCTATTGTCTGGGGCTTTATTTCTCCATTAAATTGGTGCGATTCTACCATGTGGCACACTTCGCTTACTGTTTCGTGGTCCCACAATTTGTCAAGCGCAGGCTTCATTATTTGCGTAGAAAGCTTTTCATGGCCTTTTACAGCCTCCATAAACCCTACATCATGAATTATTGCAGCAATTATTGTTTTTTTCAGGTCAAAATCAACACCTTCATCTTTTATTAAAAACAAGTTTTTAATCACCCTTCTTGTATGATTCCAGACCTGATCCAAGTCGCGGCTTATCAGTTCTGCCCTGACTCTATTATACAAGTCCATGAGCCTTTCATCAGCCCTGAAGAATTCATACAATTTCATGATAATAATTCTAAGTATTGCTCATTTATTATTTTTTATCTATACATTCTTTTATCCATCTTGGAATGCATGTCAGTGGCCCTTTTGTCAGTCTCTAAAAATTCATACCCATGTTTTTTGCTTAAAATCCTTAATTTCGACTCTTCCTGCTTTTTTTCATATTCTCCTATTCTTGCAATCTTGTCAACGCGCAAAAGAGGGTAAGGATACCCTAAAAGTTCTGGGTCTCTTGCATAGTAGCAAAGCGCTTCTGCTATTTCATCTATGCGCTCTATTGAATGCGGAAACACGTTCATCATGTAAGCGTAAGAACCTTTTTCATGAAGCTTTACTATGAAGACTTCATCGTCGCTTATTGGGTGATAATACCATTTATCGTGCGGCCTTGCGCGAAGCAGGCAGCCAATAGCACTCTTGCCGTCAAGCCCGTATCTGCATGTTTTGGCAAGACCAACTACATGAATTCCTTTAAGTCGCGCTTTAACTTCTAATTCTCTAAGCGCATTTTTTTGGTCTGCAGATTCGCTTTTAAGCAATCCGTCAATTAGCAAAAGCGAGCCGCGTTCAAGCTCTTTTAGCCTCTCAAGCGCATGCTTAAACTCAAGGGCTTTCATTGCTATTGGGGGCGCTTCGCTAAGCTCTCTTATGCTTTTATAATCCGAGTCAAGCGCTACTTCAGGGCTTAGCTTTTGAAAGTATGCTCCCTTTTTATTTATTAAACTCATATAATAGTCTCTTATCAGCTCTTTTTTAGGCACTCTTTTTCCATTTTCATAATAAGTGCTTGCCACCCTTAATTTTGCAATAAGCCAGGACCCTCCGTCATTAATAACGCTTGAGCCCCCATCAACTGCCACAATGCTTTTCGGACTTACGCTTCTAATGACTTTGAAATTGTCTTTTATGCTCTCGTCTTTAGAATACAAATTCTTTTTCAAAAATTCAATGCATGACAGCATACGCTTTTTTAACTTCTTTTTTTATTTAAATCCTTTTAATAATGCGCCGATAATATATGTGATAACTATAACTGCGCACGCTATTAGTGTGTGTTCAACCATTGCAACGTACGGCTTTTTGCCCTGCTTTACAGAAATAAAATAACTGTACGCTAAAATCAGAGAAAGCCCGTAAATTATGCATACTATTACTGCATGAATGTGGTCCAGCAAGAATACAGGAATTGCAAACGAGCTTGCTATCAATAACTTTGACGCAAATGTGTATGCAGTTACTTTCCATATGCTTTTTTTAGTTCCTCTGCTTGCCTCTTCTGATATGTGCATGCCTAAAGCGTCGCTAAACGCGTCTGCAACAGCTATGCTGACTATGCCTGCTATTACTACTGCAATTTGTTCTGTTGAAGTGTAAAGGCCTATAATAAGCCCTAAAGTTGTAATAACACCTGAAGTCAGTCCAAATCCAAATCCTCTTTCTTTTGGATGCGCAGATTTCATTTAAAATCACTTAGTTTCTTTTGCTCGCCTTGCGCCTTAAGCCTTGTGTATGTCTCCCAGCTTTTGCGCACATGCTGCCTTCCTTCTCCAGTCTTAATTGCCCTGCGCACGAACTTAAGGGTTTTATCGTCATGCGGGTATCCGACCCCTACATTTCCATACTCTTTGCTTATCTCCTCTATTGCACGGTCCCTTGTCACTTTTGCAAGTATTGACGCAGCGCCAACAACCACATATTTTGTGTCTGCTTTGTTCTCACTAATTATCTCGCAGGTCTTATGATCAATTTTTACTTTTATCTGCGCCTTGAACTTTTCAGGAATCGGGTGAGGGCTGTCAAGTATTGCTTTGTCTGGTTTTAATTTATTTATTATTTCTGCCATTTTCAGCATTTCCAAGTCATTTAAGTTTGTGCCCATTCTAAATCTTTGGTCTATTTCCTGAGGCATCACTTTAATTATCTCGTATTTGCCCATTTTTTTTAATTCATAATACAAGGATTCTCTTTTTTCTTTTGAGAGCAGTTTAGAGTCTTTGACACCCATCATTTTAAGCGTGTTTATTTTGTCATCATCTATTATAAAGCCTGCAATTACAAGGGGTCCTATCAGCGCACCTCTTCCAGCTTCGTCAATGCCAAGCACTTTCATTTGGAAATTTTTATTAAGCCAGCCATTATAATTCTTTTTATGGGAGAAAAAATCATTAAGGATGCTGCAGAGGCAATCAAGGCTTGCGACAAGCTTTTAAAAGACATAACAAGCTTTGTCGAAAAAAACATTGTAAAAATCGACGTTAAAATAAAAGAAGGCCCTTTGCTTAAACAAGCAAGGCGCGAAGTTGCAAAAGGCCTGCGAAATCTTGCAACCCTTGTAGAAGACCCTACAAAGAAAATAACATGGGTGGACATAAAAAAGCCGAAGAGCAAGTGTAAAAAGTAGTTATTTTACTATTAATTTTTCTATTTTTTCTTCATACAATTTTTGAGTATCTCTTAATTTTTTAATCACATCAATCGTGTCACCTTTGCTGCATTTTATTATCTCATTTAAATTTTTATTCAGCAATTTACTGTAAGACTTTATAACTTCTTTTATTTCATCATTTGCACTTTCAGTTGTTATTAGTTTCCTTATTCTTGTATATGTATTCTTGCATTTTTCAAAAATGTCGCTGTAAGAACTTATTACATTTTTGAGTTCGTCTAACTTTTTATTAGTCGCATAAAATTCAACGATCTCATTTAGTTTTATTTTTTCATTAAGTTTTTGAAGCATATCCTTAGGATAATCAGACTCCCTTAAGTTGCTTATATAAAATTCTTTAAGTTCTTCCAATTCCTTTTCTAGTTCATTTTTTGATAATTTATTTTTTAAAAACTTGTTAATATTTACAGACGCCCCCATAAAGAAAATGTAGTGGTCTATCATATTTTTCTTATCAATAAATTCAGAGAGGTCCCTCATTAGTTCTTTAAATAGTTTATAGTCTTCTTTTGTTAGTCCTATGAAATATTCAACCATGTATTTAAATTTTTATTTATGATATATAAATCTATTGGAATGGCTCTTTTTCTCTGTTTTTTCCATATCTCCATATTTTAATATTCTTATCTCCCTTTATATAAAAATAAATGTGCGGCAACACTTGGTTCATTATATGTTCCCATTTTATTTCGTTATACTTAATTTTTGCAGTTGGTTTTTTGCTTTTTGTGAGATGCCTCACTATTTCCATTAAAAAATTTTCACCTTGACTATTAAGCAATAGTGCTGTTGCTATTATTCCGTCAAGATCAGGGTCAATGATATTCTTAAATTCATCTATTAAGTATTTCAAGACATCTTGCTTTCCATATTTTCCTTTTTTTTCGTCCGACACTCTTTTAATAGAAAGTTTCTGCCCTTCGCTGCTTTCGGCAATTGTAAGCATGTTTTTAAATATTTGAACTTTGTCATCGTCACTTATTTCTTTAGGCAAAGGCTTAATTTCTTTCTTCATTCTATAGAATTTGTCGATATACGCCTTTGCAAGTTCATGTAAAATTATGTTTTGTTTTTCTTTTTTTCGTTCTTCATCTAACAACCATTTAAATCTTTCCCTTAACATTTTTTTCCATTGATCTGGTAATCTTTCAATAGCGTATTCAACATCCACTTCTTTAGGGGTTCCAGCTTCAATTTTTTCAATATTTAAAGTTCTTTCAATCTCTTTTTTCAATCTTTTTAAGTTATTTTTAAAATCATTAAACTCTTTGTTTACTCTGTTTTCATCTTTTGTCAGATAATATTTTGTTAGTACATCTGCAAATATGTCTTTATCGAATGCTTTTTTTTCGTATTTATTTGCTATTTTTTTAAAAAATTCCAACATTCCTTTTAAGAATCTTTTTAGTTGCTCATCTTTTACTTTTTTAAGTCCACTAGTTTTTTTATCTTTTTCTAGACTTTCAATATCTTCTATTATGCTTCTTGAGGTTTCCAGCGCATTTGCAACGTTATAAAAATATTCTTTTATTTCATTCTCAGTTCTGGGGTTCTTTGCATTTATCAACTCCTCAAAATTTTTAATAAGATTCTTAGTTTTTTCAATTATTGATTCGTAGGTTGTCATATCTCCTCATGTCCAAAATGAATCAGCAAGTCGCATTCTTTGTATTCTGCTAGGTCGCACGCCCCGTAATTGCTTCCTGCCCACAAAATTACTTCAGCGCCAGTTTTTCTTAATTCTTCTACAATTTTAAGCGCTTTGTCAGCAAGTCCTGCAGGCAATTGCACAAGAACCTTTTTTGCCTTTAATCTTTTAATTTCTTTTTTTGCTTTTTCAAGCTGCAAATCATACATAATTGATATATATAATCACATTCTTTTAATAATTATGACTGACTTATTTGTTGCTTTGCTAGAAGTTCTTTTGTCAGTCTGTCTAGGAGGCTTGATAGGCCTTGAACGCGAATTTGGAAGAAAGCACTTGCATAAAGAACTTCCTTTTGGCATTAGAACAACTATCCTTGTTTCGCTAACTGGCCTTGTTTTTGTCTTTTTAGGAAACTTTATTGATAAAAGCGTATCAATTGCATTAGGTCTTATGACAATACTGGTCCTAGTAGTTACCAACTATTACACGCGCTCAAGACAGCGCCTAATCGGCATGACAAGTTACTTTGCAATTATAATAAGCTTTCTTGTAGGCATTCTTATCGGCTTTAAACAGTATTTTACAGCTGTAATAATTTCTGTTGTCACTACAGGCTTTTTAACTGTAAGGCGCGAGCTTCACAAAATTGTGCGCTTAATGGACTTAAAAGAACTTAGGGCGACAATTGCTTTTGCAATAATAGCATTTGTTATTCTTCCAGTACTCCCAAACACGTATATCGATCCATTTAAAGTCTTTAATCCATTTAAATTTTGGCTTACTGTAATCCTTGTTACTGGCCTTTCATTTATCTCCTACATTGCCCTAAAAATAGTGAAAAACGGCTTGTCAATAACAGGCCTTTTAGGAGGCATGATAAGCGCTAAAATTACTGTTGACAATCTTGCCCGCAGAGTCAGAGTTGACAAAGACGCAAGGCAGGACGCTTTTAACGCTATGCTTTTGTCAATTGCTTCGAACATCACTTTTTGCATCTTAATAAGCTTGTTTACATATCCTGATTACTCCCTTTTTAATTACATACTTCTTCCGCTTTTCTTGTCTTCTTCTGCAACATTAATGCTTTTCTATAGGAGCTCTAAAAAGCACCACCACACAATAAACTACGAGAACCCATTTAGTCTTGGACCTGCTTTAAAATTTTCATTTCTTTTATTTGCCTTTACAGAAATTGTTGCATTTACGTCAAAGTTAGTTAATCCAAATCTTGTGTATGTTGTTGTCCTGCTTTCATCCCTTGCCAGCGTGTATGCAAGCGTTGCAAGCATATCTTCTTTAATGGCTTCTTCAAACATCAGCTTCATGCTCGGCGTCAACTTGTTTGTTTTTGCCTGCGTGATAAGCATTCTTGACAAGTCCATTTTTGCAAAAGTCTCGCGCAACAAAAAATTAGTAAGCAGCATGCTTAAAGCTACAGTTCTTTGGGCAACGCTTGCAATTGCTATTTTAATATTTGAAAATTATTTTGCAGCCTTCATTTGAGCCCTTAAATTCTTTTTTAAATTGTTCCTAAATTCTGCAAAGTCAACAATTCTTACTGTTGCGCCGGCAGCTTTTGGATGCCCTCCTCCTGAAGCTTTTGGAAGGCCTTCAACGCTTTTTTTTGCAAGAAGAGCCATATCGTACTTGCCATCCTGCCTTCTAAAATTAACATTTACAATGGAATTCTTTATTATAAAAAGCACAACAGTCTTGTTATAATGCTCCATGCTGATTATTGTGCTTAAAGCGCTTCCAATACTGTATTTTGGATTTCTTATAGTAAATGTCAATAATTCAAGCTTTTTGTTTTCTTCCTTGTCTTTTTCAAACCGCTCTTTTAATTCCTCTAAGTAACTGCTTATCTCTTGCTCCCAGCTAATTAATTTCTCTGACTGCTTTTTAAATTCTTCAAATGTTTCACTTTCAACAAGTATTTTTAGGGCTTCCATGCTTCCCTCCTCGCCTTTAATCATCCTTGACGCATTAATCAAGTGGTCATATTTTGCAAACTCTGAGTCCAGGCAGTATTCTCCTTTGCAAGGCGAAAGCCCGTGTCTTTTTTCAACCCTGTTTATCCATTCTTTCCATTGCTTGCCTCCCAAGTCCCCTATCACGCCTATTGCAGCTATCCAGTCATATTTTCTAAACAAGTCGTAAACTTGCTTGCTCGAGGGGCAGTATTTATCAATGCCGTCAAGAGCAGGATTGAAGTGCGCTATTGTCTCGCTGTTCATATCTTTGTTCATTATATGGTGGTCTATTATCACTATGTCTGCCCTGTCATTTAATTTGTAAATTTCATCTTCATAATGGTCTGCAGGCAAATCAAGAAATATTACGAGCTCGCTTTTTAATTTGTAATAAAAGCTTGAATGTCTCATCTTCTGCGGGCTTCCAGAAATTAAATTGTAGTTTTTGCCTTTTTTCTTTAAATATTTTATAAGCTGCGCTGCAGAGCATAAGCCGTCTGTGTCAATATGATATACAACATCTATTGTCCCTGCGTTTTTAATCCATTTTATCATTTTTTCTTTTTTCTGATTCATAAATATTAAAATACTGTTAAAGTATTAAAAAGTCACTGAATGAAAATTGTCATCACAGGCCCCTCATGTTCTGGAAAAACATCAATTATTAACGCATTATGCGAGCTTGGTTACTCGGTTGTTCCTGAGGCAGCAAGGGAAGTTATCAAAAAAAACAAAGAATTAGGCTCAAAAGCTTTGCCTTGGGACGACTTTTACACTTTTGAGCTTGAAATCTTAAACAAGCAACTAAGTCAATTAAAAGACATTGATGATGGAGACATGGTGTTTTTTGACAGAGGGATTTATGACACCATAGGTTTTTTAATATACAAAGGATTTGATGCGCCGCATTTGAATGTAGAATACGATCTTGTATTCTACTTAGAGCCTCTGAATTCTTATCACAATGACGGCGAGCGATGGGAAGACAAGGACACAGCGCTTCAAATTGGAGAGCTAATTAGAAACGAATACTTAAAAAGAGGCTTTAAAGTCATTGATTTGCCCGCATATTCTGACAACAAAGAAGAAAGCATTAAGATGCGCGTGCAAGCAATTATTGATGCAATTAAAGAGCATGCGAAAACTTTATAAATACTAATTATAATTTTTTCACACAACGTATGATTAAGTATGAAACTGGCCTCTTTTCTCCCTTCCTCCTCCGGGGGTCAGTTTTTCATACTTAATCCCTTACTTAAATTTTCAGCATCCTTTTTTAATTCTTTAATTTTTTTCTTCTCGTGTCTTGGAAGCTTTAACTCAAGCAAAGCGTCCAAGCCCTCAATTATTTTATTAAGCTTTGACTTGTTTAATTTGCTTACTTTTTCAGTTAACCCGTCAACTTCTTTTGTCAGCCATTCAACTTCTGCATTTACTGATTCGCTTAGTTCAGAGACTTTGTTTAAATTATTGACTACTTTATCCTGCATTTTATTAAAGTCGCCGATTAAATCCTCAATTGCGCTCATAGTTCCTCACTATTTTTTTGTTGTCAAAATTTATTGATTTAATTATTGCCTTTACTTCGCTTTTTTGCTCCTCCAAGGAATCCACCCCTTTATTTTTTTAATTTTAGCTTCAAAGTCTGACTCTACATCCTCTTCTAAGACGCTTGACAATTCATTTATTAATTCAAGCGCATCTTTTCTTACATTTTTAAGTTCTTTTGTAATGTCTAATAGTTCTGTTGATTTTATTAAGTCGCTTAAAAGGCTTGATAGCGCATCAATTCTATCCATTATGTACGCATTGCGCATAAGCATTTGATTCTTAATTCTAAGACTTGCAAGCTTGTCTTTAATTTCTTTGACAAAGAACAAAACTTCTTTGCAGTTCTTTTTATAAGCTTGAAATTTTTGTCAATTTTCTTTAAGTATTTCTCCTCTATTTTCTAAGAATATGGTTTCCACATTTTAATACTAATTGTTAGTTGTTTAAAATCTTTTTTAAGATCTTCCTTTAAATAGTCATCATATAATTTTTTAATTAAATTTTCTTCTTCACTGCTTACTGGTTTAAAAGGCGTTTCATAATGTGATATATAACCCATTAGAACACCCTCTGAGTACCCTATTATTTCATTTTCATTAAAATCAAAAGGCATTCTATCTCCTTCATATTGTTCAATAATTAATTCTTTTGTGTCTGTGTATATATCTATTTGCTTTAATTCTCCTGTTGTTGATTTTATTCCAAGTCCGTAAATTTCAAGTTCGTGTATTGGGGGATAATATATATACAGTAAACCTGGATATAGTGCCTGGGCTACAAGCTTTTCTATTGGTTCTTTTGCAGACTCAAACATTTTTTTATCCACAGCATTGCCTCTCATCATTTTTACTAATAATGCTATTGATAAATTACCTATCTCTTTTATAAATCCAGTATAATTTTCGTCTTCATTTATAGTTGTTTCTACTATGTCTTTGAGCAGTTCTTTTATTTTTCCTTCCATGTAAAAAGGCAGTTGCACCATGCTAAAAGAACGTATAAAGTCTATTTATATATGTTTTGATATTCTTTTAAGAGTTCTTTATGGCATTTTTCAGCTTTGTGTACATTAACCAATTGACTATTCATTTCTTTTATTTTCTCGTACGCATCGTCACACATATCTATAATTTCTTTATACGCCATAATCTTGCCTGCTATTTTTTGAACCCTTTCTTTTATTTTTATTAAATAATTAATTAAGTCATTCACATAAAAATTAAGCGCGCCCTTTAAATTTGTTTCATTAAAATGCTCTAACCCTATTTGATATTCATATTTTTCTTTACTAGGCATGCGCATATTTACTGGGACTTCAAAAACATCTTCTTCAGCTAATTCTATAATTAAATTATTATTTAATGGATTAGGATATTTTTTAATGAGTTCTTTGTATCTTTTATAAAAGTCTCTTCTCATTTTATTTATTCTTTTTAATTCAGCATAAGTATTACTTGGGATAAACAATATCGATCTAGCATACAAACTTGCTGCGTGTCCATACTTATCCCACAGGCTTTTTAGTGGCTTCCATGCCTTTTCAAGTTTTGGCATTTTTCGTTTAAAAATTACTTTCCTTCTATGCAATTCTTCAAGAATGGCTCTGTGAATTATACATTTTCCTATTATTGAATTTTCTAATCCGTTTTTTGTTACACTGACCCTATTATAGAACTCTATTAGTTTATTATAGAGTTCAACCGCATTATTTATTTCATTGTTAATATTTTTTGTTAAGTTATCTAATTCTTTATTGTATTCGTAGAAAGATTCTGCTAAAAGAAGGATTCTATCGAGTATTTTTCTAAAATCTTCAATATTTTCTACTCTTGTCTTAGCGCCTTTTGTTTGCGCCCATGTGTAAAGATTACTTATAATAGCATTCCTAAATACGTCCTTTATTATCTCTTGTCTTATTGCCATTATCTTTTCCACCTAAATATTTTGAATCTTTTCTTTTTCTTTTTAGCTTCTTTTAATTCTTTTAATATTCTTTCTATTCTTACTGCTCTATCTACAATTTCTTTTTTTGTCAGCTTATGTTCTATCTTTTTCAATTCTGGCTCTGGAACAAGCTTACCAATAAGAACATTACGTCTAATTTCATTTTGCACTTTTTCAATATTATTTTCTACATATTTTAAAGGTATTGACAATCTGTTTTTTATAATTATACGCTTATCATATTCTTCATTTATTTTTGAATTTTGTTCTGCTACAAAACTAACTATTTTATTATATGCTTTATCTATTTCGTCTAATTTCTCTTTAATATCGCCAACATCAATCTTCATATTTCTATTTTATTGCCTTTTACTTTAAATTTTTTCCCAATGAATTTTTCGCAAAGCCAAATGTTTGTTTTTGTGTGGCTTGTAATTTCGTTTGTTGTAATGCTTGAATCTCCTGCAAGCGCCATTAAAGGGATAAGCATGTCTGTCATGTGCCTGTCAAATGCGGCGTTTGAGTTTATTTCCTTTTTTAATTTTTCAACAGCTTTGCGCGCGACTTGCTCTGATGTTACTCCTATTTGCCCAAGCGAGTCAGCTCCAATAATTGTGTTTTCGCATTCAGCCCACAAAGTGATGCTTGAGCCAGGGCACAAAGAGTCTGAGTACGCGCGTTTGATTTTTACGTCGTACTCAGCGCCTAAAAGTCTTAATGCTTCGCGCGCCTGCCTTTCAGCAACATCTCTTTTTTTAAGCATGCTTGATGCGTGGCTTATTCCCCTTATTCGAAGCACGTCTCCTCTTTCAAGCGCTGTGTGCGGATGCAAATTAGACGGCTTAATTTTTACGCTTGCCTTTGCGCCCCCTTTTGGATAATATCCTTCTCTTTCAATGCTTATTTCTGGAGCAGTAAAGCCCCATAATTTCATGTTTGGAAACCAGACATTGACAATGTAATCAAGGGGAGGAGCGTTAAGCCCGCATGTTGCTCCGCCTTCAAATTTAATCGTGACTTCTTCTTTAATATGCATTAAGGCAGGCACTATGCACTGAAGGCATAATCCTATGCTTCCTGCTGTCGGGATTTTAATGCTTGCTGAATTTTTAACAAGAGCTTTTGGCTTGAATGCAAGTTCTGTGCTTCCAAGTTCTAAGCCACTTACTTCAGCGCCTGTTAATTCTGCAAGCGCCTTTATGGCGTGCAAGTGCTGATGCTTTAGTCCTGGCTTTTTTCTGTTTGCCCTAATATTTATTATTTTTACTGGCTTGTTAAATGCGACAGAAAGCGCGACTGCTGTACGAACGATTTGGCCCCCTCCTTCTCCGTAAGAGCCGTCAATTATCATCATTAATTTTAAATACAACTTTATGTAATTAATGTTTAATGGAATCCCTTTTTGAATATCTTGAACGCAACTGCAAAAACAAAAAAGAAGTTGTAAAAAATTTTTTAGACTCTTCTTGCGGTGTTTTGTGGGAGCGCATTTACTGGTTTATAGGGCACAAAGAAAAAGACTATCCAAAAGAAGCAGCGTCTTTAAAGCATCTTGTTGAAATTTCAAACAAGGATTATATTGCAGAAGATGTTGCAGTTAAAGTTATTGAAGAATTAAAATCTCTTGGGTACAAACTGAAACTAACGCGCAATGGAGCAATCGAGTGCATTATATGCAATAAAAAAGAGAATGCGTATGTTTTAAACATCTTGCAAAACATTATAAAAATTAAGCCAGAATCATTTTTCCAATACGTTCTTAAAGTAAATTATGATGACAGAGAAGGGATCTTAATACCTCACAATTCTTGGATTTGCAAAGAATGTTTTGCGCGCCCAGATTATGAAAAACTTGCTGGGCGTCTTGGCTTGCATTACATAAATCCAAAATGGATTAAGATTCAAAAGCTTTAAATAAGCAGTAAAAATCATTCTTTTTAATGAGCACTTCAGTGGGCCAAATTGGCAGCTTATTGCAAGGCGCTTCTGGCTTGATAAGCAGTCTTCCAACAATCATGTCTTTAGTTGACAAAGCTGTTTATTTTGCAATATGCTTGTTTCTTGGCAGCTTAGTCATGCATGGATGGAAGCGCTACAAGAACTGGGGCATAAATGTAATTGGCTCGGTTTTTTTTGGCGTTCTTTGCTTGATTGGAGGAGTATTGTTAAGCCAAGTGATTCCAGCGCAGTTGCCATTTCTTGAAGGGCTTTTGCAAGCATTTATAACAGCAATTGTTTTGTATCTTATTTTGTGGCTTTTGTCAAGCGACCACGCCAGACTTGGAGTTGTCACTCCAAAAGATTTCCTTGAATTAAAAAAGGCTTTTGAAAGATTGTCAGACGAATTTAAAAGATTAAAGAAAATTCTTGAGCGCAAAAAAATCATGCCAGAAGCTTTAAGCAGCAAAGAGCTTGAAAAGACTTTAAGAGAATTTTTAGAGTCAAAAGAAATCAAGGAATACAAGCTTGTTAAAAGAAAAAAAGAAGGCGATATTGTAAATTACACTATAAAAGATAAAAAGTCAAATGAATTTCTTGTTAGCTTTGACACTTATACGGGCGAAAACGTGGCATTCATGCAGATAAATCTGACTTTTTCTCAAAAAATAAAAGCAGGCTTTAAGAAACTCGCAGAAAATGAAAAGGCGCTCTCTGGAGCTATAATTGCTGTAACTTTTGCTATTGTCATGCTTATGCTTGTAAATGACACTTCTATTCAAAAAATATCTGAAAAGCTTGCATTTGCATCCCTTACTGTTTCTGGAGGCGGCACGGGCGCGGGCTTTTCGGGATACACAATAAACAATACATCGTGTCTTACTGTTACGGACGCATTGTATGTCATAAGCCAGAAAGCATATTCTAATATAGAGCAGGGCGTAGATGCTCCTTCAAACATTCTGCCTTCTGTTTCATCTTTGTATCCTGGGGAGACTATCATGCCTGGCCTTAAAATCACTTACAATGGACGTAACTTTTTGCTTTTGATTTCAACAACTCTTACAGGAGACGAATTTAACACAGCCCTCCAAAATTATGTAACAAGCAACCCAATGTCAATTATACAAGGGAGCTTTGACTTTTGCGCAGTTTCTTATAATGGACAAAGTTTTAAAGAGCTTCTTCATGTCTGCTCTGCAAATATAGACTCAGGCGAACTTTGCGAATGCAAGTCTCTTTCTGAAGTCAGCAATTATTGCTTTGTATTTTCAAACCTTATCATGGAGCAGTTTACAAGCCAACTAAATCAGCTAGGAGGCGCAGGCGACCTGCTTAACATTCTTGGTTCATGATGCTATGCGTAAAATGCAAAAGACGCAAGGGAGAAATTTTAATAAAGTCTTTAGGAAAGTATGCCTGCCCAGAATGCTTTAAAAAAATAATTTTCAAGCGATTCAGCAAAGCAATAACAATTAACAAATTAATAGGAAAAAAAGAACGCATTCTTGTTGTTATAAAAAATTCAAATGATTATGTTTTATTTTATCTGATGTGCCTGCTTGCAAAAAAACACAAAGGCTTAACTGTTTACTCAGCAAAAAAACGCGTTAAGGGCCTTCGCACCCTTAATCAAGAGAACTTGACTGACATTGCGATACGCATTTTGACAGGCTTTTTAAAAAACAAAAAAGAATTGTTAAAAGTCAAACACGGGCCCTTAGAACTTTTGTCTGATTACGACCTTGAGACCTATGCGCGCTTAGTCGGCTTAAAATACGAACCAGTGAAACGCAGGGGCTTTAAAGCAGACGTGCTCGAACTTTTAAACAAATTAGAAAAAACAAGAATAGGGATTTTGTACAGCATAAAAGGCTTAATAGAAGATATCTCTACTTAAGCAACTTCAAATGCCCTGTGACCTTGTTTATTATTTCTTCTTTTACAGGGCCTAGTCCCAGGCAAGTGATAGTTCCTTTAGGAAGCTCTGTTAAGCCCGCGTCTTGCACCAAGTATGTGTTTATTCTTTGCGCTTTTGCTTTTTTCATTATCTCTTTTAGTTCTTCTAGGTCTTTGCACATGACAACAACCTTTTTTTCTCCGCTTAGCCGCCACATGATTATGTTACTTTTTTTCGCATTTCTGTACGCTCCAAGGCTTGCATGCGCAACTTGGGCAGCCATCTTCCCAGGACTCATTTTCAAGTCTTCTCTAACAACTATTACTTGTTTTAGCATTGAAATTTTAAATAACACCCTCACTTAATAAATTAATTATGCCAAGAAAAACTGCGCACAGGATATTTAATTTGCTTATTGGGCTTTTTTCTGGAGCAGTTCTTTACAATCAGTTGACTTATATTCTTACTTTTGCAGTGCTGTGCCTTGCAAGCGCAAGGCTTCCTGACATTATAGAGAAGCCAAAAAACAAATATCACAGGGGGATTTTCCATTCTTATTTTGCGCTTGCAGCCTCTTTTCTTGCATTTGCGTTTTTTAGTTTTACGCCTCTCTCAGGCATCTTTTACGGCTACTGCTGTCATGTGCTTCTTGACAAAGCACGCAGCTATTAAAAACACGTTAAACCAAGGGAACAATACTACCGCGCTAAACACCTGATGCAGTCCTGGATTTAAGACATAAAGCCAAGAAAACGCTCCGTATACTATTATAATTATTGCAAGCGCTTTTAGGACTAGTTTTGGATTGTCAAGCACGAATTTTAAAGAGTCTTTTATTGCATCAAATCCTGTTTTACTATATAACACTGCAAAAAATCTTGGATAAAGTATTATTACAAAATAAGACAATGCCCCAATGATGCTGTATGCATAGTAGTATGGATAAGGGACTCCAAGCGTTACAAGCGCAAGAAGGACAAACAAAAAGCAGAAGCCTATAAGCGTAAGAGAGAACATCACTATCGTTTGATTTACCCAATGCCTTGGCGCTTTTTCAAATGCTTTTACAAGGCTCATTTTTTTGCCTTTTAATGCTTTGTTACACATCAATATTCCTGCAACGTCAATGTATGATATTATAAATATCGAAGCAATCATTCCTGCAAGCGCTGTAAAAAATATCTTTGGCAACAAGTTGGGGTCTGTTGCAAGATACACATTTGGATTATAATAAAAATTAAATGCTTCTGGCCCCAAAAAAAGCATAATAAATGCTCCTGCAAAAAGCGCAGGGATGACTAACTCAAGAACAAAAGGCGCTATGATTTTTGGATTCTTAAGCAAGGCATTAATTGATTTTTGGAATGCAATTATTATTGTCTTTTTGCTTAATTTTTTAAGGAAATTCATTATGTTCTTAATAAATCCTTCAATTTTTATATAAGTAGCGCTTAATTTATTATCACGGATGAGGAGGGGCCAATATTCAATTTTATGGTTCATAAGCATAGTGTTTGTATTGCTAAGTCTTGTCGGCGTTGTAAGCGACAGACTTGTTGACAACACAGAGCAAGTTTCAAAAGCGCAGGAAATACTGAAAGTTTCAGACCTTGTAAATGCGATAAAAACCATCCAAAAGCAGGAAAGGCAGGTTGGCATTGACTATGCAGGCATTCATCTTGGAAGCATAGGGCTTTTTCCACACGGCACAAGTCCTTGCGGAGTTTCTATAAACTTAAGCAATTACAAACTTGACAAGTACGTCCCTTACTGGAAAACTGCAAAAGAAACTGAGGAATACTATTATTATGTCGGTTCGCGCTTTAACAAAGCCCCTGGAGACAATTGGATTGCTTTCAAATTCGAAAACGTGCGCCAGGGCGACTATGTGCTTGAGATAAGAGAAGGGTCCTCAAAACATTATGACATCGGCTGGTTTTTAATTGACGGCAAGCCACAAAGCAACTATGAAAATGGAAGCCCGTACGACATTCCTGAAAACACTTCTCCTTTTTCTCTTGTTGGAGGAAATCATCTAGTTGTTTTAAGCAATGACTTGTGCAAGCATACTATAAGCGACACTCTTTCATTTTGCGAGGACCCTGAATTCAAGACCAAATTTGACATTTCTTCCTTCTACAGCGACAACCCTCCTCAAATAGTTCTTCAGCGCGTCATAAACGAGAAAAATCAAATATGCATTCCAGACCCTCTTTTTGTAAAAGACACCTTTGAGAGCTTTATTAACGAGCTTTTTTACAAAATAGACGGCCTTGCGTATAATGCTATTATTAACACGCCAAAAACATTAGGCCTTGAAAATCAAGTTAAAAAACTTGTGTTCCCAAAACTTACTTACAAAGCAGTTGTTGAGGATAACCTCTCCACTCCAGATGTTGTCGAAGGCTTTGCCGAAAACGCTATGTATGTAAACTTTTATCCAACATTAGCGCCAATATTCACGCTCCAATTTAAAAGCGAACTTGCAAACATCACATACACAGGAACCACATATGTCTTTGATGCTTTTGACAGCGACTTCGCAAAATTTAGGGGCGCTGCTGTCAAATTGGTAAGAGACTCTGAATTGGAAAGTCTTGTAAACGCAATGCTTGACAATCACTCATGGTTTGAAATTGCTGTAAAATTTAACATAGAGGGCTCGCCAAATCCAAATTACGAAAATTATCTTAACACATATTACAATGGGAGGTACAATCTTAACAGTTTTGATTTGCAAAGCGCAAGCGACTTTACAAATATCTTTGGCGCAGATTTCATTTTTAAGCCTATGTGCGTCTACTTATTCAGAGAGGTCTGCCAGTTCTTTAGCGATGACAAGTACTTGAATTACGAATCAGACAAAGAGTTTGACTCAACAGAACTTTATGATTCTTTGACAAAGCCTCTTTGGAACGATACAGGCGTTCCTGGCACAAGCATAACTGAAGACACTGATGCCTGGAGCTCTTTAAAAGAAAACTGCAGGCTTTGCCACGCGCTTCCTTACAAATCTAATCCTTGCCTTAATTTCACATACGAGCCTTGCCTTAAGTGCTTTGAGACATTTTTTTCAAATTACATGGATGTGCATGCTGAAAGCGACCTTCAGAAGTCTTTCAACACTTACGCGCTTGCATTTGACAACGCTACAAATCCAAACCCAGTCACTATTGACGGCACTACATACACTTACGAGTCTGCAGGCGCTCCCCCCACTTGCAAAGATGCAGTTTATGATTCTATAATTCCAATGCTTACTGAGCTTTTAAAAAGCCGTTTCCCTACAATTACTGAATGGCTTAACGAGAAATATCCTGACATCAAATGGTGGGTTGACATGGACAGGGTCAATATCACAGACATATTTTTTAAAGGCATTGACAAAGAAGGCTCGTACTTTAACAGCTCTTGCAGAAATTGCGAAAACAGCGAATATATGAGCAACTGCAAGCCTTTTGTGAATGACTTAAAGGCAGACGAGCTTGAATTAAGCAATTATCTTGAGCGCCACGTAGGACCAAGCGGAAAAACGTTTATTTATAACATAGATGCAGAAGGCAGTCCAAATCCTGCGAATGCGATTAAAGTGTCTTCTTTTAAGATTTCAAACGTGCAAGGCAGCAATGCAAACAACAGCAAGCTTATTGTTGATTTCCTTTTTGATTTTAAAAGAGACAACCCTTTAAATTACAAGCCAGATTCGTACGAAGATGAAAATTATTATAATTTTAATGACATTTTTGACACAAATTATAAAGGAGGAGTTCTCGCTTATACAGGGGCTTATATAACATGGAGCACAAGCCAAGACCTTTTATTAGACGGCGACGAACCTGTTTATCCTCTTCCTGACGAAGTGGAATTGCCTTCACCTTATGCTTTATTTCAAAAAGCCGAGGATCTTGGGATATACAGCGACTACAAGATTTTTCTTAAAGACCGCCACATGCTTTATGTCTGCGTAAGAAGCGAATACGATGATGATACGGATTATTCAAACAATTGCCAGGCAGTTGGCGTGGAATTTTGCGCTGACGGCGATGTAAGCCAGGCCTGTTGCGAAGCCATGTATGGTGGAACCTGGCTCTTGCCAAAGCGAATGACAGGGTACGATTTTGTGTCTGGTTTTGAAGTTTCAAATAAAGACAATATTGGTTTTCCAGATGGCAGGTATGCTAGTATAAAAGACATTAACCCAGACTCGCATACAGAACGTATGGGCTGTGATTACAGGGGGGCAAGGTACCAATCGTATTTAAAAATAGATTTATCATCGTATGACAAGATAGACAGCATTAAAATATATGGGTGGTCTAATAAAGATTTTAGATCTAGAAAGTATTGCATCAGCGCTATGTTATATTATAGTGGCGGATGCGATTATTGGTGGCCTGAAGATTCTGACCCAGGCACCTCTAAAAATTGGTTTGATTTAAAATTAAGTTCAAACAACAAGAAACCTAAAGCATTGTATATTGGTGTTACGTGCTCTGATGTTTATTTAAACATAGATGCTATTAAAATTAATGGGGAATTTCTTGAAAAGGGAATAAATGAACCTGTATGTTGTGGTGATGATATAGAATATAAGCCTGATATCAGGTATCTAAATGCAACAGGAAATTTAGATGCGAAGGACTATACAAATGATGGGTTGCCTGACCTTTCAATTGGCAACACTATTTACGCAAGCAATGGTGACAGAACATTTATGGAAGATGGCAATGCTCCGCAAAAAACATATGACTTTAACAATGATGGCCATCCAGACTTGTTTAAATCACATAGTTACGGGCTTGAAATATCCCTTAGCAATCAGGACGGGTCTTATGTTGAAGCTGATGAATACACTTTAAGTTCTGCAAAGACTGATGTTGTAACTGCGGATTTAAACAACGATGGTTACTTAGACATTGCAACAAGCGGTGTGGAAGTTCTTTTAAATAAAGGGGACGGAACATTTGATAACCTGCAAAAATATGATGCTGCAGGCACAAAAATTGTAATCTACGATTTTAATAATGACGGCTATTTAGATATTGCAACTCAAGAAGACATATTATTTAATAACGGTGACGGGACATTTGCTTCACCAATTAGATATAATACTTTAACAAATAAATATTATGGCATTACTGCTGGCGATTTCAATAATGACGGCAACGGCGACATAGCTGTTGTGGACCAAACCTGCAGGGGTAGTTATCGTTCGCATTACGAGAGACTATTGATATTTTTTGGAGATGGAAATGGTGCATTCACAAACAACAAAATAAATCTTTACACTTACCCATATTGCCAATCTCAACCAAGGGCGTATGATGTGGTGTCTGGAGATTTTGACAGCGACGGAGATTTGGACCTTGCAGTTGCTCATTCAAGCAAATTAATAATACTTTTAAATAAAGGAGATGGCACTTTTGAAAAGAAGATTTATGGCTCTAGATATTCTAAAGACCTTATACCTTATGATGTCGACAATGATGGCGACCTAGATTTGCTTTCAAGAGAAGGCGTTGGTGAATATTACGAATCTTCTGATAGACGCGCACCTTTTTTAAGAGTTTTCTCAAATGATGGCAATGGCGCTTTTACAGATACTCTTGATTTGTATTTTCCTTTTACTTGGTGGGGTGCTGATTTTGTTTTAACTGATTTTAATAATGATGGCATAATGGATATTGCAGTTTCATCAAGCAAATATGATTCCGAGCCCGCGATCTATTTTCTTGAAGGCGATGGACTTGGCAGTTTTTCTTTTAAGTTGACTCGCGGCATATACGATAAAAAAAATAGTTATCTAGCAAGTGGCGATTTAAATAACGATGGCAAAGATGAGTTGATTGTTGTGAAGGACGACTTAAAAATTTTTACTGACGCTTTTTTAGATAAAAATCCTGTTTATAATGTTTTTAGAAGGCTTTATGACAGTGTTACTGAAGAAGGCAGTAGCATTCTTAATCATGGTATTTTGGATATAAATAATGATGGATTTTTAGATGCATATGTTGTGATAGGACGCGTCTATAGCCTATATAGGATGATAGTATTTTTTAATGATGGCACAGGGCTTTTAAATGAAGGCAAAATGATAAACTTCGACGGCAAAATACATGGTTGGGTATTTAGCGACTTTAATAATGACTTGTTAGTGGATATAGTCGTGTCTTCAAACGGAAAATTGCACATATTAATAAACAATGGACAAAATGATTTTACAAAAACTTCATACGACTACGGCTCTTGGGAAAACTTAATTGCTGCAGATTTTAATAATGATGGATATATGGATTTTGCAGGCTCTAATAAAAATGTCGTTGGCACTTTTATTAACAAGGGCAATGCCGAATTTGAGAAAGGGGCTAGTTATGAGACCAGGATATATGATGAGACTAATAGCTATTGGTATAATGATAAAATAAGCAATCTTGCAGTTGGAAATTTTGATGACGACGGCTTGCCAGATTTAGTTGCAATATCATATCATACCAGGATTTTTAATACTACGCTTGATATTAGTGAGCCTTTAGGCATAGGCGCGCTTAATATTTTATACAATCGCTTAGGCAGTTTTATATACAAACCTTATTATTTTGACGAAAAAATTCACTATGTAGTTGTTGGCGATTTTGATGCTAATAATTATGATGACATAGCTTTTGATACAGGCAGTCAAACCGCCGTGCTGTTTAATGATAAATTTGAAAACCCTTTTGATGATAGTTATCCTTATGATGATGATTCATTCATGATAGACAAAAATCTCTTTTGTTATGACGGAAAAATGCATTTATGCGATCCAGAAAAAGGCACATATGTTGCTGGCAAAATAAGAACGCAGTATTATGCTAGAGATTATACAGTTCCAAAATTTGACTTTTATTGCACGGGTGAGTAATTAAATGAACTATAGAATCTTAATTTGGACTGTAATTTTCTTATTTTTATTTAGTCCTTGTTTTAGCATCACATACAATTATTCAACCAAACCTTCTGGACCTTTTTCTTACGATTTTCCAGATAAATTTTGTTATATGGATTACACTGAGAAAGGTATTGTCCCTTCTTTATACTCAAATTATGGAGATAATGACATAGACTGCTGTAAATCCGAATACTTGGGTGAATACGCTGGGCTTGGTGGGGAACGCAATTGCTGTGGAGACGACTGCATAAATTTTGAAATGACTTTTAATTGGGACGATTCTAGTTATAATAAGAGAAAATTAATATCTGTTAAATACTTGAGATATAACTCTTTTATTTCAATTGATCCTAAAACTTATGATACAACAGGTCTCGTTGCATCTTACCATTTTAGTAGCAATGCTTTTGATTCTTCTGGCAACGGATACAATGCACAATATGTTCATGAAGCGCAATATTCAGCCGGATATCGGGAAAAAGGTGAAGGTCTTAAGTTTGATGGCATTGACGATTATGCATCTCTTCCTGGGAGTTCTTGTAATTTTAATACTTATGATTCATTTACAATTTCTTTTTGGGTTAAAAGCGGCGATGGCAACGCAAATCAAGACGCCATCCTTGAAAAGTGGACTTCAGCTGGGGGACCCTATTCTTTTGTTTTTAGATATTATATGGGGGATGTTGTTGAATTTGCAAGATATGATGGAACTCACAACCCTGCCGTTATCAGTGTTACAAAGATTAATGATGGCAGGTGGCATCATGTTGTTGGCGTAGTTGATTCATATTCACGAATCATGTACTTGTACATCGATGGCAAATTAGACGCATTTGCTAAAGATACCACTACTGGAACTACTGTCAATTCTGCAAATCTTTATCTTGCTTCACGCGGAGGTTCAATGCTCTATTTTAATGGAACTATTGATGAGATACGCATATATAACAGGGCTTTAAGCCATGACGAGATACTTGAATTGTATCACGAGCGCTATGGACGGCTTGATTATGTAGATATAAAATTTTATTTAAAAGGCCTTGATGGAAAATATAAAGAAACAGAGTTTTATTATGAAAATGATAAAAGCTTTCTTGTAAAGGTTGCGAATGTTCTTTTTGGCGGTGGCGGTTTTCTATCTTCTTTGCGCAAAAATGCTAAAATAAGAATGTATTATGACAGTCTCTACGCGTCCAACTCTATAAACACTAACATTCCTTCTTCTGTGAAATATAATGTTGACAGAAATCCTATTCTTACTTATGGATCAGAGGAAAAGGCAAAAACTTGCAAGTTGTCCTCTGACCCTGTATGCACTACAAAGACAATATATATTGGAAAAGATATCACATTAGCTGAGCAATCAGGCACAGACCTTTTAGATTATCAAGTAAAGCTTGTTATTGACACTTACTCTTTGATTTCCTCAGGCAAAATGAATAGTGACTGCAGCGGCATCAAATTTGTCACTTCTTCTGGAGAGAATATTCCTTATTACATAGAATCAGGGTGCAATACACACACTACTATTATATGGATTAAAGTTCCAAAAATCCCTGCGTCTGGCACAGAAACAATACGCATGTATTATGGCAAAGACCTAAGATACACTTCGTCTGCTAGTCAGCCCAAAGATATTTTTGAGTTGTATGATGATTTTAACGGTCCCTTGGGGAATCAATGGTATGCCCACAATGCAGCAAGATTATATGGCAGTTCGTTAGTTAAAATTAACAAACATGGTTTTATAGAGTCTAAAAAATTATTTAATCCCCCTTTGATTTTTGAAACAAGACTTAAAACATTTACCAGTTTTCAATTTGGATTTGGAGATTTTCCAAATTCTCCCAACCAACGTGCGACTGCATATTGGGAGAATTCATTGTTTTATCTTGCAGACGGAAGGGGATACCCTACTGGAATACATCTTGATTTTTCTAGAGGGAGATATGGCACTTTAAAATTCACATGGCTTAATCTCAAGAAAAAATATGAAACATTAACTTATGGGTCCAAAACAATTTCAAGAATGAGCAGTAGTGTTGCGACGTCTCCATTGCGTGCTGGATTTGATGCATACTTAGGAGACGATGCTGTTTATGTTGATTGGGTTCGCATTAGAAAATACGCTTCTCCAGAGCCTGCGATTGCAAATGAAAAAGAAATAAGCATTGACATTACTTCTTGCGACTTGGGTTCTGAAGCCTGGTACGATTTTTCAGGTCTTATTTGTTGCGACGGCGCATTGTTTGCAGATGAAGATTCTTCTCAATGCGCCTGCGAAACTGCCGGAGGCACATGGGTTGGCGACACAAGCAACCCTGAATATGCTTGCTGCGACAAAGGCTTAATTGACGGCTCATTGGATTTTTGGAAAAATAATATGGGTTTATGTTCCAGTGGTGAGTGGTATCCTGGAGCAGAGTGCATAAATGTTGAAAATTGCAACCAATTGTATTGTCCAGGACATCCAAATTGTTGTTATGGAGATAATAAAAAAACATATGATTGTGTAAATGGCAAATGTGTTTTGATTTCAGACGAGTGCAGCACTGAATGTGCAGAATGCTGCACAAATTCTGATTGTCAAGAAGAAAAAGACACTGCCAACTTTCGCTGGAAGGCTCCTTATTGTTTCTTAAGCGCAAACGGAAACAAATGCGCAGGCTGGGAAAATGTTGCATGCTGGAGTGATGATGATTGCTCTTCTTTTGGGAGCCTTGAAAGTTACCCTGATGCAGGAATTACTTCAAAAGGAGGATGTTTTGAAGTTTATCATTATGATACAAAAACTGTTGATAAAGTGTGCAAAGTCAAAGAAGGCAGTCCTTACAAGTGCCTTGAAACGCATAGTACATGCAGTCGCGAAGTGGTTGATGATTCTTGTGGAGAGTGTGACAAAAGTTTTGTTTGTTGGTTTTGTGCTGATTGGAATGCTCTTTGCAATTGCAAACCAACATACAAAACAGAATATTATTCATGCGATTACGAGTATCAATTATGCCATAACTGGGCGTACGCTTATGATAGGAATTCCGTATTAAGATACACTAGCCACTCAAACAATTGGCAGTCAGGCCATAGGGACAGAAGTCCTGATTATAATTTGCTGTCTTGGAGTTCATTGCCATGAATCCAAAATTTATTTTAAAAGGCATGACAGCGATAATTATAATTTTAATTGGATTGCTATTTAGCTTGTTTCTTACAATGCGTCCTCCACTTGAAAAACCGGAAAGTGCATTGTATAAATGCCTTTCAACTGGCGAATTTTTTGGGTCTGTTAGCAAAGCGCTTGCAGGATTAAACAAATCTCCTGAACTTATATCCTCCTTAATTGCGCTTCCTGAGGACTTTAATTGCACAGAGAAAGAATACGAGAACATATTTAAAGGCGTTTCAGAAATTGCATCTATGGAATACGAGCTTTCTGAAAATGAAACAGATTATCTTTACAATACTTTGTTTAATTTTCTTGCAAATGAAACTGCAAAAGAATTTTCAAATAAGTTTATTCGCACAAACGCGTCTCTTTTTGTTGAAAGATTCCCAAAACAAACATATTCTAATGGCGTGACTTCATGCAAGTATTACTATGGAGAAGAAGCCTTAAAACTTGCAGGCGTGGATGCATTTTCAAGCGTTGTGTCAGATTCTTTTGCAAAAACTTGCGATTATTATTCGAGCAATAACACTTTTATTACAAATTCAACACTAATTAGCATTATTGTTACTGCGACTCCCCAAAATCTTAGAGGAACTTGGCTTATGTGCAATCAAACCCCTGCTGCGACTTCATTTAAAGAAGGCATTGTCACTTACTGCAACAGCTCTACAAGCACGGCGTCTGCAATAGTGAATAATACGTTAATTCGTTTCTCCTTAAACAAACACTCACTGCTCCCATACGACTTGATGCTTAATTTTCTTGAGCTTTTAAAATAAACGCAGGCTTTCGATTTCTTCTTTGAATTCATACATTTTGCTGAAAAATTCTTCTGAAAAATTTCCTGCACTTATCTCCTTAGAAAACTCTTGGCATTTTACAAGCAGGTTTTGCACCTTTAATGCTTTTTCTCTGTCAAGCATATTCTGCTTAAGGCAGTTTTCCAGATTAGTTTCAATAATTTGCAAAGAATCTAAAAGCGATTTTTCAAAACTATCAAGTTCCTTTATAAGATCTGTATTAGAATCTTTTGAAAAGGACACATGCACTCCTTTATCTCTTAATTTCTTGATTTCTGGATCATTTTTTTCAATTTTGTTGTATCCTATATGCAGGGTTTTTAATTTATCTAGATTTTCAAGCCCTTCTATTTTTCTAATATTGTTGTTGCTTAAATCCAGCGTTTCAAGATTTATTAATTCGTCAAGCCCTTCTATTTTTCTAATATTGTTGTTGCTTAAATCAAGATACTTAAGATTTGACAATTCGCTTAAGCCCTCTATTTTGCTTATATTATTGTTGCCTAAATACAGCTCTTCTAATCTTACAAGTTCATAAAGTCCCTCAATTTTGTTGATTTTGTTTCCTTTTAACTCAAGCAATTCCAAGTGATAGAGCCCTTCAAGTCCTTCTATTTTTCTTATTTTGTTATATCCAAGCCACAGCTTTTTTAAAGTTAAGGCAGAAACTTGTTCTCTTATATCATTCATTCTGTTTACTTCGTAACCAATCATTAAGTCCTTTAAGTTCTCTAATTCTTCTAAGCCTTCTATTTTGCTCACGTAGTCCCCTATATAAAGAACTTCTAAATCCCATAAATTGTCTAAGCCTTCTATCTTGCTTATTTCATTTTCAAATAACAGCAACACTTTCAAATTTCTTAAGTTTTCAAGATTTTCTATTTTTCTAATTTTGTTTCCTTCTAAGCGCAACTCTTCCAATTTTGTCAAGTTTTCAAGCCCCTCAATTTTTTCAATGCTATTATACGGCAACCAAAGTATTTTCAAATTTTCCAAGTTCTCTAAATTCTCTATTTTCCTAATATAATTTTCATTTAAACACAGTTCTTCTAGTTCTCTTAAGTTTTCTATTCCTTTTGGCATTTCCTTTAGGCGGTACTTGTATATCTGCAGTTTTTTTATGCGTCCATTCCACATTTCCATTCCTGCATGCCTTTTCCCTTCTTTTTCTTTTAAGTATTCTCCCCATTCTTTTGCAGGAATCCCAAAATTGCTGTCAATTTCTGTCCCGCAATAGCTGCATTTTTCTTTAAAATCGCTTATTCTTTCTCCGCAATACCTGCAAAATGTTCCGCAAAATTCGTCGTTTGCAAAAGCTTGTTTTAACTGTTCAACGCACTTTTGAGGCGAATTTTTAATTAAGTCCCAAGTAAATCTTAAGACCTTGTATCCAGCATTAATTATGTCGTTTTGCCTTTTTATGTCGTCGCTGTGCTTTTTAGGAGTGACTTTAGGCCCTGCATGATACGTGTACCCGTCCACTTCAATAGCATATTTGTTGCTTAAAGTTTCAATTGCAAAGTCAATTCTCCTGCATTTTTGTTCAGAATCTATGAATTCTTTTTGGGGGACTACGTATTCTAGATTTTTTTCTCCAATAACTTTTACAAGAATGTTTTTAAGAAAATATTTCTCGCTAAAGTTCATTTTATCGTCGTATTTTGCAATGAATTCTTCCAAATTCATTATTTTTAAAGTTTAAAGGCGCTGACTTAAATAATTTTGCATTGCAACGGTTAAGTGACATTAATTGTGTTTTTATTTTCCCAGTTTCTTATTTTTAGTTATGTAAAATTTAATAAGTAAAAGTCGGAGGTGATGTCCAAGTGGACATCCAATTGTTTTTA
>JAFCFT010000005.1 GCA_017608505.1 Candidatus Parvarchaeota archaeon | reverse complement strand
TATACTTGTCCAGAAGCAGTGCCTAGGTCTGTTTTTGTAAAAGTGCCTGTACCGTCGTTTATCCATTTGTAGACGTGGTTGCCTCCGTCTCCAGAGATTATGTCAAGATTGTTGTCTCCGTCTATGTCTCCTAAAGAAATTGAATGTATTTCACTAGTAAGCACATCAAGATAGGTCTTTGTAAAACTTCCTGCACCATTATTTGTCCATTTGTAAACATTACCACCTGCGTCTCCAGAGATTATGTCAAGATTGTTGTCTCCGTCTATGTCTCCTAGAGCAATAGACGTAATCACATCAGAAACAGCACCCAAACTAGATTTTGTAAAACTTCCTGCCCCAATATTTGTCCATTTGTAAACATTACCACCTGCGTCTCCAGAGATTATGTCAAGATCTCCGTCGTTATCTATGTCTCCTAAGGCTACTGAATAAACTGCGCCAGATGCGACGCCTAAATTTGATTTAACAAATGTTAAAGCAAACCAAATATACCCCCCTACCTCACAAAATTCCTCCCAAGAATCTCTATCGTCAGTGAATACACCGTTATAGCACGCATGGGTAGAATTGTAGAAATCATCGTTTGCGCCGTCGTCTCCGCAACAAGCAGGATAAACGTTGTCTCCAATATTATAATCAGCATCCCAAGAGTAACCGACTGCGTCTACATATACAGTATATCCAGTTCCACTGCCACACATGAATCTCACATTATTAACAGAACTCAAAGCACCCCTAAAAGGATAGGGACCATATTTAACTCCATTTATATAAACATTAAATTGATCTGCAGAAAGTCCGTCATACCCTCCAGTATCTGTTTCAAAAGTAACTTTGATGTGATACCACTCATTGTTATTAATGGGCGCTATGTCGTGCCAAGCAGTATCATAATATCTAAGGTATCCATTCATAGTACTTAAGTAGGTTCCATACGAATCATCGCTCCACACATCCATATTAAAGTAATCATTTGAGCTAGTGGTTCTAAACCAGAATTCGTAAGCTCCCGAAGTGCGATTTGTAAAATAATTTCTAAAGCCTACACCTCCTGCAACTGTATTCTGCATCTCAACAACCTTTGCATGACCATCTATTTCAGATATTACGTTCACAGGACCGCCTGTTTCTTCAACAGTCCATCCAGAAGGATCGCTTCCGTCAGCGTCGTCTGTAAAAGAGTATGTGGCAGGATAATTTGTATTGTTAACCCAAGTGTATCCTCCAGCACCGCAAAAACCGCTAAATGAGTCTCTGTCTGAAGTAACTTTGCCGTCTTTGCACGCAAGAGTGGAATTGTAGAAATTATCGTTGACTCCGTCATCGCCGCAGCAAGGGCCATTGGTGCCGTTGATGCCAAGATTTTTACTGACGCTTATCGTGTAATCCCATGCATTTACGTTAATAACGTCTAAGTCGCCGTCATTATCTATGTCGCTTAAGGCAACATCTCTAGGAGCCCTGCCTATAGAATAAGATAACGAGCTTACTACATAAGTTCCATCGCCATTATTAAAACTTACATTGAATGTATAATCATTATAATTTGTGTTTACAACATCAAGGTCGCCGTCGTTGTCTATGTCGCCTAATGCAACTCCCCAAGGATTGCTGCCAACACTATAGGAAACAGCAGACGCAAAGGTGCCATCGCCATTGTTTTTAGAGACTGTAAAGGTGCCAGAGAATTGATTGGTGATTACAACATCAAGGTCGCCGTCATTGTCAACGTCTCCTAAAGCAATACTCCTTAACCATTGACCAGTGTGATACGATGCGTCTAATGTAAATGTGCCATCGCCATTGTTTTTAGAAACTGTAAAAGTGTTGCTGTTAAAATTTATGTTAATTACATCTAAATCTCCATCGTTGTCTATGTCGCCTAAGACAACATCTTCAGGATCATTGCCTACAGGGTATGATGCTGAAACTGTAAAAGTTCCGTCGCCATTATTTAAAGATACATTAAATGTATTATCTAACCAATTGGTGTTAATTATATCTAGATCTCCGTCGCCATCTACATCTCCCAAGGCAATTCCATGCGGACCTCCACCAACAGAGTATGAAACGGCGGATGTAAAAGTGCCGTCTCCATTGTTTTTTCTAACAGCAAAAGTATCGCCACCATCTGTGTATACAACATCTAGGTCGCCGTCGTTATCAACATCTCCTAATGTTATATCATTAGATACGTCACCAGTAGAATAATACGAAGACACTGTAAAAGTTCCGTCGCCGTTATTTAAGGAGACATTAAACGTGTGAGCTTGCTGATTTGTATTAACAATATCTAAATCTCCGTCGCCATCAAGATCTCCTATTGCAATACTGTCAGGCTCGTAACCCACAGGATATGTAACATTGCCAGCAAAAACTACATTGTTTCTAAACCAAACATATCCCCCAGCCTCGCACTCTGACTGGGAGTCATCGTAGGCAGCGAGGACAGCGTTAAATATTAAAGGCAAGAGACATAACAAAAAAATGCGTCTTTTCATTAATGAAATATATTATTTTCTGATATAAAAGAATATTCATATAAAACATTAGTTTCCATATGGAAACCAAAAATTTAAATATTGGTTTCTAATTTAGAACTTATATGAAGATGCTAAAAGAAATATTGGAATTGTTAAATCCTTGGTGGAAAGAAAATAAAATTAGCAAAGAACTTGCAAAACCGTACAAAAGAAAAATTTTTGATAAAATTATGAAACTAATTGATTATAAACAAATAATTATGCTGTCTGGATTAAGAAGAGTTGGAAAAACAACGTTGCTTTATCAAGTTATTGGACAGTTATTGGAAAAAAATGATCCAAAACGCATTTTGTATTTTAATTTTGATAAAGAAGTTGAGGAATTAATCGAGGTTTTAGATAATTATAAAGAATTAACAAATATTGATTGGAAAAAAGAAAAAATTTTTGTATTTTTTGATGAGATAGCAAAACTCGACAAATGGGGGAGTAAAATTAAGTTGATTTATGATGCATTTCCAAACATAAAGTTTCTAGTTTCATCATCAAGCAGCATGAAATTAGAAGAAGAGGCTATAAAGAATCTCGCTGGAAGATATTTTTTAATAAATGTAAAACCACTAAGTTTTACTGAGTACTTGGAACTAAAAGGAAAAAATAAATTGCTTGAAAATACCGAGCTGTGGAAAAAAGAAATTGAAAAAGAGTTTAAAAGCTATTTATTAAAAGGCTTCCCTGAAATAATCAATTGGGAAGATAAATTGCTAATAAAGGACTATTTAAGAACTGCGATTGTTGACAAAATAATAAAAAGCGACCTTTCAGAAAAATTCGAGAATATCAACAAGGAATTGCTTTTTAGTTTGTTAAGCATGTTTTACAGCGAGCCTGGATCTTATTTGGACTATGACAGCATCTCAAAAAAATTAAGAATAAGTAAAAAGACGCTTGCTAAACATATGTTTTATCTTGAGTTCTCTTATTTGTTAAGAAGAATTAAAAATTTTAGAATAAGTGCGTTTGCTGCGTCTAGGAAACTTCAAAGAATATATCCGTATTGGTGGACACTGGCCTATTGTTATACAGATAATTATGATAAGATAATGGAAAATGTAGTTGCAAGCATCATAGATGGCAAATATTACTGGAGAAAAAATAAAAAAGAAATAGATTTTTTAATAGTTGATAAAAAAAAGGTTATTCCAATTGAAGTTAAAAATAAAAAGGAGTTGCTAAAAAGGGATTTAACAAATATGAAATATTTTCTTGAAAAGCATAAGATAAAAGAAGGACTCATAATATATAATGGAAAAGAAACTGAAATAATAACAAGCAAAAACAAAAAAATAAAATGCTTGCCACTTTGGAAGTGGCTTTTATTCTAGATCTTTTTCTGTAATGATTGCAAGGCCTCTGAAACGCTTTGTGACTTTTGAGTCCTTGCCAACTAGGTAGCGCGCGCCTGCCTTTTTTGCATTATGCGCCATGCTGTCAGTTAATGCGCCGTCAACAATCACTGCATAGACTTCGCCAAGGTCAGTTATTGCTCTAAAGGATTTTAGTGGAAGCCTTCCTAAGAGCTTGTGATTGTTGTCAAGGACTTCTGCGTGGTCTGTGCCTGAAATCTCTTTTAATGATTTGGCAAGGAGTTCTTTTACGTCTGCTGGAATTCTTGGCTTTCTTGCTGTTCTTTTGACGACTCTTTTAATAGTTCTTCGTGTTTGCTTTACTGGCTCGCGGGCGCGCAAGGCTTTAAAGATTTCTTTGCTAGTGAGTTCCTCAACTTCTTTTCCTGCAGGCGCTCTTGCTACGTAATCAAGCTTGCCCACGCTTGATAAAGCCTTAACAATCAATTCGCCGCCGCGGTCTCCGTCAACAAAAGCAATTGTAGTTTTTCTTTTCATCAAGTCAATAAGGCTTTTTGGAACGCTTGTGCCGTTTGTGCTTATGACATTGTTAATGCCGCATTTTAGAAGTTTTAGAACATCTGCTCTCCCTTCTACAAGGATTAGCTCCTTGCTTTTTTCAATATCAGGGCCCGCTGCAAGCTTGTCAGGGCCCCAAGTTGTTATGCTTGCTGTTTTAACAGAAGATTTTATTTCTTCTGCAAGCTCTTGCGTCTCTGTTTCTGATTCCATCATTTTTGACAAAATCTCTTTTGCGCGCTCTTGAATATAGTCTTTTTTGCTAACTCTGACATCCTCTATTTTTTCAAGTTTTATCTTGCCGTCGCAAGGACCTATGCGCTCAATGGTTTCTATAGCTGCTGCAATAATTGCAGTCTCAGTTTTGTCAAGGCTTGAAGGAATGATAATTTTTGCTTCAGTCTTTCCGTCAACAACTTTTGTCTCGACTTCTATTCTTCCAATCCTTCCGCTTTTTTGTAGTTCGCGCAATTCCATATCCTTTCCAAGAAGACCTTCTGTCTGGCCAAAAATGGCGCCAATAATATCAGGCTTTTCAACAATGCCGTCAGCATGCATTTTTGCAGTAATGACATATTTTGCTGAAACAGGTGCAATTTTTCCCATGTGATCATTCACCTCGCAATTTTTTTTGAAGGTTTAAAACGCGTCTGTAAAGCCCCTCAATCTGCCTAAGCTTTGTTTTAAATAAGAGCTGCCTTGGCGCGTCATTTACTTTAACGCCGAATCGCTGAAATGCCGAAAGAAGTTTAATGTATAATTTTCTTCCTTCTTTATCCAAATCAGTAAGGATAACAACTTCCTTACTTGACTTGGCAAGTTTTTCAACCTCGCTTTCAATTGATGAAGTTAATTGGTGAACATTATGGATATTAAACTTCTTTAAGGCAGCGATGTCGCGTTTACCTTCAACTATGATGGGGCAATGAGCATTTTTAAGGGTTTCGATTAGTTCTAAAAGGAGTTCGTATTCTTCTCTTGGAGTCATGAAATCACCTTTAAAAGAGGGGGGAGGTAATGCGCTAGGATGGGGGAGGCACTCCCCCGCCTGCGTTCTAAAAGGAGTTCGTATTCTTCTCTTGGAGTCATGAAAAGTCACTACATGAAGCGAGGAAGCTCAAAAAAGGCTTTGACTTCGTTTTCTATTAAGTAAACGTTTTCCCAGATTTTTTCTATGTAGCCTTCGAAAGTAGGCTTATATAGATAGCGGTCATAAAAGCCCTTTAAGAACTTAAGAACAGGATTTTTCTCCCATCTATCTTTATAGTCAGTTAAAATGTGGCCTTTAATTGTAAGTTCTACTTCTCCTTTGTTTTTCTTTTCTTTGATGCCTTCGCGGACAACTTGAACGTCTTGCAAGCCTCTAACTTTGCATTCTATCCAAATTTTAAATTTTGTGTAATCGTCAACTTCCATTTCGCAGGTCCAGTGAAACTCGATTTCTTTGCCAGAAGGCGTGTCTTTTTGAGAATAATCGTCTTCATTGACAATGTAGCCAAGGCTTGTTATAAGCTGATATAAAAATTTGTAGTAGTCGCCCATATCAAAAATGCTTTTTTGTTTAAGGGTTACGCTTGCAATTTGCCTGGTTTCAACCATAGTAAATAATACTAAGTAGATAATTATTAAAGTTTTGCAATTATCTTATTCTAACAGCATCAAGATTTCTAGGGGCTTGAGTTTCAACTTTTAAGAGTTTATGAATAGATGAAGCAAGGTCCAAGCATTTGCTGCTTTCGCCGTGCATTACAATGACTCTTTTAGGTTTTGGTTGAAGTTGCTTGACAAAGTTAATAAGTTCTTGCCTGTTGCTGTGGCCCGAAAATCCCTCAATAGTTTCAATCTGCATTTTTACTTTAATAACTTCAATGCCGCCTTTTCTGGATTCCATTTTGATTGTGCGTTCTCCTGCTTGAAGGCGCCTTCCAAGACTGCCTTTGCCTTGATAGCTTACAAATATTAATTGATTGTTTTGGTTTTCAGCAAGTTGCCTAAAGTATTCGACAGACGAGCCGCCAGTAAGCATTCCGCTGGTGGCAAGGATAACGCAAGGTTCTGTGTTTTCTATCAGCTTGTCGCGCTCTGCTTGGCTGCCAACCCATTTGAAGCAAGGAGCAAGAAATGGATTGTGGTCTTTTGCAAAAATTAGGCGCTTGACATTTGTATTCATGTACTCAGGATATGTTGTATGAATCGCTGTTACATCCCAAACCATCCCGTCTACAAAGACATTGACATTTTGAATTTTCTTTTTTCTAATGGCTTCTTCTATGATAAGCATTATTTCTTGAGCTCTGCCTGCTCCAAGGACAGGAATTAAAACTTTTCCGCCTCTGTTTATTGTTTCGTTGACAAGAGAAATCAATCTGGCTTCGCATTCCTTAAGAGAAGGCGGCACATCTCCTTTTGCTCCATAAGTAGATTCGATAGCAAGCGTTTCAAGGCGCTGGAAATTATAAGGCGCGTGGCTTAGCATTTTTGTATCATTAAATTTAAAGTCGCTTGTATAAAGCATGTTGTGGTATCCGTCCCCAATATTGAAGTGAGCCATTGAAGCGCCAAGCATGTGGCCAGAGTTAAAAAAAGTAAGCCTCACGTCGTTTGTGATGTCTGTAACTTCATCAAATGAAAGGCAAAAAACGTGCCTAATCATTTCTTTGATGTCTCTGGAATCAAATAAAAGTTTCTTGCCTTCTCTTTGATTTACGTCAATGTAATCAAGCTGGAGCAGCGTCATTATGTCTCTTGTTGGCTCGTTGCAGTACACAGGGCCTCTAAAGCCGTATTTGAATAATAGTGGAACAAGGGCTGAATGGTCAAGGTGCGCATGAGTTACTATGATTGCGTCAAGTGCTGAAACATCGAATTCTGGCGCTTCAAAATGCGGATACGCATGCTCGTCAGAAGCAACATTGACGCCGCAGTCAATTATGACTCTAGAATGTGGCGTCTGCAAAAGAGTGCAGGAACGGCCAACTTCCCTGTACCCGCCGAGACATGAGATTCTTATCCAATAATTTGATTTGTCTATTGGCGTGCCGTATATTTTTTGCCCAATTTTATTCATGAATTTGCGCCTGTATGCGCTGTTGCTGTAAATAGTGTAGCGGATTGTCTTAATTAGGTCGCTTTTTATTGCAGGAGCCCTTCTAACAAAAGGAATCCACAAGGTTTTCTGCCTTAAAGTATTGATTATTTCCCCTGAGCGCCCAATAACAAGTCCTGGCTTGTCAGCTTCGAGCAGAACTATGCTTCTTTGGTCATCGAACCAGACATCTTGAAGCCCTGCCTCTTTTGGGACTTCTTTTTCAATTATGCTTCTTGCTGAATCAGGATTCATTAAAATGCTTGGGTCAGGCCTAATTTCAACGCGCTTTTTGACAGTGTTTACAATTTTTCTAACAAGGTCTTTTGATTTTAGGACAAAGTCTTTGTTTTTGGAGTATAAGACAATGTTTGCTCCTTCAAATACGCTCTCAACAATCTGAGCGTTGCTAGGAAGCATTGATTCAATTTTTGAAAGCAGTTCGTATTTAGCCATAACAATTAAAATTTGTTGAAAACCTTTGGTCAGGCATTCAATATTTTCTTAATTTCTTCTGTCGGAAGTTTTTTTAAGCCGCTGTCTGAAATTGTGTAAACGTCAACTCCCTCTCCTGTGAAAACGTCGCGCCTTATTGCTGATGAAATGGCCCTTACTGCAAGCCTTATGCCTTCGTCAAGGGTCATGTCTGGTTTGTAATTGTTTTCTAATACCCCAAAGGCAATAGGAGATCCAGAGCCGGTTGATGTGTATTTTTCTTCAAGAAGGCTTCCTCCCATGTCAAGACTGTATAAGTGATAGCCCTCTTTATCTTTTCCAGCGAGAATGAACTGAACAATGTATGGAGTAAAACTCATTCTTCCAGAGAACAAGATGTGAGCCATCAAGGATGCGCAAGCTTTGACAGAAGGCTTTTTTTTCATTGTAATTTCGTAGTGCTTCATTTCGCCTTTCATGTATTTTACAATCATTTGTGCATCTCCAACAGCGCCAGAGATTGTAAGAAAAATCCTGTCAGTAATTGGAAGGACTTTTTCGACGTCTTTGTTTGCAATTAAATAACCCATTGTAGCCCTTTTGTCAGCTGCTAAAACGATTCCGTTCTTGCACGTAATTCCAACTGTGGTCGTTCCTTTTTTAAGGTCTTTTTTATCCATAATATCATCTCATAAATCGAGAAATGTTTTAATTGTGAATATCAAAAAGGTCTATATAAATTTTATGTTTTTAATATTTTGGCAATAAAGCAGCATAATCTTCTAATTCAACCAATAAGGTCTTTATTTTTGAAATTTTTTCTTTTATTTTAAAATGGTCTTCTCCGGAATAATTTAAAATTCCTTCATTATTTTCAAGCCATTCGTCTAATTTTGAAGAGAACATTGTCGGCTTTCTAATATTAATAGTGCTAAATTCTATAGAAATAGAAGGATGGATTTCTTCAAGTTCGCTTGCAATTTGCAAAGTCAACTCCTTGACTTTTTGCACTAATTTAAAATTGTTAAAATGCGCTTCCAACTCGTCTGCAAGAGAAATCAATTCAGGCGATTCGTAATTAGATTTGTTAAGCGGAAATTGCTTCATTAAAGTTTTAATGTGCGGAAAATAAGATTTGCCAACAAGTTTTTTGTCAATGATTGTTTTTAGTTCTTTAACAGTTAATTCGCTGATATCTCCGGTTTTATATTGTTGAATTTTAGTTGCAAACGTGAAATCTTCAGTTACTTCATAAAAAATCCTGTCAAAATGCAAATCTTTTATTGCGTCATTTAATTCTTTGACAGTATATGGATTCATCTTTTTTATTGAAATAGTTCTATTGAATTTGTCAATGCATTTTAGTATCCCATCAAGAGAAGCAAATTCATAATTGTAAAACATGCATTTGACAGAAAGGATTCCTTGCCCTTTTTTGTTTAGGGTCCCTGTTTTACATAAGTTTATGTCTCCATTTTTTTCGTATTTGTCAAAATAATCATATATTTTGTTTATTATACCGCTCTTTGCGATTAGTAATTCTTCGTCCTTTCTGTTCAACAATAGTTTTTTTATTTCATTTATATAATTTGAAATCACGCCTGTTGCTTTGACATTCACATCGTAAAATTTTTCCATTTCAAAAGACGATGCTTCGCATTCTTTTAATATACTCTCTATTCTAATATTGTGTTTAAGCGCGAGATTCTTAACTTCGTCTGAAACTAGTAAAAATCTATGGTCCTTTCTAAACAGTTTGCATATTTTGCTTATTAGCTGATTAAGAGGGCCTATGATATTATTGTCAATATGTTTATTTAGTTTTACAAATAAATTGTTAAGATTTGAATAAACTTCTTCATTTTTTAAAGAACGCAAGACTAACGACAAGTCTTTTTTCTTAGATGCTATCAAAGCATTTAATTCATTTTTTTGCGCTTCGTATTCTTCAAAAGTAAACTTTCCATTTCTTGAAAAATTAGGATTATTATATTTGAATTCAAGATTTTCTAATTTTTTTTCTAAAGTAATTATATCATCATTTAATTCGCTTAGCTCTTGCGTCAGAAGATAAATGCCTCTTGTTAAAAGCTTGGTTTCGCTTCCAGAAACCCACTCAAGAATCTTATTAATTTCATTGTTAATGTCTTCATATAAAGATGATTCTGTTGTTGCTTGTTTGCCAAATTCGTACCAGGAATATAAAAATGAACTGCACACATGAATTACAGTCTCTAATTTTTCTGCAAGGTCATTAACAAAGATTTTGTTTTTGTAGTCTCTATTTATTTCATCAATACTTGCAATTTTTTTAAGATACACAAGTGCTTCTGGCACTTTAACTGTATTGGTTTCTTTTGCATCATTTTTAAGACCTGTTTTCTCAAAATCAAAGTAAAGGGTTTGAAGACTCTTAAAAGAGTATTCTTTTGTAATTTGATCGTAGGTTTTGCCTTCTAATAAGTCGAGGAAATTTAATAGTGTCTTTAAATTTTCAATGTTGCCTTGATTTTGCTCAAGTTCTGTGGAAATTCTGGCGACTTTGTCAACAGCGAAGTTAGCAACTTTGTCATCATATTTGCAAGCGCTTAATTTTTGCATTAGCTCGTCAATTAGGGGCCCGTAATCAGGAGAATTTATGACATCCACGTATGTGTCTTTAATAGATTTCAGCCTTCTTTTAAATACAAAAGACATCATAAATTTATTGTTTAAAGAAATATTTAAATTTTAGCCTGCATCCTTTAAAAATATGAAAGAACTAATAAAAGAATTCAAAGAATTTTTAAAAGAGTATAAAGTCACTGCAATAGCTATTGCATTTATTATGGGGTCTGCTGTAAATACTTTGGTTCAGTCTTTAGTAAATGATGTGGTAATGCCTGTAATAACGCCTTTTGTTCCAAAAGGGGAATGGAAGCAAGCAGAACTGATTTTAGGTCCAATTGTCATCAAATGGGGCTCTTTTCTTTCTGCCTTGATTAATTTCTTGTTAATTGCATTTCTAGTGTTTATGGTTGTCAGGGGTTTAAGAAAAAAATAAATACGCATCTATTGTAAGTAGAAGCATGAAAAGAAGGATTTTAATTACAGCTGCGTTGCCGTATGCAAACGGAAAGCCGCATTTAGGGCATGGAAGGAGCACATACTTGCCTGCAGACATTTTTGTACGCTACCATAGAATGAAGGGGAACGACGCAATATATGTGTGCGCAACTGATGAGCACGGAACTCCAATACTTTTAAATGCTGAAAAAGAAGGCAAAAAACCTGAAGAGTATGTTAAATGTTGGCATGATTATTTTGAAGAATTGTTTAAGAAATTTGGCATGAGTTTTGACGTGTTTTATAGAACGCACTCGCCAGAGAATAAAAAATTGACAATAGAGTTTTTTGAAAAGGCAAAGAAAAACGGGTACATTTACGAGCAAGAAGTAAAGCAATTCTACTGCGAAAAAGACAATAAATACTTGCCAGACAGGTATGTTGTTGGAACATGTCCTTATTGCAATGCAAAGGACCAATACAGCGATTATTGCGAAAATTGCGGAAAGACCTTTGAAGCAGGGGAAATATTGGATCCAAAATGCAAGTTGTGTGGTAAAAGACCTGTGATAAAGACTGCAGAGCATTTCTTTTTCTTGCTTAGCGCTTTAAGAAAAAAATTGAACGATTACTTGGATTTTAATGAGCACTTGCAAAAAGATGTTAAAAATTACGTAAAGCACTGGGTGAAGGAAGGATTAAAAGATTGGGAAATCACAAGAGATATAGAATGGGGATTTAAAGTCCCTGGGAAAAAAGGACAGGTGTTCTACGTCTGGTGGGATGCGCCTATAGGATATATAAGTTCTACAATTAAGTGGGCTAAGAAAAAAAATAAGGATTGGGAAAAGTATTGGAAAAGCAAGAAAACAGAAATATACCATTTCATAGGAAAGGACATAATATATCATCATTACTTGTTTTGGCCTGCAATGCTCATGAGCGTTAAGGACAAATACACACTGCCAAAAATGATACCAACAAGAGGATTCTTGAATCTTGAAGGAAAAAAGTTCTCAAAAAGCAGGGGATGGTACATATCATTGGAAAAGTTTTTGAAAATGTTTCCAGCAGACTACTTAAGATTTTATTTGACAATGATTACGCCTTTGGCGCCAAGCGATGCAAATTTCAGTCTAGAAGAATTTAAGAAAAGGATAAATGATGATTTGATAGCTAATTTTGGAAATCTGTCAAGAAGAGTGCTGTACTTTATTGAAAAGTTCTTTGAAAAAAAGGTTCCTGAGTCTAAAGGGCTTGGTGCAGAAGAAAAGGGTGTTGTAAAAGAGCTTAAAAAAATTCATGAAAAAGTGACAAAGCATTTAGAAGAGGTCAAGTTAATGAAGGCATTGCAAGAGATACTAAAAGCCTCGTCAGTTGTAAACACATATTTTCAGCAAAAAGAGCCATGGAAGACAAAAGACCCGAATTGTCTGCATGTAACTATTAATTTGATTAAAGGATTGTGCATAGAGTTAGCGCCATTCCTTCCATTCAGCATGCAAGAGTTGTGGGAAAACATGGGGCTTAAAGGAAAAGTAAAAGAACAGGACTGGGACAGCGCTTTTGAATTAAGTATTAAGGCAGGGCACAAAATAAAGACAAGCAAGCCGCTTTACAAGCCTGTAAGTGACGAACAAATAGGAAAGTTAAGGGAAAATCTTAAAAAGAAAGAAAAGGAAAAGCCCATAGACATTGAAGAATTCAAAAAATTAAAAATAAGGGTTGGAAGCGTGCAAAAGGTTGAAAAAATTGATGAAAAGCTTCTAAAATTAAAAGTGCTAGTAGATAAAGAAAGAACAATAATTGCTGGAATAGGAGAGCATTACAAGCCAAAAGAGCTTCTTGGCAAAAAAGTTATTGTGCTAATTAATTTAAAGCCTAAGAAGATAAAGGGCGTGTTAAGTGAAGGCATGTTGCTAGCAGCTGAGAAGAAGGATGAGATTGCACTGCTCACTACAATGAAAGACATGCCAGAGAACTCAGAGATATTATAAAAGAACTGCTCTTATTCTTCTTACGCCTGCAGCTACTGATTCTTCTTTAATTATTTTAAAAGTTCCAAGTTCTTTTGTGTTCTTTACGTGCGGGCCAGCACAAATTTCTTTGCTAAAGTCGCCGATAAAGTAGACAGAAACTTTGTCACCGTATTTGGCTTCAAATTCTGCTTGAGCTCCTAGTGCTTTTGCTTGTTCAAAAGTCATAACCTCGCGCCTGACAGGAAGGCCTTTTTTTATTTGTTCGTTGACAAGGTCCTCAACTTTTTTTAGCTCCTCTTTTGTAAGTTTTCTGTGAAAGTTGAAATCAAAGCGGAGGCGCTCAGGAGTAATGTTAGAACCCCTTTGCTTTATGTCTTTGCTCACTACTCTGCGAAGTGCTTCGTTAAGAAGGTGTGTTGCTGTATGAAGTTTTATGGAAGCTTCTGAAGTGTCGGCAAGCCCTCCAACAAATTTTTTCTGAGCGCTTGCGCGCGAGAGTTCTTGGTGTTTTCTGTATTCTTCATTAAAGCCAGAAACATCTACTTTTAAGCCTTTTTCAGACGCTAGCTCAACAGTCATTTCGATAGGGAAGCCGTAGGATTGGTAAAGAAGGAATGCGTCTTTTCCGCTTAGTTCCTTTTTGTTTCTTGAAAGCTTTTCAAACATTCTAAGCCCGCGGTCAAGAGTGTTAAGGAACTTGTTTTCCTCACGCTCTAGCTCTTGAAGCACAAAGCCTTGCTTGCGGGCAAGGATTGGATAATCGTCTGAATACATTTTAATGACCTCTATGGCAAGTTTTTTAAGCAAGCCCTTCTCGATTCCAAGCAGGCGAGCATGCCTTATAGCGCGCCTGATAAGCCTTCTTAACACATAGCCTTGGTCAACGTTAGATGGAGCAACGCCTCTTTCATCCCCAAGAATAAAAGTCGCTGCCCTGATATGGTCAACAATTATGCGGATTGATTTTTCATCGTGCTTTTTTGCTGATTCCTTAACAAGTTTTATTAGAGGAATAAAAAGTTCTGTATCATAAACAGACTTTTTCCCATTAATTGTGGCAATAGTCCGCTCAACACCCATGCCTGTGTCAACATTTTTTTGGGCAAGCTTTTCGTATTTGCCGTCTTTAGTTCTGTTATACTCCATGAACACGTTGTTCCAGATTTCAAAGTATTTGCCGCACCCACATCCTGGCCTGCAATCCTTTCCGCACTTTGGCTTTCCAGAGTCAATAAATATCTCAGTATCAGGACCGCAGGGCCCTGTTTCGCCTGAGTGCCACCAATTGTCTTCTTTTGGAAGAAAGTAAATTCTGCTCTTTGGAATGCCAAGAGATAGCCAAGTATTGGCTGCTTCGTCATCGCGCGGGGCGTCCTTGTCTCCAGCAAACACAGTCACATGAATTTTGCCTGGGTCATATCCTAAAACCTTAGTTAAAAATTCGTAGCTCCAAGTAATGGCCTCTTTTTTAAAATAATCTCCAAGAGACCAATTTCCAATCATTTCAAAAAAAGTCAGGTGCGTGTCGTCGCCAACATCTTCTATGTCGCCTGTTCTTAGGCATCTTTGAACATCAGCCAAGCGCTTGCCTTGCGGGTGCGGCTGTCCAAGCAAAAAAGGCTTTAATGGGTGCATGCCTGCACTAATAAATAGTGTTGTAGGGTCGTGTTCAGGAATTAAAGGAGCTGAAGGAATTATGGCGTGCCCCCTTTCTCTAAAAAATTCAAGGAACTTGGACTTCAGTTCCTTGGCAGTAAGTTCTTTTTTCATAATTTTTTAAGGGAGAAAAGGTATTAAAAAAGTTGCCATCAAAAGGTTTTTAAGTCAAGTTTAAATTTTTAATAGTTCAATGGGCCTGTAGCTCAGTCTGGTTAGAGCGCACGACTGATAATCGTGAGGTCGCTGGTTCAAAACCCGCAAGGGTTACCAGCCCTTGAGGGATGAGTATCCGGCCAGGCCCATTATAAATTCTAAGATTTTAGAGGGAATGTAAGGTAATGATGGTGTATAATTATTTTCCATATAGAAAATAATTTTCTTTTCGCAAAAAAAGCCCAAAAACGCGTTATTTCTCAACTCGCATTAGAGGGGGTGGGTGGGGCTTAAGGGAGTGGGAAGCTTCTCTGGCAGCTTGAAGAAAATTCATAAAGATAGAATGGCTCTAATATCTTAATGATTGTAAAAAAAGTAAAATACAAAAAGCCAAGATGGGAGATAGTGGAGAGGAAGGGCCTCGGACATCCAGACCACATTGCAGACGCTTTTGCAGAAGAGTTTTCAAGAGCGCTGTGCAAGGCGTACATGAAAGAATTTGGAGTAATACTTCACCACAATGTTGACAAGTTAGACCTTGTAGGAGGGCAGGCAGTTCCAAAATTTGGGGGAGGAGTTTTTAAAAAAAGAATAATTGCATTTTACTCTGGAAGGGCGACAGAAAGGGTTGGGAACGTAAAGTTTGACTTGAAAAATCTGGCAATTAAGTCAGCACAAGAGTATCTAAAAAAGAATTTCAGGTTCTTGAAAAAAGAGCACTTTAAGTTTATAATAGAAACAAAGCCTGGAGCAGGGAACTTAACAGACATTTATAAGAGAAAAAAAGGAGAAATAGGGGCCAATGACACAAGCGTTGGGATTGGGTACTGGCCATTGTCAAAGACAGAGCATGTGACACTTGATGCTGAGAACTATCTAAATTCAAAAAGATTCAAAAAAAGGCACCCTTACACTGGAGAGGATATAAAAGTAATGACAGTAAGAAACGGCGATAAGACAAAGATGACAATTGCATGCGCATTCATAGATAAGTACTTTAATGATGTAAACGGCTACGTAAATAAAAAAGAAGAAGTAAGGAAGGAGTTAATGGAAAAATACGGATTTGACATTGATATAAATACTGCAGATGACCTAAAAAGAGGGATTAACGGGTGTTATCTTACGCTTACAGGCTCAAGTCTTGAAACAGGAGATGACGGAGCAGTTGGGAGAGGAAATAGGGTCAACGGATTGATAACTTTCAATAGACTGATGAGTTTAGAAGCTGTTGCTGGAAAAAACCCTGTAAATCATATAGGGAAACTATACAATGTTGCTGCTTTTGAGGCGTGCAAAAAAATTGTAGGCCTTGGAGCAAGGCATTGCCAGTTGCAGTTAGTTTCAAGCATTGGAAAGCCGCTGACAGAGCCTCAGATTGCAGTTTGCGAATATGAAGGAAAATTAAGTGAACAAAAAATCAAAAATGTAGTGCATGAAGAATTAAGTAATATCAAGAAGCTGGGAAAAAGAATAGTTAGCGGCAAGGTGAGGCTGTTTTGAGATGGGAAGACAAGATCGCAAAGTACTATGATTACTTTATGCAAAGTGAAGATTATGCCAAGGACTTGGCATTCATAGAATACGTAATAGAAAAGTATGCTTTAAATATAAAAAAAGTGCTTGAAATTGGATGCAGGACAGGAGAGTTTGTAAATTCTCTTAAAAAGAAAGGATACGATGCAGTTGGAGTTGATAGCAGCAAGGGGATGATAAATCAAGCAATTAAAAAATATCCAAGACTAAAGTTTATAGCTAAAAAGATGACTAAAATAGGTTTTGAAGAAAAATTTGACATGATAGTCTGCATGCGTGGAGCAATCCACGATTTAAAGAGTAAAAGGAAGATTGTAAAAGCTTTTAAAAAGTTTAATGAACACTTAAGAGGCGGCGGCGTGCTAATCCTTGATGTGCCGCATGCAGAGGAATTATTTGACACTGACAAAGCAGATGTTCAAAACTTTGATGTTGGAGACATTGAAGGCTCTATAATAAAAGAGTACGAAGAAAAGAATGGAAAAATATTGTTTAGTTATAATGTGAGCATAAAAGATAAAGAAAAAATAATAAGACTCGTCAAAACAAAAAAAGCGCCTTTGTTAAGCATTGCTGAGTGGAAAAAACTTTTAAGAAAAACAGGGTTTAAACCTGTCGTTGAATACAATGATGGAAATGAGGTGCTTGTAGGGTTTAAAATATGATGGATGACAAATTAATATTTCTAGGCACTGGTGGAGGAAGGTTTGTTACTTTGTATCAAAGCAGAGCAACAGGGGGCGTGATTTTTAATACTTCTGAAGAACAAATACACATTGACCCTGGACCTGGCGCATTATTAAGGGCAAAAGAGTATGATGTTAATTTATGGAACACAAGCGTAGTGTGCCTGACGCACAAGCATTTTGACCATGTGAATGACGCGCCAGCAGTGTTAGAAATACTTAGAATGAAAAAGAAAAAAGGCGTGCTTTTGGCAAGCAAGTCTTGCTTTGAAGAAATAGTTCCAAAACACTTAAAAGACGAAATTAGCATAGTAGTGCTAAAGCGAGGAAGCAAAGTTAAGATAAATAATAATTTAATGGTTGAAGCAACTGGAACAAAACACGGAGATTCAGATGGAATAGGATTAAAATTTAAAACAATAAATTATGGAATAAGTTTTGTAAGTGATACAGGATATTATGCTGATTTAAGTAAAGAACATAAAGATTCTGATATATTAGTGATTAATTTAATGAAACCAAAAGGGTATGAAAGCGAAAAACATTTGTGTTATAGCGGGGCAAAAAGGTTGTTGCAAGAAGTAAAGCCAAGAGCGTGCGTAATTACTCACTTTGGCATAAAAGCGCTTAAAAGCGGGCCGCTTGATCTTGCAAGAGAACTCGAAAGAGAAACAGGAATAAGAACAGTTGCTGCAACAGACGGAGCAAAAATGTCAATTCAAAATTTGCTTAGAAAAGCTTATTAATATCTTTTTAGAATTTTAAACCATGATAGTTGATTGCAACTGCGAAATATGCAATGACAAATGTTGCAAAAAAGCATCAATAATGCTAAATACAGTAGACCTTGCAAAAATATTGTATGCGTTTAAAGATTGCAAGTACAAAGCGCTTAGCAGCGGTCCTGACTTTGGAGCAATATATTATAAGAAAAATGCAATAGCAAAATTTAGAATAAGCAAGATATCTTTATTGCCTTGCATAGAAACATACATGCCTGCGCCTTGCAAGTTTTTTAATGATAATGAATTGTGCGACTTGCATGACTTAGTTGTTGATGAAGATTCAAAGCTTGGCAAATGGCTTGAGAAATACAAACTCCCTAAAGAAGTCAAGCCAATGATTTGCAGGCACCATCCTTATTTTTACGACCCTAGAACAGACACAGTTAAAAAACTAAAAGTTTGCCAAAAATTTGATAAAAAAGACATAATAGAAGCTGTTGCGTGCGAAAATAAAGATTTGCAAAAAGAGGCAAGGACTATATCTAACATTGAAGCTTTACTATTAGTTTATTGGAGAATGATGGATGAAAATAGAGTTATGTGGCTTGCAGAAGCCTTAATAAACTGGAAAAGAAAAGATCCTATAAAATATTTAGAAAATAAATTAGGTATTTATTAAGTTAAAATTATTATAAAATTTATTATCGTATTTTTCCATTTTACTTTTAAAGTGCGCGGCATAAATACATGAAAGCAAAAAAGTTAAAGAAGCAGCAGGAATTGTTAAAAGAATCCATGAAGGGTCAAATGTTGAAACAACTTTTGAAACTGAGTACAAATAAGAACCAATAACCCCCATAGACATTCCAAAAGATATGCGCCCGTTTGCTTTTTGATAATTTTGCGCTTTAAAAGATTCATACCTTGTTTTTAACAGTTCGAAAAGTTCTTCATAATTTTTATTGTTGTATAAAGAAAGCTCATCTTTGTCTAAACTTTTAAGAGCTTGTTCAAGGCTTTTAGCTTGTATAAAGGATTTGCAGTCCATTGTAAATATTAGCTCATAAAACACTTATATTTTTTATTGTAATTGAAAAAAAGTGAAAATTTTTAAAATGGAAGTCTCCTAAAATTTTAAAGGTGCTTTGGAAATGAGTTTAAGCAAAAGATACGACCCAAAAGTTGTTGAACCAAAGTGGATTAAAAAGTGGGAACAAGAAGGCACTTACAAGTTTAATCCTAAAAGCAAAAAACCAATATATTCTGTTGACACGCCGCCGCCAACAGTGAGTGGCAGAATGCATATGGGGCACGCCTCATCATATACGCAGCAGGACGTCATAGTCAGATACAAAAGGATGAAGGGCTATGAAGTGTTTTACCCTTTTGGAACAGATGACAATGGCTTGGCAACTGAAAGGCTTGTTGAGAAATTAAACAATGTTAAAGGCTCAAAAATGGACAGAAACGAATTCATAAAATTATGCATTAAGACATTAAAAGAAATAAAGCCAGAATTTATTCAGGATTGGAAAAACATAGGCATGAGCTGCGACTTCTCAATAATGTATTCAACAATAGACGACCACTGCAGAAGAATATCGCAAAGGTCATTTATTGAATTGTACAAAATGGGAAGAGAGTACCAAATGGAAGCGCCAACAATATGGTGCCCGACCTGCGAGACTGCCATTGCGCAAGTTGAATTAGAAGATAAAGAGCTAGAATCTGAATTTGTTAATGTTAAGTTCAAATTAGAAGACGGCAGTGATTTAATAATAGCAACAACAAGGCCTGAAATGCTTCCTGCATGCGTGGCAATATTTGCGCATCCAGATGATAAAAGATACAAGAAACTGTTTGGAAAAAAGGCAAAAGTTCCTTTATTTAATCAAGAAGTTCCAATAATCCCTGATGAGCATGCAGACCCAGAAAAAGGAACGGGCATTGTCATGTGTTGCACATTTGGCGACCAAACAGACATTGAGTGGTACAAAGCGCACAAGCTTCCACTAAGAATAGTCATAACAAAAGACGGGTTTATGAATGAAAATGCAGGAAAATATAAAGGGTTAAAGATAAAAGATGCAAGAAAAAAGATAATAAAAGATTTAGAAAGCAAGGACCTAATTACTGAAAGAAAAAAGATAACGCACACAGTTAATGTTCATGAAAGATGCGGAACAGAAATAGAAATCTTAGAGTCAAAGCAGTGGTTTATAAAATACTTGGATTTAAAAGATGTTTTTTTAAAACTTGGAAGAAAAATAAAGTGGTATCCAGAATATATGAGGGTGCGTTATGAAAACTGGATTAAAGGGCTAAGGTGGGATTGGTGCATAAGCAGACAAAGGTTTTTTGGGGTTCCATTTCCTGTTTGGTACTGCAAAAAATGCGGGGAAATAAAGTTGGCAGAAATAAAAGACTTGCCAGTTGACCCTTTGACTGACAAGCCAAAGACAAAGTGCAAGTGCGGAAGCAACGAATTTGAACCTGAAAAAGATGTGCTAGATACCTGGGCAACAAGCGCGCTTACGCCAAAGCTAGCAGTTGAATTAATGGACAAATCGTTGTGGGACAAATTGTATCCAATGGATATGAGGCCAAATGCTCATGACATAATTACGTTCTGGCTGTTTAATACAGTTGTTAAAAGCTATTTGCATGATAAGACGCTTCCTTGGAAAGAAGTAATAATATCGGGCCACATGCAAGACCCTCATGGAAGGAAAATGAGCAAAAGCAAAGGCAATGTAATAGCGCCTCAAGATGTAATAAAAAAATACTCTGTAGATGCGCTAAGATATTTTGTCACAAATGTGTCTCTTGGAGAAGACTATCCATACAAAGAGCAGGAACTTATAAGAGGAACAAAATTAATGAACAAGTTGTGGAATGCTGCAAGATTTATTGAGATGCACAAAGAAAAAGGGAATGAAAGCAAAGAAACTATAGCAGATAAGTGCATAATAAATGAGTTAAATAAAGTTATTAAGAAAGCTACAAAGTATTTAGATAAGAATGACTACAGCAATGCAAAAAAAGGAATAATTAATTTCTTTTGGGGAGAGCTTGCAGATTATTATATTGAAATGATAAAGTACAGACTTTACGGAGACAATGATGCTTCTAGAAATGCTGCAATAAAAACTCTTAAGAAAGTTTACTTAGATATCTTAAAAATGATTGGAATTTACATGCCATTCATAACAGAGGAAATATACAGAGAATTATATAACAAAAATGAAAGTCTGCATAATCAATTGTGGCCAAAAGGCGGAAAAGTTGAAAAAGAACTAGAAGACGCGTGGGCGCTGTTAAAGGACATAATAAGCAAAGGAAGACAGTACAAGTTGTCAAAGCAGTTAAGCCAGGCCTCTGAAATAGAAAAGGCAGAAATTACAGGCCCTCTGGAAAAATTAGAGGCTTTAAAAGAAGTGATAAAAGGGACGTTAAGAATTAAAGAAATTGTATTAAAAGAAGGAAAGGAATTAAAGGTTAATTTTAAGTAATTTTGTTAATAATCTCTTTTTTATTGCCATCAATTAAGAGCGCCTCCCCATCCCGGAGAACAATCAAGCTCTTATATTTTTTCTTTAATTCCTTGATAGCGTTTTTTAATTTAGGAGTGTAATGAACTTTAATTACAAAATCAATAAAACCCAGTCCATTAAAATCTGCTAAGCAAATAGTCTGGCAGGCAATATAACTTCCGGCGCTAACACCAACATACACTTTGTCAGATTTCACATGCTTGATTATCTTTTCATCTAAGCCCAAATCCCTAATTAATTTCAAGTAAAGACAAGTATCGCCACCGCAGACAAAAATGACATCATAAATGTCAAAGTTTATGTCTTCCGGATTACTCATGTATAAAACATCAATGTTGGCATCTTCTACTCCAGCCTTTAAAAGAGGTTCCTTGGCTTCATTAATGTAACCCTTGATTTTTTCAGTCATAGGACCAGTGGAGATCATCAATACTTTAACTTCACTAAGTGGCTTGTTAAATAAGCTCTTAAATGCCCTAATTAAGTTTTTATTAGATAATCCATTAGATGTAAGTAACAACTTCATAAAAAAATAATTAAAAGTGGATATTATTAACTTTTCTTAACTTGCTGCATTAATTTGTTGCCCATGACATCCCAGTAAATAACTTCTGAACCTTCTTGCACATTCAAGTCAGGCGGTATTTCCATGTCAAACGTTTCATAGCTTTCAGTGTCCATGACATTAGCAATTTTCTTTTTTATAGTTTCAGTGCCTTGTTGCTTAACTTCTTCTCTGATTGTCAGCACTTGAGCAGTTCTTTTGTCAATGACAGGCACTTCAATTTTTGTGCCTCCTCCTTTTACAATGCTTATTTTTTTGTTGCCAATTAAAGAAACTGCTTCAAGCCTTACTTTTGCATGGCCGTGCTTTCCAGCCTTGCTGTGAGCAACGCTAGTCACCCTGTATGCTTCATTCTCATGAATAATGTATCTTCCAACTTTTATTTTATTGATGTCTTCAATTTTTCGTTCATTCAAATTAATTCACCTCTCTACTTTTGAAGCAAGCGCAATGTCTACACCTTTAACAGTTGACCTGTTAGCGTGCTTCGCGAACTTGACAGCTTTTTTTCCAATTTCAATAGCATAATTTTCAAGCAAATTTCTTAAGGCTTCTTTGGCGCTTTTTGAAACTCTGTAAGCTCCTGCTCTGCGTAAAAGCTTATCCATAGGAGCCAATTGGATGCAGTGCTTGTTTTCATCTTCTTTCATTTAAAACCCCCCAAATTTGTTAAAATTTGAAGAAAAAATGCTAATTTAAAAAGATTTCCAAACCAGTTATTTAGCATTGTCGATATATCGAAAGAATTATGATAAAAGGATTAATAAATGTTGGAAGTAAAATTGTGGAAGTGTTAATGGACAGAGGAGACATTAAGTACTTAATACTTAGCGTATTGGAAGAAAAGCCAATGCACGGCTACCAGATAATAAACGAAATAAAAGAAAAATTTAACGGCCTTTACAGCCCAAGTCCTGGAACAATATATCCAACACTTCAAATGCTTGAAGAACAAAGATTAATACGAGTCGAACGTAAAGGAGAAAAAAAGTTTACAGTATAACGCCGAAAGGAAGAGATTTTTTAAAAGAAAATAATAGCAAAATTGTGAAAATTACAAAATCAATAAAAGAATGTGAATTGCTACCGCAAATAAAAAGGCTGGCAAATGACTTCCAAGAATTAACAAGAACTACAATGAAACTTGCATTAAATACTGCAAAAGAAAACAAGGACAAAGTTAAGAAAAATGTTAAGGAAACCAGCATCATATTAAAGGAAACAATAGCTAAACTAAGAAAAGTGTGGAAATAATTTTTTAAATTTTTACTTTGTATCTCAGGATTGCTCCAAAGCCGCCGAGCTGATAAAGCTGAGCTCCTTCTTTGGTGTCTGTGCTAATTAGCTCTACGCGCGTGCCAAAATCTTCTGCTTTTTGCTTGAAAACTTCAATCACATCATCTTCTAATTCTTCGCTTAAAAGCAAAATATCAACAACGCCCATTTCAAGCGCCTTTAATACGTCGCGTTCTCCGTAAACTGCCAAGCCGTCGTCTTTGCCAAGATGATTAAGAAACTCGAATACAAGCTTTTTCTCATGCATAATTTCCTCTGCTTTAAGAGCCTCCTCGCTTTTTTCAACAAGTTCGTTTAAGGCAACTTCTCCAGAATGAGCAATGTCTTGAACTGCGATGACTTTGCTTTTCAAATGCTTAAGATAAGGGCCGTCAACAAACATCTCTTTTACAGGCCCGCCGCCTCCAACAAGAATTCCTTTTAAGTTTTCTATTCCAGAAAACAAGTCAACGCATATCTGGCCTACCCTGTTGAACCAGTCTTTTTGCATCTCTTTACGCACGCTTTGGAACCTCTTGCTTGACTGGCCTCCTGCCCTCATTTTGCCTGGAACAACGCTTGTCATTTCTTTAAGAACTTTTATTGCTTTGCCCCTCAGTATGCCAATGACTGCTTCATGGTCGTCAAGCACAATAAGACCATATGAATACTTGCTAGCAATCATGTCCTCAAGCGGCGTCAAAATAAACTCTTGGTCGCAACGATACAGCCTGACAGACAGTTTTTCAGGCGGTTCAAAAGACCAGGACCTTAAATCCATCTGACCCTCTGTCTGGGAAACATTTCCTGCAAAAACAACAAGCCCGTTTGGCGGGGTTGTTTTGTAAAAGCGCAGTTCTGTAAGCGCCTTGTCAAGGGCTGCCAAGACATTTTTGCGTGTTGTTTTGGATTTTATGTTTGAAGCAGTGCTTATTTCTTGAGCTATTTGGTCTCGGACAACATTTATATTAAAGTCAGCAGGAACATATATGCTTATAAGCTCTGTATGGCGAGCGCGGTACGTGCTTAATTCTTTTAATAACTTCTTCAACTTGTGTTTGTCAACATTTTCAAGTTGCATGTGAAAGAAAAGTATATACGGGATTTTAAAGGTTTATGGCTTAAAAGAATTCAATAAGAGACTCTTTTTTAGCATAATATTCTTCTCTTTGCTTTGACTCGTAAATTTGCGTGTCTTTTCTTCTGTATGGAATTATGCGTAGCTTGCCATCGAGATAAGCAACAAAGCCTATTAATCCAAGGGGTTGCCTGCCAACATCACTTAAAGTGGGCCCTTTAAAATGGCCTTGCTCAATTTTATGGGTATGCAACTCGCCTACTAAACGCATTATTTTGTTTTTAGCATGCCACGCTAGTTTTTCTTTAATAAGTTCGTAGTCTATGTTAAAACTGCAAAAATTCAAACTTGAAGTAACAACATCTTGACCAAATAAATCTCTTAACTCATCAGCATTAACTAACTCGTAAATCCTTAATTCATTATAGTCGCGCTTTCTAAAATACCTGCCATATAAAAAACAAATCCGTTCAGTAGGGTAAGATAATTCGTCTAATATTTTATCCCTCACATTATTTCTAATTAAGATCTTATAATCTTCTACTTCTAAAGGATATTTCTTAAGCACTTTGCTAAGAGTCAAATTATTGCTTTCTAGAACTGAACACAACATAGATTCGATGCCTTTAAACGTGCTGGCAAATTCGCTGTCATGGTCTAAAACCCTTATGTAATTTGCTATTAACGAATTAATAATTTTCTTATTCATGAAGTTTGATTTTTAAGAAAATAATTTATAAATTTTTCTTAAAGTTAAAAGAATGATTTTAAGTCTCTCTGCGCTTCAACTCTTCTTGCAGGATTTTGGACTCCCCCTTCATCAAATAATGGCATGCCGTACTCGCCGTCAAATCCTGGCTTAATTTTAACTTGACGATTTCGGACCATAATAATTGCTTTGCCAACTTGCTCGTCAAAATCCAATAACTTTTCCTCAGGAACATCAAGCATAATTTTAAATTCGTCTCCAAAGCGGTTTATCCAAGACATGTAATCTTGCCAAACGCTCTTCGTAGTCATTCCCTTGCCTGCAATTCTAGAAATAATTTCAATTAAAGGTATCAAGTCAATGTAAGGAACTGCGTTCTCTGGCTTAAAACCAGGAGGCCTGTCAGCTAACTCTTCGACTCTGTGTTCAACGCCAATTGTTAAAGGCCTCTTGCACACAGGACATATATTATTTAATTTTTCAGCTTCTTTTGGAGAACAAGAAAAAGAGCAGTTGCGGTGCCCGTCAAAGTGATACTTGCCCATTGCAGGATTTATTTCAATCGTCATTAAAAAATTCTTGCGGGTTCTAATTGCTTTGATTAACTCATTATAAGAAGGATTTATATCAAAGACATTGCATTCTCTTCCCATGCGATATGGCCAAGGGCTGTGCGAGTCGGAGTTTGACACTAAAGTAAACTCATCTAATTGGGATAAGCGCCAATTCATTGGAGGATCGCTAGAAAGGCCCGTTTCAATGGCATGAATATGATGCATTTGCTCGCCATAGCAATCTTTTAAGCTGTCATAGCCGCTCATGCTTCCAAGGACGCCAAACCAAGGAGTCCATGCATGCGCAGGGATGACTTCACACATTGGATTAATGTTCATTACTGTCTTAACAAGCTCTTGACTTGATTTGCCAAAAATTGGGCGGCCGTCATAGTCAAGCCTGCCCCATTTAAGAAGCGCTTGGTTAATTTTATCAACAGTTTCAAAGTCAGGCGCAAGAATTACGTGGTGCACTTTTCTCACTTTGCCTAAATGAGAGTATATATTAGACACCTCTGCCTGAAGCACGTAGTATGTGCCGTCATACTCGTAAAATCCGCCAGAAGTTGGAGTTAATCTTTCTTTTAGTTCTTGGAGCCATTTAGGATGAGTAAAGTCGCCGGTTCCTAACACATTAAGGCCTTTGTATTTTGCATACTTGCTCATGTCCAAGACATTCATTTGTTTGCTAGTGGCTCTTGAATAACGAGAGTGTAGATGCAAATCAGCGTATAGTTTCATAGACCATGTCCTCCATAATGGGGTTTCGAAAGGGGTGAAACCCCTTCGGAGTGCAGATGAAGATCAGCGTGTTTCATGAATAAAAATAAAGTGTGTTTACTTAAATGCTTTTGCGCACTTATCGCAGATTTTGCATGTTTTAACGCAAGTGTGGTGTTTGTTAGTAAAACAGCTTAGGCACCAGCGTTGTTTGGTAAGCTTTTCAAAAGCCCTGTCAATTATTGATTGGTTGTATGGAAGTGATGTTGGTTTTATCTCGCTTTCAAAGATTTTCTGAGCAAAAATTTCTTTGGATTCTTGCAAAGCAGTTTTGTCTTTGTTAATAAGAGCGTCTAATGAAACAGTATCTTGCGCAAGACGAGATATTTTTTTAATTTCATACTCAGTTAATAAAGGAAATTTTTTGTGCATGTAATCCTCAAAATAAAAACTGTTAGCGCATTTCACAAGATTCTCAATTTTCATGTACTCAAGGGTTATGTTGTCTTTTGAAGCAATTGGCTCTAACCCGCATTTTTTTAATGTATGATTTGTCATTTCAATTAATCCTTCAAGAATTTGCTCTTCAGTTTTTCCTTTGGCAAAAAAATCAGAATCATTTTTCATATCAATGCCGTAATAGCAAGGATATCTAAGAGGCGGTGCTGTAAGCTTAAAATGAACCCGTCTTGCACCTTTGGCAAGCAGTTCTGAAAGAATAAAACGCGCAGTAGTGCTCCTAACAAGACTGTCATCAATAATCACAATCTCCTTGCCAGGAACTACGTAAGAGGCTGCAACATATTTCAAATAAGCAAGTTTTAAGCGACTGTCTTGATTTGGTTCAATAAATGTTCTAAATGTGTTTGGAACTGCAATTAAAACTTCTCTTAATTTGAATTTATGGCCATTGTACAGATGCTCGTCAGCATATCCTACTGCAGCATTTCTTCCGCTGTTTGGCACGCCAGAAATAATTACATTTTCAAGAGGGTCGTCAACAACAGGATCAATAGGAGACAAATACTTGCCAAGCCTCCCTCTAAATTTCATGACAGGAATGCCAAAACAATAGCCAGTAGGATGCGCGAAATAAATAAGGTCAAATATGCATTGATATGGGTATTTGTAAGATGGTTTTTTAATAACTTTGTTTTTATTACTTATTGTATCGCAAAAGACAACGCCTCTGCCTTCTTCAAGTTCAATTAATTCTCCTGGATAAACTCTGCGCCATCCAAAATTATATGGATATGTGCCGTCAGGATTTTTGTTCATTAAATGAAGATGATATTGCTTGTCAAATAAATCAAAAACCTGCGTTTCAGATGAAAGGCAGATGCTTTTGTCAGTAATTAAGAGTTCAAGCGGGCGAGTGCCGTGCATGCCTCTTGCTGCAACAGCTTTTTTGCCCTTCATTACAATAATTGAGTATGCGCCTTTTACATTTGCAAGAACTTTTTTAACGCTTTGGGAAAGGGAAAACTTTTTTTCAGTAGTTAAATATTGGATTAAGGCTGCCAAGCGGGCAGTGTCATTTGATGCTTTGAATTTGTAATTTGCTCCTTTTTGATTTAAATAATTGTCAATCCAATAATGTTGCGCTTCTCCATTTAAGAGAACAACAGTGGAATCATTAGCAGAAATTTTATCTGACAGGTTTACATTGTTGATATTTCCTGAAAAAACAGAAGGAGTCCATTCATAATAAGATTTTCCGCCAGAAGTTGCGTATCTTACAGACATTGCTAAAATATTTCCAAGGTCAAATTCTGGTTCTGGCAAGAACTTGCCTTTTAAAATATGAAAGCAATTGTCTGCAAGAGTGCAAATGCCTGTATTATCCTGCCCCCTGTGTTTAATTCTAAGCTCTAAAAATTTTAAATCTTCTTTTTTTAAGGGCTCTTTTGAATATACAAGGATAACACCGCACATATTAAGAAAAAAGTTGCGCGCGCTTTAAAACATAATAGCAATTATGTTATATTTTTTGCACTTAATAATCTCTTTGCTTCTGCTAATGGGTCTGCCTTTGAAACAGAACGTGCGATTAGCTCAAGATTTTCTGTAAAATTATTGTGCGCAACTCTTCCGGAAATTAAAAATTCTGTGCCAAGAAGAAGAGGCGCTCTTTTTTTAATAACTGCTGATTCATCGCCTTCAGACTTCGCAAGATTTATTGCTTGAGAAGTAGAAACTCCTAAAATAGCTTCTGCTTGCTCTCTAAAGAAAACGCAGCGTATTGTGCCTGTGCCGTCGTCAATTACGCCATTTACAACCATTGCCTGTTTTGGAACAACTTGCCCATGCGTCATGCAAAGGCCGTCGTTTAGTTTTTTTCCGCATTCAGGACAAACATCATAAAATGGGTTGCGGTCAAATAGTTGAACAAGGCACCCTCTTATTGTAGCGTCAACGCTGTCCTGCAAGTCGCATATGTCAAATCTTTTTGGATTAAAATTTGGTGTGTAGGACTCTAATTTCACTTCTGGAACATAAACCCCATCAGGATTTAATTCTATTCTTGAACGGTTTGTTAAATGAAGCTCAAGACCGTAAAGACCTTCTTTTGAACGAAGATGGAAAACCCTTAATATGTCGCCTGAGTTTATCCTTCCAGACTCGATTATTTGCGTCTTGTCGTTCCAAAACACAAGCCTTGCCTGCTTTTCGCCATCAGACAGCACAAGAGAACAGACGCTTCCTTTTCTCCCTTCGTGTTCAAATTCCCTTTTTGGAAGAATGTCAACAACTCGGCCGATTACAGTGACATTGTTTAGGCCTGGAACAACGTCTTTTACACTTAATGCTTTGCTGTCTTTTGGCGCAACAAGTTTAACTCCAAGTTCATTTGCAACTATGTGTGCAGCGCCTTTCCTAGAAACAAGACCTGAAAGCTCCAACACTTTTTTGTCAATCCTGTTTAAAACCTCTGCTTCTGAAAGTCTTGCTTCTTTTATGATTTTGCTTACAATTTCATTAAAACCAAGTTCAAGCATTAATTAATAGGTCTAATGCAAAGATTATAAAAATTTATGTTATAAAGAAGCGATTTGTCCACTGCAATTAAACAAAGTTTTTATAAGAACTCGTGCTTAAGCAGTTCTTTAAATGGGAAAAATTGCGTACTTTAGTATGGAAATAGGAGTTGATCCTAACATTCCAACATATTGCGGAGGGCTTGGCGTTTTGGCAGGCGACACCCTCATACAAGCTGCGACAGACGGCATAGAAATGGTAGGGGTTACGTTGCTTTACAATGAGGGTTACTTTAAACAGGGATTTTACGAATCTGGATGGCAGTTTGAATCAAAACAAGAGTGGAACCCTCATGAGTGCATGAAAAAGCTTGATAAATCATTTGTTTTAAAAATTCATGATAGAAATGTAAAAGTAAGCATATGGGAATATTTAATAAAAGGAGAAAATGTTGATGTGCCTGTTTATTTTCTTGATACAAACAATCCTGAAAATCATGAAGGAGACATAGACCTAACAAGCCATCTGTATTTTGGGAACAGGTATTTTGACAAATATTATGCAAGAATATGCCAAGAAAAGTTGTTGGGTGTTGGCGGAATAAAAGCATTAAGATTGCTGGATTACAAAGACGAAGATATAGATGTTTATCATATTAATGAAGGCCATGGAAGTTTTGCAGTGCTTGAATTGCTTTTAGAATGTGGCGGAGATGAAGAATATGTTAAAAGCAAATGCGTTTTTACAACGCACACGCCTGTAATTGCAGGCCATGACAGATTTGACTATTGGGCGCATGCGCACCCTGTTTTAGAAGATGTATTGCCTGAAAATATAAGGGAGCTTGCAGGGCAAAATGATTTGTGCATGACAAAATTAGGAATGAGTTTAAGCAATTATAAGAATGCTGTTTCAAAAGAGCACAAAAAGAAAAGTGAAGAAATGTTTGTAAATCAAAAAATTGATTATATTACAAATGGAGTTAATGCGCGATGGGTGTGCGACGAATTCAAAGAGTTATATAACAAGTATGCAAAAGAATGGTGCAAAAATCCAATGATATTGAATTCAATAGAAATCCCTAATAATGAATTGTTTGAAGCGCACAATTTAGCAAAAAAGAAATTGTTTAAATACATCGAAGATAAACTTGGTGAAAAATTAAATCCTCGCGCACTGACAATTGGTTCTGCCAGAAGATTTACAGGTTACAAGCAGAACCACATGATTTTGTGGAAATTAAATAAATTAGAGCAAATAGTTGAAAAAGCAGGGAATGATTATGAAATAAGGCCGTCGTTGCAATTGATATTCTCAGGAAAAGCGCATCCAGAAGATGATGAAGGAAAAAGGATGTTGCAGTATGTAATTAATTGCGCCCAAAAAGAAAGCTGTATGTGCAAAGACGCGAATTTGAAGATAATATTCATACCAGACTACGACATGAACATTGGAAAACTCATGACTTCTGGTGTTGATGTTTGGCTTAATACTCCAAAAAGGCCGAGAGAAGCTTCTGGAACCTCAGGCATGAAAGCTGCATTTAACGGGGTGCCGCATCTTTCAACGCTTGATGGGTGGTGGCTTGAAGGAATCAATGTTTCTAAAGAAAAATTAGATGACGCGCTTGCTAAAAAAGGATATGTAATATCTCCAACAGGGTGGGCTTTTGAAGAAGATGAAGGATTGTTAAAAGTTTTAGAAGATGATATAATGCCAACATACTATGAAAATAGGCCTGCTTGGATAAACATTATGAAAAATGCAATAACAATGAATGCTTCTTATTTTAACACAAAAAGAATGCTTAATGAGTATGTTGAAAAAGCGTATAAGATAAAGGGAAGGGGTGGAGTAGCCTAGAGGAGGGGAAGGGAAAGTTCCCCTCCTTGGTGCTTAATGAGTATGTTGAAAAAGCGTATAAAATCTAAGTAAATCTAAGCGAATTCAAGGGTTTGATTGACTAATTTCTCGTATTCTTCATAACTCATTACTTGGTATGGAAGCTTAAAAGCATCTTCTGAAACGTCAAAAGAATAGTTTAAGAGTGTTTGAGTTATGTTGTAACCCACATCGTATGAAAGAGTTGAATTTGGGTCGCGGAGCGTTGCAGTAAAAGCAACACTTGATTCTGCAACAACCCCTGTTTTTTCGTTTATGCATAAAAACATTTTAAAAGAATTTATTTTTACAAAATCCTTGTTTAAATCCTGGTCAAAGGAAATGTCTGAGTTATTAAGGAGTACTTCAAAATAATTGCAGTTAATATTGTTGACTGTCTTTCTGCCCAATAATTTGACATCCAACACATTGTCAAGCATTGATGAATTTAAGAATTCTTGAATAAACAAATCATTTAATGAAATGTTTAATTGGTAGCATGCAGAAACGCCATATTCGTCTGTGCATGTGTAATTTCCAGAATCAAGCATATACATGGAATTTCTTATTTTTCCAAAAGAAAACGGCGCTTGCGTGTATGAATCATAAGAAACTTTATTTCCTGACTTTGAGAGAGTATATACTGTTGTATAATCAATATCTGTGCCTAACATCGAGAGTCTCATTAACATATTGTACTGCAAAGTGTATGTTGTGTAATTGAATTTGTTATATGAAGAGGTGAAAAGTTCAACAGGATCAACCCTTGCAGAAACAATTAAGGCAGTTATGAAAATTGATGCAAATAAAGATATTAAAAGCGGCTTTTTCATAGATTGAGATATGCATGTTTAAGATTTATATTTAACTGTTTTAGAAGCGAATAATTCTTTATGAAAGTATTTTGGAATTATAAAAAGGCCCCATGAAGCAAAGAAAAAGACAAGCCCAAGCTCAATTGCATTAAGCGAGGTTGTCTTAAAAATAGCTTGAAATGGCGGAAGATAAATTAATAAGAGTTGAAGTAAGACTGACGAAGCGACTGCATAAGTTAGTTTTTTGTTTGATAAGAAGTTGTCACGAAAGCTTAATTCCCATATTGATTTATCATCACGCCTGCAATTAAACACAAAAAATAGTTCGTATATTATGGCGGATGATATTGCCATGGTTCTAGCCTTGCTTAATGCGTAAGCGCTTTTTGTAATAAAATAGCCCTCAAAATGAAGCGTAATAATAAAAAGCGAGATTGAAGATATGGCGTCAATCACTCCTGCTATTATTATAAATAACGCAATCTCGCGAACAAGGCTTTTTTTTGGATCTCTTGGTTTTCTTTTCATTAAATCTGGGCTTTTTGAGTCAACACTTAAAGCAAGGGCAGGAAGCCCGTCAGTAACTAAATTCATCCAAAGTATATGTATGGGAAGATAAGGAAGCGGGAGACCTAAAAGCAAAGAGGTTGTTACAACAGATATTGTATCTGCATTAGCAGATAATAAAAATTTAATGAATTTCTTAATGTTGTCAAAAATGCCTCTGCCTTCTTTTATTGCGCCTACAATTGTAGAAAAGTTGTCATCAACAAGTATCATTTCAGAAGCTTCTTTTGAAACATCTGTGCCTTTAATGCCCATGGCAATGCCTATGTGGGCTGTTTTTAATGCTGGCGCGTCATTAACGCCGTCGCCTGTAACTGCAACAATTTCTCCTGCTTTCTTAAGCTCTTGCACTATCCTTAATTTGTGGTGCGGGCTTACACGCGCGAAAATTTTTGCAGTTTTAACAGTTTCTACAAAGTCTTTATCAGACATCTCATCAAGAGCTTGACCAGTAACTGCGGCGCACCCTTCTGTAAAAATGCCTACTTGCTTGGCAATCGCAATAGCAGTAAGCTCGTGGTCGCCTGTAATTATTTTAATGTCAATTCCTGCTTTCTTGCATAATTCGACAGAATGGCGTACGCCCTCTCTTGGAGGATCAATCATGCCAACAAGACCTAGAAATACAAGATTTTTTTCAACAACTTCTTCTTTAAATTCTTGATTTTTTTGTGGAAGCTTTTTAAAAGCAAGAGCTAAAACCCTTAAAGCGTTTGAAGCCCACTCGGCATTTTTTTCCAAAATTTTTTTGCGCATTTTTTTGGACAAGGGTTTTATTTTTCCATTAATTAAAATTTTGTCGCATAAATCAAGCATAATATCTGGCGCGCCTTTTGAAAAAACAAAAACGCCTTGTTTTGACTCGCATACAACAGACATTCTTTTTCTCTCAGAATTAAATGTAAATTCATGAATTTCTTTATATGCATTTTTTAAATTTTCGTGCCAAATTCCTGCTTTTGCTGCAAGAACAAGAAGACTGCCTTCAGTAGGGTCTCCAACAACATTCCAAACATCCCCGTCTTTTCCAAAGTAAGCAGTATTGCATAAAACGCCTGTTTTTAAAAGCATGATTAAATTAGGCTTATTTTTAATATTTACAATCTTGCCATTTAATTTAAAGACCCCTTCAGGCTTATAACCTGTTCCTGTAACATTGTATTCATTCACACTGTCATATATTTTTGTTACAGTCATTTCATTTTTAGTTAAAGTGCCTGTTTTGTCAGTGCATATAACAGTTACATTTCCAAGGGTCTGCACTGCTGAAAGCTTTCTTACAATCGCGTTGTTTTTTGCCATCCTTTGCATTCCCAAGGCCAAAGTAACTGTAATTACTGCAGGAAGGCCTTCTGGAACAGCAGAAACAGCAAGGCTAACTGCTGTTAAAAACATAAAAGTAATGTCTTTCTTAAAGAGAATTCCTAAGAAAAAAAGCATGGACGTTGCTAAAACAACAATTATTGAAAGCCATTTGCCAAGATTTGCTATTTCTTTTTGAAGAGGGGTTGTTTCTCTTTCCTGTTCTTGGACGCTTTTTGCAATTTTTCCAATTTCTGTTCTTGCCCCTGTTGCAACTACAACCCCAAGCCCCCTTCCACAAGAGATTAAAGACCCCATGTACACTATATTGTGCCTGTCTGCAAGAGCAACGTCTTTTTCTATTTTTTCAGAAGTTTTAACAACAGGAACAGATTCGCCTGTTAAGTGAGATTGGTCCACTTTTAAATTAACTGCTTTTACAAGCCTAATGTTTGCAGGAACCCTGTCTCCTGTATTTAAAACAACTATGTCTCCTGGAACTAAGTCTTTGCTTTGAATGTAAACTTCTTTTCCGTTCCTTATAACAAGGGCTTTTGGAGCAGCAAGAGACTGCAAGGCTTCCATTGCTTTCTCAGCTTTGTATTCCTGAAGAAAACCCAATATGGTGTTTAAAACAAGAATAATTAAGATTACAACAGCATCAAGAACCTCGTGAATTAAAAATGAAATTGCTGTTGCTATTATTAACATGGCAACCATTACGTCTTTGAATTGATAAAGAAAGATTTTAAGAGGAGTAACTTTCTTTTTAGCTTCAATTAAGTTTGGACCAAAAGTCTCAAGTCGTCTTTTTGCTTCATGCGTAGAAAGTCCGTGCTTTGAAGTTTTTAGCGCTTCCAAGACGTCTTTTACATTGTATTTATAAGCTTGTGCAATTCTTTTGTCTAAAAGGTCCATAAAAAGATATAATGATTAAATAAATAAATAGGTTATTCATTATAAGGATAAATGTGCCATGATTTTTTAAAAAACACAATATACAAAAAAACAAGAGCACTAATAGCTGACCCTAAAAAGTTCTTTAAGAAAAATAAAGACGATTTAAATGAAACAGGAATATATTTAGCTGTAATTTTAACAGTGCCTTTAATATTTAGAATCACTCAGTACGTAATGTTGGGATTTCCCATAGAAATGGTTTTTGTGATGGGGGTTCCAGCATATATTGTAAGCATTGTTTTGTTTGGAGTTGCTGCTTTAATTTTGTATTTTATGTGGAAAATATTTGGGGGGCAAGGCACATTTGAAGAGAGCTTCAGCGTGCTTGTATATGGAAGCGCGCCGTATATGTTGTTTATTTGGGCGCCTGTTTTAAATTGGGTGTTGTGGATTTACAGCGCATATTTAATTGTTGTTGGCGGCGCAATAAAGCACAAGATAAGCTATTTAAGGTCTGCGCTTGCAATAATAGTGTTGCCTTTAGCAATTTTAGCAGGCATCATTCTTATGATATTTAGCTATTTTCCTAATGTATACATATATGTAACTCAAATAATTGAAAGCAGTGTTAACGGAGTAAATGCAAGCATGATTAATAACAGCGTATTTTATTACTAAAATTTATAAGATAAGATTATTTTAATTTTAAAGTTATGAGAGGAAGGCCAAAGAAGTCAAAGATAAGGGAGAGGATTACTGCAATAATAAACAAAATAGGGTTGAGTTATGGTTATGAAATATATAAGTTATATAAGGATTTGTATGGGGATGTAACATCTAGGATAATATATTATAACCTTAAAAAAGGCGTTGAACTTGGCGAGTTTAATGTTGTTAAAGTCAAGAGAGAATTAGGAGTTTATAGTTGGGGGGACGAAACTGAAAGGGTATATTATGCGCTTGGGCCGTACGCCATACTTGCAAGCGAGGACATGCAAGTCGCCTCAAAAATAAAACAAAAACAAAGAGAAGTAAAATACGATTGGAGTAAAGAGATTCAAAAATATTATAAAGAATTAAAAGAAAAGGCAAGGCGCGCAAAAGGCGTTGAAGCTGAAAAAATATTAATTAAGTGCGATAAATTAATAAATTGGTGCAGAACAAAGCTAAAAGACCCTGATGAGTATGTTAAAAAAATAGATTCAATAAAAAATTTTCTTAAGTAATTTTTTGTTTAGTCTTAGTGAATAATAAAGGAATATTAAAGAAATTATAAATAAAAGCAATTCTAAAAACAATACATCAAAGTTTAAAATTAAGTAAGAATAAGTTGCGAAAAAATCATAAATAAAATGTGAAAAAATTGCAAAGCAAAGAAATTTCTTATTTTTAAGTGCTTTGAATATAAAAAATGACATAGAAACATGAAAAATTGTTGCTGTATTTCTTTCAAAAGCGCCAATAAGAGAATTTGTAAAAGATACTGGCTGATTTAAAAAAACATACATCAATATTGTTAAAGCAAAAATTTGCAATGCTTCAAAAAAACCCCACCCAAGACCAAACAATAAAGGATTTTTCTTTGGTTGGTTTGTGCATTTAAAAAACAAATAACGTATTGACTCTTCAAAAACTCCAGCCAAAACAGATGAAATAAAAATTAAAAAATATGTGTTTTGAATTGAAAAAATAAAGATGCTTCTAAAAGATGCAATAAACCACCCAAGACATCCAAGAAAAAAAGCTTGCCAATAAATTTTGTTTTTTCGCGCAAAATAAAAACAAAGCAAAATAGAAGGCAAAACACTTAATAAAACACCTATTAAAGAAAGATTTGAATTTATAAGAGGTATTGCAAAAGATTCTTCAGAACATCTTGGAAACGCTTCGATTAAAGTATTGTTTGTGTAAAAATAAATGTGACAACAGCCTTTGCTTGAGATATTATTGAGTATGGAAGAAGAGAGATTAATTACAGAGTTGTTTAAAAGCCAAAACAATTCTTGGTTTAAAATAAAAGACCAATTGACTTCTTTATAAGAAATGTTAGAGCTTTTAAGAACTGCAAATTCAATAGTGTTGTTTGTAAGCCTAACACCTATGTTTGAGTTACTTAAAGAAAAAAGATAAACATATTTTCCGTCAAAATAATTATATCTTGCATTTTTAAGCAAAGCAAGTTGAAGATTGTAAAATGAAACATTTACATTTGAAATTAAAACAGAATCAACAATACAAGCAAAAGAAGGAGTTAGCAAAAGCAAAGACAATAATAAAAAAACAATGCATTTCACAAAGATTTAGAAGACACAGACCCTTTTATTTCTTATGGAAATGTGGAAAAAACAAAGTTTCTAAAACAAAAAAGACCCCTTAATTTCATATGGAATTAAGATGAAAAAACTAAAAAGACCCCTTAATTTCTTGTGGAGCAAGAAAAATAAATAAAAATAAATAAAAAAATGTAAAATATAATAAAGAAGAAAATTTCATGTGGAGTTTTTGTTTGTATTTGCGTTTGTTTTGGGGTTGTTTGTTGTATAATACAATAATTATTTTCTATATAGAAAAAAATTTTCTTTTCAAAAAAGAACCCCATTCTGCGCTCCTTTTCCAAATTCGAAACTTCCACATGAAGCGTTTTACTTCCATGAGAAGCAAAGGTGTCTGTGTGTTGTTTTAAAAAAAGAAAATGTTATAAGGGTCATTTCATTTGGAATTATTTGTGATGGGGGATCAAGTTAGTCTGCAAAATATATTTGAAGATTTTTTAAACAAGAAATCCATTTTTATTAATAAAGACGCCTTAACAATTCGCTATACGCCTAAAAACATACCCCACAGAGACGAACAAATAAACACTTTGGCAAAAATTTTAGCGCCTTGCCTTAGGCTTGAAAGGCCTTCAAACATATTTATTTACGGGAAAACAGGCACTGGAAAGACTTGTGTTGTTCAACATATTGCAAGACAACTGGAAGCTACTGCTATTAAAAAAGAAATTCCTTTAAAAGTCATTTACATCAACTGCAATTTAAAACGCGTTGCTGATACTGAATACCGGCTTATTGCTCAATTATGCCGTGAAGTTGGCACTGAAGTTCCAATGACAGGGCTTCCAACAAATGAAGTCTACAAAGCTTTTTTTAACAGCATAGATGACAAACGCCAAATCATCATAATTATACTTGACGAAATAGACAATCTTGTTAAAAAATGTGGTGACGAGGTTTTATACAACTTTACAAGAATTAATCAAGAGTTGGACAATGCTAAAGTGTCTTTCATAGGCATTTCAAACGATGTAACGTTTAAGAACAACTTAGACCCAAGAGTTAAAAGCAGTTTAAGTGAAGAAGAGCTTGTTTTTCCACCTTATGATGCTCTTCAAATAAAAGACATTTTAACTGAAAGAGCAAATGTTGCTTTTGCGCAAGATGTAATTTCAGAAGAAGTTATAAGTAAATGCGCTGCATACGCTGCAAGAGAGCACGGGGATGCTAGAAGAGCTTTAGATCTTTTAAGGGTTGCAGGCGAACTAGCAGAGCGCGAAGGAAGCGACCAAGTTTTAGAAAAACATGTTGATTCTGCAGAAGAAAAAATTGAAAGCGACAGCGTTTTTGAAGTTATAAAACATTTGCCTTATCAAAGCCAACTTGTTTTTTACTCAGGCCTTGTTATTCAAGAAACAAAACCGCCTCCAATTTATACAGGGGAGCTTTTTGACGTTTACACTGAAATTTGTAAAAAAGTTGGAAGCAAAATCCTAACTCAAAGAAGAGTTTCTGATTTGATTTCAGAGCTTGACATGCTTGGTCTTTTCAATGCAAAAGTCGTAAGCAAAGGCAGGTATGGGAGAACAAGAGAATTAAGTGTGAGTGTCAGTGAAACAAATCTTGACAAAATCAAAGTTTTTTTAGATGAAAAAATAGGGATTTCAGCTTAAATCTATGAACGAATTAATCAGCAAATTTGGAGAGCACGGCTATTTAGTTAGTCCTGACTTAATAAAATCATTTAAAAGCAATGTTGATGATTTTCTTTCTTTTGTTAAAACAAAATATCCTTCGCTTGACTTAGTGAACACAAACATTTACAAAGAATATCTCAACACAGCTTCAAAACCCAATATACCTTTTGTAAAAATTTTAAAAAATTATGAACTAACTAACGAGTCAAGAGACATAAATCACTTTATTAGTTTTTACAATTCAAGATTTGAAAAACTAAAAAAAATCCTTCAAAATAGACCGGAATTGTCTTCAATTGTCAGCATCAACAAAGCAAACAGCATAAATTTAACAAATTTTTCTGTCATCGGCATTGTAAATGAATTTCATGAAACAGGCAGCGGCAACGTAATTTTAGATGTTGAAGATCAAACAGGCTCTCTAAAAGTCATAGTAAGCAAAAATGGCCCGCTTATAAATTTAACAAGCGAACTTGTTGAAGATGAAGTTATCGGCTTAAATCTAACAAAAAACGGAAGATGGTTTTTTGTAAACAATATTGTATTTCCTGATGTGCCCCAAAAACCAATAAAAAAATGTTCTGAAGACATTAATGCAGTTTTTATTAGCGACACACACGCAGGAAGCAACATTTTCTTAAGCGACGTTTTTCAAAAATTCATAGACTGGTTAAATTGCAAAAATGGCAATGATGAGCAAAAAAACATTGCAAACAAAGTGCGTTACTTGTTTTTTATTGGCGACCTTGTTGATGGTGTTGGGGTTTATCCTGGCCAAGAGGAAGAATTAGACATTAAAGATGTTTACAAACAGTACGAACTTGTTGCTTCATATTTAAAACAAGTTCCAGAACACATTAAAATAATAATATGTCCTGGAAACCATGATGCATTGAGACTTGCTTTGCCCCAACAGCCATTAAATAATGATTATTCTGCACCAATAAACAGCCTTCCAAACGTTATTTCAGTTTCAAACCCAAGCTACGTAAATGTTGGATATTCGCACTCTTTTGAAGGCTACGACGTATTAATGTATCATGGCAACAGTTTTGACTTTTTTGTTCATAATGTTCCATTTTTAAGAAAAACAGGATATGAAAGACCAGACCTAATTATGGAATTTTTATTAAAAAAAAGACATTTGTGCCCAACACACGGCTCGACTTTAATAGCTCCTTCTTTAAGCGACAACCACTTAATTATTGATAAAATTCCAGACATATTTGCTACTGGCCACATTCATCAGTCATCAGTCAGCCAATATAAAGGCGTAATTACTATGAACACCTCTTGCTTTCAGGCGCAATCAGACTTTATGAAGCGAGTAGGCGTAAATCCTAAGCCAGGAAGAGTGCCTATTTTTAATTTTAAAACAAGAAAAACTAAAATTCTTAATTTTTTAAATTAAAAAACCTTCTAAATAATTTTCTACAGACATCATTACTTTCTTTTTTAATTTCCAAAATTCATGCTTTTTAAATTCAATATACAAATCATGCGTCTTTTTTGGATTAAATTCAATTCCATATTTATTGCATATCTCTTTATCGCTGTATTCATTGCATGCGTTTTTATTAAACACATAAATTTTATATGCAGGCACATTAAGCGCGTAACATAAACTTCCCATAATTCTGCTGATACACACCACATTCCCAGCAACTATTCTTTTCATTACTTCGTAATCTTTATTGCGCATTTCTTCAAGACAAATTTCATGTAATTTGTGCGGTCTTGTTTTCTTTTCTTTAGAAAGCTTTCTCATAACATTGCACACATCAATAAATTCAAGTTTGTATCCTCCTTTACTTAGAACTTTGCAAACATATTTTCCAATTGCCAATTTTCCACACTTTTTATTTCCTTCAATAATAATCCTTGGCTTTTCTTCTATTTTCTTACTCTCAACATATTGTAAAATTTCTTCTAACATAAGCTTTTTTCAAAATTTTTTATATAAAAATTTTACTCTTCATGAAATTCATACCCAATCATCTCATTTAAATTAACCCACCCCTTGTCAAGTATTAAAAGAGGACCTTTAATGCACAAAACAACCCCGTTTAACTCGCCTAATTTCTTATTTTTAAATTTAGCTAAATTTTTAATTCCAGGATAGTTTTTTCTTAAGTTCACGCCACCAATTGGATTTTTATTCTTCATCAACTCAGCAACTTTTTCTTTAATGTAAACTTTATCTTTGTATTTTTTCTTTAATTTAGTTTCAAACAACCTTGCTTCTTTTCCATTTCCTTCATATATTATTTTTCCATTGTCAGCTCCTTGTTCAATCCACCTTTCTTGAGCCCTTTTATGATAACAAACTCCTACTTTTACAATGTCTCCAAAATTAACCAAGTATGTATAAAATTTGTTATTATAACAAAATTCTCTTGAATCTTTTGAACCTTTGCAATCCAGCCCAGTGCATTTTACACACTCATTAAACTTGTCTTTTTTTCTGCATTCAGCGCATTGGATGCCTGTTGCTTCACTTCTTTTTGGACACGGCTTGTCTTTTGTTCCTATGCAAAATCTTTTTCCTTTCCTATAATTTAACTTTAAGCCAACTTTTAATTGAATCTGCCCTTTGTCTGTCAGCAAACTTGGATTAAATCCGCTCCACTTAACACCAATCAAATGCACACAACATAAAACATTCTTTTAAATTTAAACACTGGCGAATGCGCGCGCCCATTTTCCATTATTATTGCTTGCAATTCACTAATCTTTTTTAATCCATATTTCTTGTATTTGCGTGATGGAAATTAACTCTTATTTCAGCATATTGAACAAGCAAGTTGCCAAAGCATATAAAATAGCAAACACAGCAAGAAGCCAAGGAAAAGACCCGGAATTAAAAGTTGACATTCCTGTTGCCAAAAACAAAGCAGAGCGATGTGTAAGCCTTGTCGGAGCTGTTGCACCAGAAATTCTTGGAAAAGGAATTCCAGAAAGAATAATGAAATTAGAAGAAGAGTATGAAGCAGGAGATTTTAGGGTTGCCTTAACAATTGCTTATGAAGTTGCTTCAGGCAAATTTTGTAATTTTAATTCAAAAGAAAAAGCATTGGAAACAGGACTTAGGCTTGGTCTTGCATATATTACTTTAGGCACAGTTTCAGCGCCGTTAGAGGGTTTTGTCGAATTAAAAATAAAGAAAACATCTGATGGCAAAGACTATTTAGCAATTTATTACGCAGGCCCAATAAGGGCTGCTGGAGGGACTGCTGCAGCAGTATCTGTATTAATTGCTGACTACCTTAGATACAAATTTGGCTATGCTAAATACGATATAAGGCAAGAGGAAGTAGAACGTTACATATACGAATGTTCTGACTATCATTCAAGGGTTTCAAGGCTTCAGTACTATCCGTCTAATGAAGAGCTGTCCTTTCTTGTAAAACACATAGGTGTTGAGGTTTCTGGAGACCCCACAACAACATTTGACGTTTCTAATCGCAAAGACCTAGAGCGGGTAGAAACAAATCAAATTAGGGGCGGCATGTGCCTTGTTTTATGCGAAGGCGTTGCCCAAAAAGCAGGAAAAATTTACAAAAAGTTAAAGAGTTGGGGAGACTCCTTTGACTTTAAGGAATGGTCTTGGATTAAAGAATTTTTAGATATACAAAAGCGCATTTGGACAAAAAAAGATAAGAAAGAAGAAACTACTGACGCAAAATTAACTCCAAATTTCAAATTTATTCAAGATGCTGTTGCAGGAAGGCCAATTTTTTCTTATCCATTGCGAAGGGGCGGCTTTAGACTTAGATACGGCCGTACGCGCTTCATGGGTCATGAATGCATGGGTTTTAATCCAGCAACAATGAAGATTTGCAATGATTTTCTAGCAATCGGAACCCAATTAAAAATAGAGCTCCCAGGCAAAGGATGCACTGTCACGCCTTGTGAAGTTATTGACGGCCCAATTGTTGAGCTTGCTGATGGGACAGTTCTTAAAATCAACACTTCTGAAAAAGCAGAAGAAGTAAAAAACAAAATTAAAAGAATAATTTATTTAGGCGACATTCTCATCAACTTCGGGGCTTTTAAAGAACATGGCCACAAATTAGTTCCAAGCCCTTATGTTCCTGAGTGGTGGGTTTTAGACCTTAAAAGCGCTGTTCAAGAGAAAGGATACAAGTCCTTTAACAAAAAAAGAATTGACGAATTAATTAACAATCCTTTTACTTGCACTCCAGATCTTGAAGAAGCCTTGAAACTTTCTAAAGAGTATGGCATACCTCTGCATCCAGACCACCTGTTTTTTTACAATCAAGATAAGTCAGACTTGCTTGCAGTTGCAAAAAATCTTTCCCTTCAAATGCCAATATCATTAAAAAGACAACTTTCACTTCTTGGCGTGCCTCACAAAGTTTCTGGAGACAAATTAATTATTGACGAACTTGATTATAAAAGACTTAAACTTGCGCTTTCAAAATATGAAGGAAAATCTGATGACATTTTTTCAGAACTTTCAAAATGCGCAGGCATAAAGATAATGGATAAAGCCCCTGTTTTTATTGGCGCCCGCATGGGCAGGCCAGAAAAAGCAAAGCTTAGAACTCTTAAAGGCACGCCGCATGTTATGTTTCCTGTTGGGAAAGAAGGCGGCAGACTTCGTTCATTTAACGCAGCTTATGAAGTTGGTTTTGTCGAAGGAGATTTTCCATTAATGTTATGTCCAAAATGCAATAGAAAAACAATTCTTTCTGTTTGCGAAGTCTGCGGTTCAAAAACAAATCACTACTATATCTGCAAAAAATGCAAAAGAGAAGTTATGACCCCCACTCACTGCAACACGAAGTGCACTTCTTTTTCTAAACAAAGAATAGACATCAAACACTATATAAACTGCGCTTTAAGAAACCTGTCTATGCAAATGCCTCCTCTTGTAAAAGGCGTTAGAGGGACCAGCAACAAAACGCACTTTCCAGAACCTCTTGAAAAAGGAATCTTAAGAGCAAAGCATGGCGTTTATGTTAACAAAGATGCAACAATTAGGCTTGACTTTACAGAGCTTGCAATAACTCACTTTAAGCCAAAAGAAATTGGGACCAGCATTTCAAAATTAAAAGAACTTGGCTATACAAAAGACATTTACGGCAATGAGCTTACAAGCGAAGACCAAATTCTAGAATTAATGCCTCAAGACGTAATAGTTGGCGAATGCAAAGAATTTCCAGGAGCTGACATGAGCAGGCACTTAATTAACATTGCTAATTTTGTTGACGAACTTCTTGTTAAATTCTATCACTTAGAACCTTACTACAATGTAACTTCTAAAAACGATTTAATCGGCAAGCTCGTAATCTGCTTGGCTCCGCACACAAGCGCAGGCATAGTTGGAAGAATCATAGGATTTTCAAAAGTCCAAGCTTTAATTGCGCACCCATACTTGCACGCTGGCTGCAGAAGGGACTGCTTCGCATACGACACATATATTCCTTTTTTTGATGGTAAATATTGGCACATTAGCAAACTTGGTGATTATATTAAATCATTTAAAAACGTTAAAAAAAGCATTGTTGATGATTTTGGCACTATTGGATTTAAAGTAAATGGAATCCAAACTCTTCCATTTAAACATGCCGCAAACAATGTAAAGGAATTTACCATCCACACCATTCGAGACCATTTAATTAAAGTGACAACAAGCACTGGCAGAACTTTAACAGTTACTCCTTATCATAAATTCAAAACTGACAAAGGCATTAAAAAAGCCCTTGAATTAAAAGAAGGGGATTGCCTTCCAATCCCAAAGAAAATAGAAATACCTGTTAAGGACATAAAATTTCTATTTTTGCCAGAAGAATTACTGAATTCTCCTCTGAAAAATGAAATCATGATAAGAAACATCAAGCCATTCATTAGACCGCTAATAACTAATAAAAAACAAATTGCCAATTATCTTTTTAGAGACAGTTTTCCATTATTGCTTGTTAAAAAAATCCTTGAAAACAACAACATGTCTTTAAAAGATCTTCCAGAGCATGCCAAAATTGGACTAAAAAGACGCAAAATTTCTATTCCTATTAAATTAAATATTAATAATGAGTTCTTGCGCCTTCTTGGATACTACTTATCAGAGGGCCACTGCAGAAAAGGTAACAGATGCTTTCAAGTTTGTTTTGCAACTTATGAAGACGAAATGAAAAAAGATGTAAAACAAATTTGCTCAAAGCTTTTCAACATAAAGCCATATTTTAACAAAAACAATTCATCTTTAACATGCTCTTCACGTCTTATTTATTGTATATTTAATAACATGCTATGCTGCGGTTCTAATGCTTACAAAAAAAGAATTCCTTCATTTATCCTTTCATTGCCAGAAAGCAAAATAAAAATTTTGCTTGCAGCATATTTTTCTGGAGATGGCGGCGTTGACATCCAAAGCAGGGCTGTTGTTTGCGACTCTGTTAGTGAAGGTTTAATTGCAGATCTAGAATTTTTATTGCTGCGCTTAGGCATATTTGCAAGGAAATATATTAAAACTACAAAAGGAGGCAAAGTTATTCAGGAATTTTATATAACTCGCGGAAAAAAACCAAAAGAAACTACATATTATAGACTAAAAATATCAAGCAAACATGCTAAAGCTTTTTTTAAAAAGGTAGGCTTTACCCTTAAGAAAAAACAAGAACAATTAAAAAAAGCAGTTAATATTTCTAAATATACTAAATTTAATCTAAAGGAAGAAGACAACTTTTATTATGACCCTGTTAAGACAATAACAATTTTGCGCAACAATGCCAAAACTTACTCATTAAACGTAACAGATAACCATATTGTTTTAGCAAACGGCATATATTCTCCACAATGTGACGGAGATGAGATAGCAATCATGCTTTTAATGGACGCTTTGCTTAACTTTTCAAGACAATATCTTCCTGATAAGCGCGGGGGAAGGGCAATGGACGCGCCTTTAGTCATCACTACAAATCTTAATCCGCTAGAAGTGGACGATGAAGTGTACGATTTTGACAGGTCTTGGGTGTATCCCAAAGAATTTTATGAAGCAACTCTTGATTTTGCAGACCCATGGAGTATTAAATGCGTTAAACGTGTTGAGGATTTTCTTGGCAAGCCAGAGCAATATTATGACTTTGGTTTTACACACCCTCTTGACAATATTAACAACGGCGTTAGGGTAACTTCATACAAAAGCCTTGAAACAATGATGGATAAACTTGCTGCCCAAATGGACTTGGCCATGAAATCATGCGCTGTTAATGAGTCTGATGTTGCTTCATTAATAATTAACAAGCACTTTTTAAGAGACATAAAAGGAAATCTTCGCAGATTCACTAATCAGTCATTTAGATGCGTGGAGTGCAATGCTAAATACAGGCGCGTTCCTCTTATTGGAAGGTGCACTGCGTGCAACGGGAAATTATTGCTTACTGTGTCTCAAGGCACTGTTACAAAATACTTAGAACCAAGCATAAAATTGGCAGAAAACCACGGCGTTGACCCATACATTAAACAAAGCCTAGAAATCCTGAAACACAGAATTGAAGCGTTGTTTGGCTGGGATACATTTAAACAAACAAGCCTTGACTCATTTTTTAAATAAATTTCCTATAAAAGCGTTACCTTTAAAAACCTTAATTGTTTTCTAACTTTTTACTCACAACTTTTATAGGGGAAAGGAGGGGGTAAAATGCTTGGACGCGAATTTGAAACCTACTACATCCGATGTCGCTGTTGCGGCGTTGGCAAAGAAAGAGACGCTTTTAAAGGGTCTATAAGGAGGATATGCATTGACTGCAGAAAAAAATCTGGCAAATGCTAGACTCCTCCTTAAAAATCCCTTCAGCTCTCTTTCTTATAAATAATAACTTATTGTTGGCACTACAAGACAGGCTAACAAGTGGCTTTTATTTACCTTCTTTTTAATAGTAATCCTTCCTATGTAAGCGCATATTGCAAAAACAAGCAACCCAACAATTCCATTTATAACTGCTACTAAGATGCACATAAACACAAGCACGCAAACACTAAATTTTGAATAATCTACTCTGCTTATCTTCTTGTTTATCGCTTTTGCCGCCTTAATCACTAAAAAATAACTCGTAATCCCTACAATTACTGCGCTTAAAATCATAATCAAATACCCGCTTATTTCAAATCCAGCATTTTTCTTTACAAGCTCTAAAAGCCCGGACCTTGCCTTGTTTATTGTCATTAAAGCTATCAATGAGTATATTACGTCAGCAGTGTTAACCCCTCCAATTGTCACTAAGTATTCTCTTTTATCTTTTAATTTGCTTGCCTCGTTTGCCAGGAGGCTTGCTTGAGCAGGCCCAACTGCTGGCACAACAGTTATTATGCTTCCTGCAAATATTGCTTTTGCAACGCCGCCAAAAATCATTTTCTTATCAGCGTCAACCGCCACTTTTCTTAATTGTCCTGGTATTTGCACATCTTTCCCTACATTGTCTATTAATGCGCTCGCCCCGTAAAATCCAGCAAGCATTGATAAAAGCGGCTCGCTCATTAAGTCATTTTTTAAAACAACAAATCCAACCAATCCAGCCATTGAGAAAACAAGCGCTGCCCACCCTATTCTTTTTTTCTCCCTTAAAATAAAATGCGCGCTAATTAAAGCCAAAATCATTGGAACATATCCTTTTACATATGTGTATATTATAGGTATCACATAATACAAAGGCAAAAGCACAATGCTTGCAATAAATACTGCGCCTAAAGCGCCTGTGCACAGCAGCCGCACAGCTTCTAATCCTCTGCCTTCTAACAGCAGTTCATGCACTGGCTGTGCTGCAAGCACGCTTCCTTCATCAGGCACGCTAAAATACGTTGTTTTTATGAATTCAAAAAAATTAGATGCTATGCCAATGCTTACTGCTAAAACGCCAAATCCTAACGGGTCTATGACAGAAGACAATCCTGCTATTATTGGTATTAATGTATTTGGATGCAGTCCTGGCACAAGCCCGGCAATAGCGCCGATTGCCAAGCCAATTAGCGGAGCAAGCAGCACCTCAATCATTTTTCTCTAAATAGTAACTAAAATCAACTTTTCCATAACTTGGCTTTAAACTTTTTTCTAACACTTTAACTGCTTCCCAAACACTTGACTTTACATCCCTATGCGTTGTATTTATTTCATGAACTGTATGCCCTTCTTCTAAAGCTTCTTGAAGTATCAAATCCATGGCTTCTGCTTCTAAATTTACATTTATTTTCTTGTCATTGTACCCTCTTTCTTTTAATCTTAATCTTAATTCCGCAGGGTCGCACCTTAACACAAAACAAATTTCTGTAAGTTCTTTTGGATAATGATGGCTTAAATGCGAATCTATGACCAACACTCTTTCACTTTTTTCCTGCCTTGCTTTTATCCACGCAATCATCTTGTCAATATCAATTATCTTAACTCCTTTTACAACTTCGCTTACATACTCTCTGTGGTCTCCAATATGAATATACTCGTATCCAAAATATTTTGATAATCCTAATGCAACGCTTGTTTTCCCTGTTCCTGGCGTTCCAGTAACAAGAACAACTTTTTTCATTTTGTTATAACCTCAATGCTTACTCCGTATTTTTTCTCCAGCCTTCTTATTCTTTCACCCTTTTTTCCCAATAGTCTTTTAATTTGCGCTTTGCTAACTTTTATTACAACACTGTTATCTATCACTTCAATTTCAGGCTTTTTTACAAGCGCCCTTATTTCGCTTTCAAATTCCTTAAATTTTATTTTTTTCTTATGCCTGACTGGCATGACGACTGTTTGCTCGCCGTATGTGTACATTTCATATTCTAACTCTCCTGTCAAAAAATCTCTAACTTCCACAACAGGCCTTGCCAAATCTGACTCGTACATTCCTGTCGGCACTTTGACAACCATTTTCATTGAATAAACTTTTGCAACATTTCCTTTGTCAATAAAAATTATTGTGTCAATGATGCTTGGCACCATTCCAAGCTCTATTTTTCCTAAAAACCTTTGAATGCTGTCAATTGCGCTTGTGCCATGCAAAACCCCAATTAACCCTATGCCTGCTAATCTTAAATCAGCATACAATTTAAAGTCGCTTGTTGTCCTTACTTCATCAAATATTGTATAATCAGGCCTTGTTAGCAGCAATATGTCATGCAGTTCTCCAGTACTTGACAGAGTCTTTGAGTACTGTGTTATTTCTTCTGGCAGCTGCAGGTCTCTTGGCGCCTCAATGGTCTTTACTATTCTTCCTTTTCTTTGATGATGCCTTGCCAGCGCTTCTGCAAACGTTGTTTTTCCAGCTCCAGGACTTCCACTTATTATTATTCCAGACGCTTCTTCATCCAATCTTTTTAGCAGTTTTTTTGGCAAGCCGTAGTCTTTTAGTTCCATCTCCCTTATTGGTCTTGTTGCTGTTATCTCCCAGCCCTCGCTAAACGGCGGTTTTGTTATTACAATCCTGTATTTTCCTATCTGCGCTATAGTGCTCCCCTTTCTGTCAATTTCTATGAATCCGTATTCAGGTATTCTTCCAGCTTCCATTATCTCCTTTGCATAACTTTCAACTTCTTCTCTTTTCAACTTCTTTTTTCTTATCTCAACAAACTCCCACACGCCTGGAGCCCCTTTTTTTGCCATTGGCCTAACCCCTTCTTTTAAGTGAATGCTCATTGTGTCTTTTGTAAAGAACCTGCTTATCCCCAACTTCTTCTTTATCTTTCTTAAATCATAATATATTACTTTTATTCCAAAAGCTTCGCCGCTTCTTGCCTGCACCAAATCCCCAGTCACTAAAGTCGCATTATTTTCAAATGCAAGCTTTCTTATCATTGCGTCTATTTCTCCTTTTTTTGCGTATTTTATTTGAGAAGCATCAGGTCTGTCCCCAACAAATTCTAATTCTATTTTTCCTTTTTCACTTAACTCTCTTAATCTCTTTATCTCTTCTAATCCGATCAGCCCTATTTCTTGCCCAGTATTTGCTTGGTGCTCTAATTCAGCAACAACTGCATTAGGAATTAAAATTCTTCCTTTTATCTTTCCTTCAGCAACTTGTTTTGACAATATTTCTTCTATTACTACGCTTGTATCTGGCAAATATTTTTCCATCGATAGAATTAAAGAGTTCTCCTTTTAAATCTTTACCTTTGGTTTTATTTTCTTTTGGCCGTTCATGTACTTCCACAATACTTTTGGTATGTTTATTGAGCCGTCAGGATTTTGGAAGTTTTCTATTATTGCAACAATTGCTCTGCTTGTTGCTATGCCAGTTCCATTTAACGTATGCACGTATTCTTTTTCACCTTTTTCATTAATGTATTTAATATTTAATCGCCTTGCTTGATAGTCTGTGCAATTACTGCATGATGTAACTTCTCTATATTTTTTCTGAACAGGAAACCACGCTTCTATATCATACTTTTTTGCAGCAACTATTCCCAAGTCGCCTGTGCAAATATTTACAACTCTGTATGGAATGCCTAATGACTGAAATATTTCCTCTTCATTCTTCAATAATTCTTCATGTATTTTCCAGCTGTCTTCTGGTCTGCAGAACACAAACTGTTCTACTTTGTTGAATCTGTGAACTCTAAATATTCCTTTAGTATCTTTTCCGTGAGCTCCAGCTTCTTTCCTAAAACATGGACTTATGCCTGCATACTTTAATGGAAGCTTCTTTCTATCTATCACCTCATTCATGTGATATGGGGCTATTGAATGTTCGCTTGTAGCAATTAAGTATAAGTCTTCATCTTCAATCTTGTACATTACGTCTTCAAAGTCCGAGAGGTCTGTTACCCCTTCATACGGTTTTCTTCTTATCATTACTGGCGGTTCAATTAAAATAAATCCTTTCTTTTCTAGAAAGTCCAGCACATACATCTGCAATGCGTAATCAAGTTTTACTAAATCCCTCTTTAAGTAATAAAATCTTGCTCCTGAAATTTCGCTTGCTTTTTTAATATCTCCTAAATCATACTCTTCCAATATGTCAACATGACTTTTAGGCTTGTAATCCTTCCTTATTTTGCCCCAGTGCTTTATTGGGACGTTGTCTTCGTCATCCTTGCCATAAGGCACTGATTCATGGATTAAATTTGGAAGTTTTAATAATAATTTCCTAATATCTTCTTTTAATTTGTTCACCTTTTTTTCTAATTTATCAATTTCATCATTTACTTTTTTTACTTCTTTAATTTTTTCTTGTTTTTCTTTTCCTTTTAATTTTGAAACCATTATTGAGGCAACATTTCTCTTGTGCCGCAGCGTCTCAAGCTTTTTTAATGAAGACCTCCATTCTTTGTCCATTTTTACTACTTCATCAACTTTTTTTAGTAACTCAGGATCTCCTCTTTTCTTATAATTATCTTTAATTAATTCAGGCTGTTCTCTAAATAATTTAATATCTAACATGGACTTGAATAATTCAAGTTATCTTTAAAAATCTTTATTATGTATTCTTATTTTAAATGAACTCTCTTGTGATTCCTGCTTATAATGAAGAAAAGCGCATTAGGGGCACAATCAAGAGCTTATTGAAACTAAAAAACTTTGAACTCATATTTGTTGTTGACGGTGACGACAGGACTGCAGACATAGTTCGTGAATTTAAAGAATCAAACAAAAACATCCGCTTAATTAAACCAGTTGTTAGAAAAGGCAAGTGGGCAGCAGTGATTCTTGGATTTAGGAATGCTAAAGGCGAATATGTTGGCTTTGTTGATGCAGATCTTCCAGTAACTCTAGACGATATCAAAAACGGCTTTAGACTCATAAAATCTGCAGACATTGTCATTGGCTCAAGAACTGCCCGCGGTTCTGTTGTTAAAAGAACTCTTTTAAGAAAAATTTACAGCCGCCTTTTCAATTTATACATACGCATATTGTACGGTCTCCCTTTTGGAGACACCCAATGCGGTTTTAAAGTCTTTAAAAGAGAAGTTATTAACAAAATAATCCCTCGCATCAGGACGCGCGGATGGGAAACTGACGTAGAATTGCTACACACTGCACTGCGCATGGGATTTAAAGTTGCTGAACTTCCTGTTACTTGGCACGAAGTTTCAGGCTCCCACTTAAAAGTAAAATCAATGCTTAAAATGATTTTTAATCTTTTAAAACTGAGGTTTAGCATATGATAAAAAAAATAAAACCTTACGCTTTTGTCATATGCCTTTATTTATTCTCATTAACAATCTTTTTTATTCAGCACTCAAGCGGTCTTTCATGGGATTTTTGTGCATATGTTCTTAACGCCAGATATTATTTGTCTGGGTTTAAAACATATTTTGAGCCGCTGCGCCCCCCGCTTGCAAGCATTCTTATGATTTTTTTAAGCGAATATCCTTACATTGTCTTTGTTTCTTTTATCCATCTTTTTTCTTGCTACAAATTGTGCAAGCGCTATAAACTAAATTTAAATCTTTTTTACGCAGTTTCACTCACACCTTATTTTTTAGTTACAAGTTTTTTTGCAGGAACAGAATTGCTTTCTCTTTCACTAATTCAATTATTTGTTGCTTACTTTGACGATGACAAAAAGGCAGGATTTTTTCTTGGTCTAGCAGCTCTTGCGCGTTACACAAACATTTCGTATTTCATTGCAATCTTATTTAAAAGAAAATTAAAACCAGCAATCTATGTTTTTTTAATTGCTTCTTTGACAATTGCCCCATGGCTTTTGTTTAATTTCTTTAAATTTGGCGACCCTTTATTCAGCATTATAGACCAATATGCGAACAACATAGGATTTCGCGGATATTTGTGGAAAATGCCTGGCCCCTTTGAATTCCTTGAATTTTGGAGTTACTTGCTTATTCCTCTTCCAATCGGACTGTTTCTTACCTTTAAAAAACCAAAAAAGATTTCCACAATAGATTTAGTCTTGCTTTTCTCCTTAATTTTTGAAATTTATTCCTTTATAAGAATCCCGTTAAGAACATCCCGTTACTTGTTTGTTGCAATTTTGCCAACAGCATACTTTATCACAAAAGCTTTCCAATCATATGAATGGGCAAATAAAATCCTGCCGCCTTCTCTTTTTGCGCTTGCCTTGATTTTCCTTCCTCTTTACAGCGCATATCTTGATTTTGTTGATGCCAACATATACGCAAGCGCATTAAAAGACCTTGACAACTGCATGGTCTCAAGCAATGCCTGGGTCTATGTCAATTATCTTGGCGTCAAGGCAGAGCCGTATCCCCATGAAAATCTAATTAACAAGAGAATTAACGAAGGGTATAGACTGCTATTTTTCAAAAACGTTGGCGAGCCTGCTTATGTTTTTAATTCGTCATTCATGCGCAAATTTAATATCTTAAACGAGACCAAAAATTACTACTTGCTTGGCAACCTAAGTCTTTGCAAAGAACCTTATGGCTATGACTTGTCTTACGTTCAAGGATTAAATAGGACTTACATGGAGGTGTATGGCCACGGAATATCTTACACGATTTTCGACATTCTTAAATAAGAATCTGAAATTAATTATCCTTGCACTCTTGCTGCTTCAAGCAGCCCTTGTTTTTGCAATAACTTCACTTAATTTTTTGACTTACGACAAAGGCGTCTGGTTTAACGTCATAAAAAACATAAAACAAAACAACAAAATCCCATATCTTACGACAAGCGAATTTATCTTAGGCCCTTCTGAGTACCCTGTTCTCTTTACTTATTTCTTATTGCCTTTCTCATTGCTCCCGCTTGAATTCAACATATTTAGCATTGCACTTGGTCTTGTTCAAGTTTTGTTTTCTGCATTAATTATTTACACACTAAGCAAGCTGCTTAAAGACAAAAAACTTGCCTTAACTCTGTTTTTATGCCCTGTTTTTCTTATAATGTCCTTGTCGCGCTTTGACCTGATGCCTGCAGGAATTTTGCTGTTTAGCTATTATCAAGCCAAGAAAGGCAGACATTACTTTTCTGGCGCGCTTCTTGCCCTTGCATCTTGCTTAAAGCTTTTCCCACTAGTATTTGTTCCGGCATTTTATTTTATTAAGAACCTTGACTACAAGCGCTTCTTTATAGCATTCATTTTAGTTGCTTTTGCTCTTTACATTCCTGTATTAATCCTTGAGCCCCAAACTATTTTTTACCCATTAAGCTTTACTTCTTCTGACTACCGCCCAGAATCTTTATTTGGCTTTTTAGGATTTATGGGCCTTTCAATTCCATCTTGGGTCGCAAGCTTGTACAAATACAGCGTCACCATATTAATCCTTTTAATCGCATTTCTAAAACTTAAAGCACCTTTGCGCATTGGCGCTTGCCTTACAATTCTTTTAATGATTGTAAGCCCTCTTTTTAGCCCGCAGTGGAATCTTTGGCTAACGCCTCTCTTACTTTTATTAAATGTTTCTCCATTGCTAATCGTTTTGTTTGATGTCATCACTTTTATTGAATTTCCATTCATATGGGGCGCTGTCGCAGGCTTAACTGGTTTTACGCATGAGAAATTCTTGCTTGGCGGCGCTTACAGCATATTGTTCGTTGCTTTAAATCTTTTGCGCTACTTATTTCTCTACTACTTTTTAGTATTTATCATCAGGACGCACTCTCGCAGGCGTCGCAGTGTTTTGTCCTAAATATCTTCCAGAATAAGGCTTCCTGCATTCTTGCGTCAGTTTATGGAACGTAATTTTGCAAATCTTCATTCCAGGATAAATCTTTACAGGAATTTTTCCTATATTTACAACCTCAAGAGTGAGCTTTCCCTTAAACCCAGCATCAACCATTGCTGCAGTTTGTATTATTATTCCAAGCCTTCCCAAACTGCTTCTTCCATCTAAGTTTCCGGCCAAGTCATTTGGCATTTCAATCCATTCAAGAGTTGTTGCAAGCACAAATTCATTTGGATGCAGAATGAACGGCTTGTCATTTTCTACTGTGATAAGTTCTGTATAGTCGCTTCCATCACTTAACGGGTCTATGTGCGTCTTTTCAACGTGCTTAAAAACCCTAAAATCATTTCCAAGTCTCAAGTGCACGCTATTAGGTCCTATTAATTTCTTGTCAAATGGCTTTATGACTATGCTCCCTTCGTCTATCCTTTTTTCAATGTCAATATCACATAAAATCATTTACAACACCAATTATTTCTTTGTGCACCTCTTCTATACTCCTTTCACCATCTATTACTATAAATCTTTTACTCTTGAGACGCAGATATTCTTCTCTAACCCTTTTTAAAAAGTCTGCCATTTCAAATTTGTCTAATTCTTTTCCCCTTTCATTTATTCTTTTTTTCGCAGTTTCAATACTTATATCCAAATATATTGTCAAATTTGGCTTTGGAAAAAGCGAATTTAAACTAATGACCCAGTCTCTATCAAGCCCCATTGATGTCTGATACGCAATGCTTGAGTGTATGTATCTGTCACATATGACTGTCAACCCTTTTCTTAATGCAGGCAATATGACTCTTTCAACATGCAAGGCCCTGTCAGCAGCAAAAAGCAACGCGTCAACATAAGGTTCTGTATTAGGGTTTTTCATGTGTTCTCTTAGCACTTCGCTTGTTTCCATGTTTTTTGTCGGTTGCTCAGTGACTTTTACTCTGCACCCTTTTTTATTTAACCAATCTTTTAACAGCTTTACTTGGGTTGTCTTTCCAGAAACGTCAATGCCTTCAAAAGTTATGAACATATCATTGTAATCAATACTTGCTCATTTAAGAAATTTATTCTATCATGCCTTCGCTTTTTAACAATTCCTTAACAGCATCCATAACATTGTCATAAATATGCATGCTTACTGTGTAGTGCGTGTACGCTCCTGCTTCAACACCCAGTTCTTCAGCCATTAATTTCTGCAAGCGCGTGATTGCGTAAACATTGCTTGGAAACGCGCTGTACAAGTCTTGCGACTTAAATACACCATGGAAATCAAGCTTGCCTTTGTTTATTCTTGGCTGTAGTATTACTAGACAGGGCGCGTGCGGAGCCCTTTCAAGGCTTAGGTC
>JAFCFT010000004.1 GCA_017608505.1 Candidatus Parvarchaeota archaeon | reverse complement strand
CATAAAGCGTATACCGAATCACCCCTCTCAGCCACTGCTTTATTCTCTAGTGTCTCATACACTTTATTATAAAATCCTCCGTCGTATAATTTCCCATTATGCGAGCACAAAGCCCGTACCCAACCACTCCTCTCAGCAACTATTTTATTCTCTAGTGTCTCATACACTTTATCATAACTTCCTCCGTCGTATAGTTTCCCATTATGCGAGCACAAAGCCCGTACCCAACCACTCCTCTCAGCCACTGCTTTATTCTCTAGTGTCTCATACACTTTATCATTACTTCCTCCGTCGTATAGTTTCCCATTATGCGAGCATAAAGCGCATACCGAACCACTCCTCTCAGCAACTATTTTATTCTCTAGTGTCTCATACACTTTATCATAACCTCCTCCGTCGTATAGTTTCCCATTATGCGAGCACAAAGCCTCTACCCAACTACTCCTCTTGGCTACTACTTTATTCTCTAGTGTCTCATACACTTTATCATAACTTCCTCCGTCGTATAGTTTCCCATTATGCGAGCACAAAGCGTATACCGAATCATCCCTCTTGGCTAATTGAATGTCTTCTCCGTCTTCCACATACAAGTAGACTTCTTCTTTTGCAGCGTAGACAAGCCCGCCACCCATGTTTGCTTCTTCATCCACTTTTCTAGGCTTTAATCCTGTATCTGAGTTCTTAGGTATCAAATGCTCCACTAACTCTCTAGGCACGGGCTTCAAAAAAATCACCCTTCAAATAAGAATTCTAGTCTAGTGTATATGCTTGCTTTGTTTTTTTCTTTTTTATACAAGTTGGCAAAACTTTTGAAAGGATCTTTACGCGTGAGGGCTTTTTCTAGCTTTGTTTTGTAGTTGTTGCTAAATGCTTTTAAAATGCAAAGGTCTGCAATAAGACGAGATTTGATGACTGCATCAGATATGTTGCTAGCACTTTTGCTGAGATTTTTAATGTTATAATCTATAGTCTCAATGTACTCGTCGAAGCCGTTATCAATACCTCTATATACTGCAGCGCTGAAGATTGCGTTTCTAATGCCGTATGGTTCAGGAGTGTTAAGATTTTTTCTTAATGTTTCGTAGGTATTTTTTGCTTCTCTTACTAGCGCCATGATGCCGTCATTTTCCATAGTTTTACTTTTAAGAGTTATCCCTATGCTTGCTGCCACATCGTTTAATGAAATGTGCGGATCATAAGTATTGTTTTTAACGGATTTGATAAAACTGATTATTTTTGATAGGTTGTATATTTTTTTGAGGTCCCTTCTGACTAAGTCATATTTAAGGTTGCTTTGTAGCTCTAAAATCTTTTCAAGTTCATTGCCTTCTGGCACAGAAAAAGATAGATTAAGTCCGCAATTTTTTATTATTTCATTGTTTCTTTCATATGTTTCTTTTGGGTTTACAGCTATGTAACCAAGTGAAACATCAATAAATTCTTTGCATGTGTCATCCAAAACAAGATATTTTAGATGTTCTGGATCTGTAATAATAGGGTATGTGTCTCTCCATACGCCTTCTAGTTTTGTTTTATTTTTAAATTTAGTCCAAAAATTTTCATGCAAATCTTCTGGCAAGTGTTTATTTAATTGAGATGATGGGGCTTCGATTACGCCGTTTGGAAATTTAAGTTTAATAAATCTGTTTTCACCAGCAATGTCTAATTCTATGGCTGCATTATGGTAGGCATCAGGTGGATTCATTGCTGCCACTATCGTAAGTTTCTTGTATCTGTTTGTGCCTGGAATAGGAATTCTTAGATACCCTTTTTCACCATTAATATTAATGACCCCATCGATTACCTGGAAAACTTCTTGTGGATCTCCTCTATTAATCTCGTCAATAAATAATCCGCCATATTTTGAGCATTTTTCCTGATCTACGCGTGTCACAGGCAAGCCGTTGATTAATTCTGTTGTAGTAAAAGGGTGAATTGCAGAGTTCCCAATAATACCTCCGCTTAGTCTAATGGTGTAATAGTCATTTCCGAAAATGGCATTAAAAACCGCTTCTGCTGTGTATGTTTTGCCAACGCCAGTCATTCCCTCAAACAATAAATGGAAATCATCAAAGAATAGAGAAGCAGTAATCAAGTCCAAAATTGTAATTTCAGTAGATTTCTCTTTTGGCAAAATACTTTTCCCATTTAGAAATTTTATATCAAAGTTATCTCCTTCAATTAACAAGAGGTATGGCGTAGGGGATATAACTTTATCTAAAGTTTCATATAAACTTTCAATGAATGCTTTACGCAATTTTTTATTCATATGCGAATAGAAGATTAAAAAGTATTTATAAACTTTTCTTTTTGTCTTTGTTTAGTAGTAAAATAATATTATGTTTTTAGTTCGCTTGCTTTAAATTCTATTGTTACTGTGTTGTTTGGGACTACAGCATTAATTGTGCTTGAGACAGGAAGGCCTGTGTTTCTGTCTAAGCAGAAATCAACGCTTAAGTTAAGCACTTTTCCGTCAATTATGAAATTAATAAAGCTTTCAGATGAAACTGCTATTTTTGCATTTATTAAGTCGCAGAGTATGCCGTTTATTGATTTGATTCCTTTGTATTTAAGGCTTATTAAATGCTCATTTAATAGCTGGCTTATTCTGTTTGTTGCAGAGATGCCTGCAAATCTTTGGGCAGTTAGTTTTGAAAGATTTGCAGAGCTGCACTTGTTGTTTTCGCAGTACAGGTATGATTTGTTTTCAATGATTAGTGCTATGGAGTAATTTTTTCCGTTCATAGGGATGTCAAAAGTGTATGTTTCTTTTGAATTGTTAAGTTTTATAGACACGGGCACGCTGTTTCTAATTGTGTAGTTGTTGCCTGCAATTGTGGTTGTCATTAAGCCTGTGATTTTGTAGTTAGTGATTAAAGACTGCTTGTTTAGCGCATTTATAATTATGGCGTTTGGATTTTGATTAAGCGCCTGAGTTAGTACGAGGAGATATGTTGCAAGACATACTATAAGGGTCAGCCCAAGGCCTTTCATAGTTATTTTATGCATTTTCAAGTATTTTAAGCTTACTTTAAGATAAGTATTAATATTTAAGGTGTTTTTATAAAAATTATAATGAAAGTGGCAATGCTTGGGTGGGAGTTTCCACCGTTTATTTCGGGAGGCCTTGGCACGCATTGTTACGAGCTGACTAAAGAGCTTAAAGACAAGTGTGAAATTCTTTTCTTCATGCCAAGAACAAAAGGCAAAGTTAAGGCATCTCACGTTAAGATTATTCAAGTGCCTGGCGGATTTACTGGGCCATATTTAAAAGAGTTCAAAGGCGTAATTACTAATGAATTTTTTTCCAAGGTAAAGAATTATAATGAATGTGTTGTTGAAACTGCTTTGAACTATGATTTTGATTTAATACATTGCCATGACTGGATGACTATACTTGGGGGAATTAAATTAAAAGAAAAGACTAAAAAGCCTTTAGTGTTTACTGTGCACAGCACAGAGTGGGACAGGACTGCTGGCCACCCTTGGCAGTTCATAGTTGACATAGAAAATTTAGGTCTTCATATGGCTGACAAAGTGATAACTGTAAGCAGGTGGATGAAAAACCAGTTGATTAAGCGCTACGGCGTTGAACCTTCAAAAATTAAAGTGATATACAACGGGATTAGTGCTTCAAAATTTAGAACTTCTGTTAAAAAATTAAATAATAAGGTTGTTTTGTTTTTAGGGAGATTAAGTGTTCAAAAAGGCGTTGATTACTTTATTAGGGCTGCAAAAAAAGTGCTTGAATTAGAGCCTGACACTGTTTTTTTAGTAGGCGGCAAGGGGCCTGAGCTTAAGAATTTAATTAAGCTTTCTATAGAACTGGGGATTAGCGATAAAGTAAGATTTTTAGGGTATGTTCCTGACGAAGACTTGCCAAAGCTATATGCGCTTTCAGACGTTTATGTTATGCCAAGTGTTGCAGAGCCTTTTGGGATCACGGCTCTTGAGGCTGTTGCTTCAGGCACCCCTCTCATAGTAAGCAGGGCAGCAGGCGCTTCAGAGCTTTTAAAGCACTGCTTAAAAGTTGACTTTTGGGATGTTGATGAAATTGCCAATAAAATAATAGGGGTTTTAAGGTATAATGGTCTTGCTGAAAACTTAAAAAGAAATGGTTTATGCGAGTGTAAAAAGATTTCTTGGAGTGAAGTGGCAGACAAGACTTTTGATGTGTATTCTTCATTAATTAGAAACCCTTAAATCTTTAAAAAATACTAGATTCATATATGGCTAAGATATGTCTTTATTTTCAAGTGCATCAGCCTGAGAGACTTGCAAAATACAATGTTTTTAGGCGGGATCACAAATATTTTGATGACGAGAAAAACAAGAAAATCTTTTTAAAGGTTGCAAAAAAATGCTATTTAGAAACAAATGAACTTATTTTAAGGCTTATAAAAGAAACTAATGGCGCTTTCAAAGTTTCTTACTCAATGACTGGCGTTTTCATTGACCAAGCGCAAAGATATTGCCCAAAAGTTATTGAGTCATTTAAAAAATTGATGGATACTGGGTGTGTTGATTTGCTTTCAGAGACATATTATCATTCGCTTGCATTTTTAGTTGGAGACAAAGAATTTGAAGAACAAGTCAAGCTCCACAAAAAGAAAATTAAAGAGATATTTGATTATGAGCCTGTTGTTTTTAGAAACACTGAAGCAATGTACAACAATAAATTGGCATGCGCTGTGGAAAAAATGGGTTTTAAAGGTGTTGTTGCTGAAGGATGGCACAAGTATTTGGGATGGAGAAGTCCTAACTTCATTTATAAGCCTGTTAATTCTAATATTCGCCTGCTTTTGCGAAATTACAGACTTAGCGATGACATTGGGTTTAGATTCTCATTGCGCGACTGGAGCGAATTCCCTTTGACAGCTGACAAGTATGCGTTATGGCTTAGCAAGGCAGAGGGGACAAATGTAAATATTTTCATTGATTACGAAACCTTTGGAGAACATCAATGGAGAGAAACAGGCATTTTCGAATTTTTAAAGCACCTTCCAAAAGAAGTTTTGCGTTATCCTCATTTAAATTTTGTTAAAATTAATGAGTTAGCAAATGAGGAGCCAGTGGGCGTAATTGATGTTCCTGACATGCTTTCATGGGCAGATGTTGACAGAGACGCAAGCGCCTGGCTTGGCAACGAGATGCAGACAAATGCTTTTAATATGTTAAAAGAGCTTGCAAGTCTTGTTTATGCTTTAGGTGACCAGCAATTAATAGATATATGGAGAAGGCTTCAGACAAGCGACCATTTTTATTATATGTGCACAAAATGGTTTGCTGACGGAGATGTTCACAAGTATTTTAATGCTTATGACAGCCCTTATGATGCATACATTAATTACATGAATGTTCTTCAGGATTTAAAGCAATTAATAAATGAAAGAATTAAAAAGACTTCATCTTAAGAAATTTTCTCATAAGATCTTTTAAGTCATTTTTCATTAACTCTTTATTTAAAATTTTTATTATTTTTTGCTTAATTTTTTCTTCATCTCCATTTACACATGCAATTTTAAATGCAAGATTTCCCATGCCAAGTGACTCATGTATCCATATTGCAAAGTCGTTTTTTCCATTGCTTGTGTGGTGTTTAATTGCTTGTTTTGGAGCTATTTTTAAGGCATCTCTTAGCTCTTTAAGATTGTTTATAACTGCAAGCGTTCTTTCATCATTTTCTTTCAAGTAAAAAGGCTCGCTCATTTTTTAATAAATAGGCTTTTAGTCCTTAAATAATTTTTTTAATGCCATATTATAAGCTGCAACGTAATTTTTAATTTGGATTCTCCAGTCTGATTGTTCTGCAATATTCCTTGCCTTTATGCTTGATTCTAAAAGAAGGTCCTTGTCCATAAGTACGACTTCTTTCATGATTTCGCTTAATTCTTCACTAATCTGCGAGTCTGATTTATTTTCTAATTCTAAGACTTTAAGTCCTGTGTTCCCTTCTCCTAATTTTTTTATAAATGCTCCTGCACCGCTTGCATTGGTAGTGACTCCTAATGCAAGCAACGCTCCTGCCTCCATTATAGTCATGCCCCATGGCTCGTATCTTGAAGGAAAAACGCCCATTGTGCAACTCATGACTGCATCATTTACGTCCATGCCAAGTATGGGGTCTTTTGCACTTAAATATTCAGGGTAAAATATGACTTTAACAGGGTCTTCTGGTCTATTGAGCAGTTTGTTTTTTTTCAACCATCTCATTATTGTGTCTTGTTTTTCATTGATTTCAAAAGCGCATAATGGAGGGATTTTGCCTTTTCTTAAAGTTGTGAATGCTCTGCTTGCCGCTTTTAATTCATTGCTGAATTCTTCTCCACACATGATTTTAAAAGTCATTGGTTTGTCTTTTAAGGTGTTTATTAGTATGTTTTCTTTAATATTTCTCATTTCTTCATTTATTAAATCATTGATCCTGTCAAATGCAAGAAGGTTTTCTTCAACCTCTTCTTTTACGCCGTTATTTTTTCTTGGAACCCATATGAAAGCGTACACTGGGTTATGTTTTCCCTCTAAATTTTTAAGCTTTTCATTTAGTTTTCCAAGAGCATCAATGTATAGGTCTATCCCTTTGTTGTGGAATTCGTATCTGCCTAGCGTATAGAATATCACGCAGTCTGTTATTTTTATTGGATAATAGCTTGAAAAATATGATAAAAGAAACTTTTTCATTTTAAGCCTTAACGCCCTTCTTCTTGCAATTACTTTTTCCATTGTTGGGTACTCGCTAAAATCTAATGCATTAGGTGTTATTATGTGCGGTTCTATCCCAAGAACGCATTTAGCTTCATTTGCCACTACCTCACTTACTGTTGTGAACACGTGGGCTTCTCTTGCGCATGCTTTTTCAAGCATGTGTTGCGCCTTTACGTGAAGTTTTTCTGCTTGCTTTAAGTCATTTTCACAACTCTTTAATTTGTGCACATCTATGTTTGCTGAACTTAATGCTCTGCCAAGCCTTGTTGCATGCGTTGTAAATACAAGACCTAATTTTGGATAATTTTTTTTCAAATAAAGCAGTCCTGCCCCTGAGAGCCACTCATGAAAATGCGCGACAACAGGTTCGCATTTTCCTTGCTTGCAGATTTTTTCAATTAATTTGCCAGCAGCCCAAGACCATGCCAATGGCACGTCATATTCGATTCCTGTATTAAGCGAGTCTATTCCATAGTATTCCCACAATCTTTTTTTTATTAAATTGACATTTCTGTCAATTGTCATTTCCTTTTCTTTAAACCAGACGCCTTTTTCCCTAAATTCTCTTGTTTCTAATAATATAAGTCTTACATCGTTGGCAGTGATCCATTTTCCATAATATGCATTAATACCTTCATTTTTTAGTTCTTCAAAAATTCTTTGCAACTCTTTAGGGGCTTTTTCTCCTTCAAAATGTTCTAAGGCACTTTTTGAGTCATAAAATCCAATTGCAGTGTATTTGTCACCATAAATATTCTTTACTTCATTGCTTTTGCTTTTTAATACTGTGAATATGCCACCTACTTTATGCCCTGCTTCAAAACTTACTTCAAAAACAGCGCCGATTTTATTCATTTCTTCCATACTTTGCTCACATTTTTTAACAAATCCTTTTCTATTTGATCAAGGGTTTCAGGCACAACTCTTGTATCAGCAGTTGCTTCCATAAATCCTGCTTCTCTTTTGTATCTTGGGACTACTTGCCAGTGCAAATGCTTAATGCTTGCTCCTCCATATTCTCCAATGTTTAATCCAATGTTAAAGCCGTCTGGCTTGTATGTATATTTAATTAATTTCATTGCTTTTTGAACACCAACCATTAAACTGCAAAGAAGCCTTTTATCAAGCTTCATGAAATCTGTGACGTGCTTGTTTGGCACAACCATTAAGTGGCCAAGATTGTAAGGAAATATGTTCATCAAAACAAAATAATCGCGCCCTTTGTATAATACTCTTGACTCTAATTTATTGTTGCGGATTGCGCAAAGTATGCATTTGTATTTTTTTGCTTTTTCAACATTCCTAACATACGCTTTTCTTTTGCTTGACCACAGGAAATGATCATAAACTCCCTTAAACGCATTTGCCATTAAATTAATAATAATCCCCCTGCTTATTTATCATTTATGTTTGACGTGCTTTGCGTGGGTGACATTAATCAAGATGTGATAACAACTCCGCTAAAGCGCTATCCAAAGAAAAATGAACAAGTCATTATTCCAAAGTTCAAGTATTATCTTGGGGGCTCTTCTGCAATCTGCGCTTCAGCTCTTTCAACACTTGGCTTGCGAGTTTGTTTTGTCGGCTCAATAGGTAATGACTTTTATGGTAAAAGCCTTAAAGAAAAATTAAAATGCTATAAAGTAAAGGCTTATCTTAAGATTTCAAAAAAACCCACTGACACAACATTTGCAATTACTTTTGAGGATGGAAGCAGAAGCTTTATTACATCCCATGGCGCAAATGCAGAACTAAATATTAAAGATGTAAAGATGCAAATCCTTAAGTTTTCTAAGCACTTGCATGTGAGCGGATACTGGCATTTAGAGTCTTTACGTCCAAAGCTTAACATTTTATTTTCCCGTGCAAAAAAACACAATATTTCAACAAGTCTTGATATTGGTGCAACTATTGAAGACAGGGATTGGAAGCAAATTTTTCCACTTTTAAGGCACGTTGATATCTTGTTTCTTAATGACTACGAATTAAAGCTTCTTGCAGGAACTTCGTCGTTACTTAAGGGGATTAAAAAAGTGCTTCCATTTGTGCAAATATTAGCGCTTCATTTAGGTCCTAAAGGCGCTCTCGCATGCACTGCGGATAAGCGCGTTAGACTGCCGTCATACAATGTAAAGGTTATTAACCCTACAGGCGCAGGCGACACATTTAATGCAGGATTTCTTTATGCTTATTTAAACAAAATGTCTCTGCAGGCCTGCTTAAAGTACGCGCTAGCTAACGCATGTCTTTATATTTCAAAGAATGAGCAAGTTTTCCCAACACCATCAGATATAGCTTCCGTTATCTAAATTATAAAAATTCTGTTCAAGCAAAATATCTTCAAAAACACTTCTTAAGTTGCTTATCAATTCGCAAGCTTTTCTGCAATTTTCTTTGTTTGGGTTGTAGTGTTTATTTTCAATTTCTTTTAGATACATATATACTTGCTTATAGTCTTTATTTATGCAAGCTGCTAATGAGCTAATAAGCACTTTGTTGAACGTTTCACTAAAAAGCATTCTTTTCTTTTTTCTTTTAGAGAAATTATAACATTGCCTGCATTCAGAATGCATTTTAATAATATAATCTGCAACAGCAGTCATGTATACTAATTCGCTGTTTAATTCGTCGTTAGTCTTGTTGCTAATTAGTTCTTTAAGTGATTTTTTAATGCTTTCAAAGTTCATAATTTTTCTTTGAGATAGGGTTTTAAAAAGGTTTCTATATAGATTCTACAATAATATTTATAATAAAGTAGTTTTTAGAAAAATGGTGTATGAGTATATCTAAACTCCTAAAAATTTCAGACGAATTGCTTGAGAATCTTGCTAAAAAAATTAAACCTGTTGTAAGATTTGTCAAATTTACTGAAACTAAAAAAGGTTATATAACAAAAACAGATGGGGGTATTGAATCAAAAATTTATAAAATTGAAAATTATATGCAATTGCCTCCTGCTAAGACGCCAGAATACTTTAAAAAAGGAGACTTATATTACATTAAAAATGTTGATTTAAGAAGTGCTTTTCTGTGGAATCCTGATCCAATAAAAAAAGCTGAAGGTTTAGTCCCTTATAAGGAGGTTATAACATACCATGAATTTTTAGCCCCTGCAATCTTTAGGCCAACTATTGCTGAAGTGTTAGCCCAAATAGCAAAAGAAGATTTAACAGATGTTGTTGCATTCGAAATAGTTGATTTGCCTCTTGAAGAGTGCTTTTTTTACAACGAGTTGGATAAGAGAACTTATCATGTTGCAAGAACTATATTATACAAAGAGGCTGCATCTTTTTCTTAAATTGTGTGGGCCCGGAGGGATTCGAACCCCCGATCTGCTGGTCCGAAGCCTTACGGTTGAAACATAGCCGCGCTGTCCAGGCTACGCCACGGGCCCAATTTTAGTGGATGTTGCAAAGTCGCTTCCTGACACATGCATTAACGGCTTGTATTCAAGAGTCTTTACATGCTCTGTCAACACTTCGCACAACACTATGTTATGATCTCCTGCAGGTATTATTTTTAATACTTTGCATTCCAGCTGGACTGGGCTTTTTTTAACTCTTCTTGGCTTTACTGTTTCGCATTCTTCCCATTCTATTTTTTCAAACTTGTCAACATCTCTTCCGCTTCTTGTGCCGCAGTATAATGCGTCATCAAGCATTTCTGTTGTCGCAACATTAACAACGCATTCAGGATTCTTTTCTATTAATTCTTTTGTGTATCTTGTATGCGCAACGCTAAATGCTAGCAACGGCGGATTAAAGCTTATTGGTGTTACAAAGCTAAAAGTTGCAACGTCATGTGTATTGTCTGCGTACGATGTTATTAAGAGCACCATTCTTGGTTGCAATAATTTGCTGATTCTTGTCATACATAATTTTACTACTTTGTTATTAATAAAGAAAGCGGAGTAGCGGACCCGGAGGGATTTCCAACCTTAAGCTCTGCCCCCTCTTCGAGGGAGGGGGAAGTTGGTGAGCCTTAGGAGAAGGGGGAGGGAAAGTCCCCCTTCGCCTAGGTTTTGAACCCCCGATCTACAGCTCTCCCCTATGCTCAGAGTAGGTCAGTCACTCCATTTTTTTTGGAGATTCGTCGTCAATCATCATCGCTATTAGGAGGCTGTCGCCCTATCCTGGCTAGGCTACGGGTCCGCCTTTAAATTTATAAATAAAAAAATGAGTTTATAAGGGTTACGAAGTTTTGTGTTGACTTAAAGAGAATTTTATTATATTACGAATCCAAACCGTTCGAAACCGAAATATATTTAAATAACCTATTCTTATTGCTCCATTTAATGATGGGCCTATGGAAATTTCACTGTAATGATGGAAAAGAAAGAGGTATTCTTGTGCTCTATATTTTACACTCTTTAAATAGTAAACCAAAATCTGGCTATGAATTATTAAAAGAAATTGAAGAGAAAACCTGTGGGAAATGGGTGCCTAGCAAAGGAACCTTATACCCTCTTTTAAAGCAACTTGAACAAGAGGGACTAATAAAAATAAGCAAGGTTGATAAACGTTCAAAACACATATTTGAACTTACAAATAATGGCATTAACACGTTAAAACAGATACAAAAATTTAAGGAAGATTCCAGGAAAAAATTTCTATTATTTAAAGGTTTATTCATAGATATTTTGGGTAAAGATAAATCAGAAATTGAAAAAGTTCTTTTTGAAATAAGAGATGTTGTTTATAAAAAATCTAATAAAAATAAAGAAAAAATTAAAAAGATACTTGAAAAATGTCTTTCTGAACTAAACGAGGCTGATTAACGTGGTAGCAATAGAAGTCAAAAATTTAACAAAAATGTTTAATGGTTTTACAGCAGTAGACAATATAAGTTTTAAGGTAAAAAAAGGAGAACTTTTTGGCTTATTAGGGCCGAATGGCGCTGGCAAAACCACGACAATAAATATGCTTTCTACACTGCTTAATCCTTCTTCTGGCCATGCGAAGGTGTCTGGTTATGATATAATAAAAGAAAGAGAAAAAGTAAGAAGAAGCATTGGGATAGTTTTCCAAGAGCCTGCTTTGGACAATAGATTAACTGGAAAGGAAAATCTAGAATTCCATGCGATGTTGTATGGAATGAATAAAAAAGAAAGAAATAGAAGGATAAAAGAGGTTTTAGAACTTGTTGGATTGAGCGATAAAGCAAATGTATTGGTAGGAAATTATTCTGGTGGCATGAAAAGAAGATTAGAAATTGCCAGAGGCTTCATTCATAGACCAAAAGTTTTATTTTTGGATGAGCCTACTCTTGGTTTGGATGCCCAAACAAGAAGGCATATTTGGGACTATATTAGAAAACTAAACAAAGAAAACAAGATTACAATTATTTTAACTACTCATTATATGGAAGAAGCTGATTATCTTTGTGATAGGATAGGTATAATTGATCATGGCAAGATTATTGCAATGGACACTCCAAATAGATTAAAAGATAAGCTTGGAGGGGATATTATAATCCTCGAACTGGAGGGAAATGCCGATAAATTCATGAATGCAATTAACAAACTAAAATTTGTGAACTCTTTTAAAAAGCACGACAGTAAGTTAACATTAATGGTAAAAAAAGGCGAAAAAAGACTGCCAGAAATAATTAGTATTGCCCAGAAAAAAGGTGTTGGCATCATATCTGCGACTCTGCATAAACCAAGTTTAGAAAATGTATTTTTACATTTTACTGGAAAAACCATCAGGGAAAAGGAAGCCAGCCAGAAAGAAAAATTTATGGAGTTTGCAAAAAGGAGGTTTAGAAGATGATTAATGCTATTGCAATATATGTTTTATGGCTTAGAGAAATGAAGAGATTCGTAAGAGCAAAATCTAGAGTTATTGGGACTCTGGCAATGCCAATTTTTTTCTTAGCCTTTTTAGGCATGGGTTTAGGCAATATAAATATACCAAGTATGGCAAAAGATGTAGAATATATTCATTTTTTAGTTCCAGGTATTGTTGGCATGACTATGCTTTTTACTTCGATGTTTGCAGGAATGTCTGTTTTATGGGATAAGGAGTTTGGATTTTTAAAAGAAATTATGGTTGCGCCTGTCAACAGGGTTTCAATAGTAATTGGAAGAATAATTGGAGGAGCAACGACTTCAATATTTCAAGGCATTTTAATATTAGGCATTTCTATTTTAATGGGTTTTAAGATAGTTAGCATACCTGCATTCTTTTCATCTATTGTTTTTATGTTGCTTATATCGTCTACCTTTATTGGTTTAGGTCTAATATTTGCCTCAAAAATGAAGGATATTCAAGGTTTTGGTATGATAACTAATTTTGTAATATTCCCTCTTTTTTTCTTATCTGGCGCTTTATATCCATTAGAGAACTTGCCTGTCTGGATACGATACATTTCGTATCTCGACCCATTAACATATGGTGTAGATGGTTTGAGAGGCGTGTTGATTGGCGTATCCTCGTTTCCGGTTCTTTTAAATTTCGCAATACTAGTTGGCTTTTCTAGCATCATGGTATTCCTTGGAGCATATTTCTTTGAAAAAAGCGAGTCAGTTTAATAACAAAAGAACTTTTTTCGATAATTAATTAAAAACCAAGTTTTTATTATTTAAACAATGCTTGACGTATTTGAGAGTCTTAAGTTTTTAAAAAAACAAGGCTTGCCAGTTGCAAAGTCCTATCTTGCTACCAGCAGGCACGAAGCTGTTTTTGCTTCCAAAACAATTGGGTACCCTGTAGTTATGAAGTTAGTTAGCTCTAAAGCAATTCACAAAACTGATGTGGGCGGAGTAGTTACAGGAATTTATGATGAAATAAGAGCTAGACGAGCGTATGATGAACTCCTGCTTTCTGCTCAGCATCTAAAATTGCCTTTAAAAGGCATTTTAATTCAGGAGCAATTTTCAGGCATTGAATTAATAATAGGCATTAAAAAAGACCCAGTATTTAGTCAGGTCTTAATGTTCGGCATTGGAGGCATCTTTGTAGAACTTCTTCGAGACGTTTCATTTCGCGTCTGTCCAGTCAATAAAAAAGAAGCAAAGTCTATGATTTGCGAACTTAAAGCCGGCAAGCTGTTGCAAGGTTACAGGGGCGTTAAGGGCGTTAATATTGATAAGCTTTCTGAACTTATCAGCAAAATTTCAAAAATTGCTGTGCAAAAAGACATAAAAGAAATGGATATTAACCCGCTAACTATGAAAGGCAACAAAGCTTTAGTGATTGATGCGCGAGTTAGGCTTTGACTGCTTTGCCAAGAGCTTCAGCAACTTCATCGATTTCGTCAAAAGCAAAAATACCTGCTTTCTTGAACAATTCAAATGCTTCTTTTACTTTTTTACCTCCTAAAAAGCAAGGGATTACAGGCTTCTTAGTGCGTCTTGAGAATTCAATCACTGCTTTGGCTGTCTTTTTAACTTCAGTCATTGCTTGCGGTGTTAAAAGTACAATCACGCAGTCATAAAAGTCATCTTTTTCAATGACATTAAAGACTTTCTTGTATCTTTCAGCCAATGCATCGCCTAACACATCTATTGGATTGTTACGGCTCCATGCTTTTGGAAGCTCTTTGTCAAGTTTTTTCTTTACGCGCAAAGGAAGTCTCGGGATTTTTAGTTCGTTCTTAACGCACGCATCAGTTATTAAGATGCCAGGCCCTCCAGCATTGCTTATTATTAAGACTTTTTTCTTAATTTTTCCAAATCTATTAATTAGTTCAGCAGTCTTTATTAACTCATTAAAGGATGAGACGCTAATAGCACCGCATTGCTTAAATGCAGCCTCGTAGATCTTATAGCCTCCTGCTAATGAGCCTGTATGGCTGCTTGCAGCTCTTCCTCCTTCTTCGCTTTTGCCAGCTTTTAATACCAAGACTGGCTTGCCTGCATTTTTAACAGCTTCCATAAATGCTTTGCCATCATTTAGAGACTCAACATACAATGCTATAACTTTTGTTTCAGGATCATTGCTTAGCTCTTCTATTAATTCGCTAAAATTAATATCTGCCATATTTCCTACGCTTATAAAGTATCTGAAACCTATGTTTTTGCTAGTAGCCCAGTCAAGGACTGCGACGCCAAGCGCTCCTGACTGGCTTATGAAACTAATGCCTCCTTTTATCAATTTTTCTTTAAAAAAAGATGCGTTAAATTCTCCTGGCTTAATTACTCCTAAGACATTTGGCCCAAGCATTTTAATGCCAAACTTTTTAGCCTTGTTTTTTAGTTCTTGCTCAAGTTTTTCATTGCCTGCTTCTTTAAATCCAGCACTTATTATTATGACTTCTTTTACTCCGCAAGCACCGCATTCTTCAATAACTTTAGGAACAAATTTTGCAGGTATTGCAATAATTGCAACTTGAACTTTGTCTTTTAATTCTGTTATGCTTTGATAGCATTTAACACCAAGCAGCCTTTTTGCGTTTGGATTTACTGGATATGTCTTTATTTTTGACTCTTTTAGATTCTTAAATACTACGTGCCCAACCTTTTTTGGATTTCTTGAAGCACCTATTACTGCAATGCTTTGAGGCGATAAGATTTTTAGCACATTACCCACCCAGCAACCTTGGAAGTATCACTATTTTTGAATTTTCTTTTAGTCTTTTCTCTAGATTTTTCACACTTATGCTATTAACTAGAATAATATAGTCGTCAGGCGATTTCATTTTTACGTTTTTAATAACGTCTTTTAATTTTGCATTTGCTTTTACTTTAATTTCAATTTCTTTTTCTTTTGGCACGTATGTTTTTAATATTACTTTCATTTTCCACACTCAGCGCATTTTGTATCTTTTTTAATAATGTATGTGTCAAATTCATTGTCAATAAGCGAAAACACAGTCATGAATGAAGTCTTTAATTTCATTGTGCTGGACAGCATCTGAATCGCGTAGCCAGAAGACATGCTGCCTGCTAGCACAGGCGTTGGCCCAAGAACACTTATCGGCTTTTTTACTTCACATTCTTTGTAAAGGCAGGCAAAACAAGCTTTTTTTGGAACAAACACAGCGCAAACCCCGCTAAATCCTTCGCATCCTGCGTGCACAAACGGAATTTTTAATTTGACGCTTGCATGATTCAGCGCAAAGCGCGCTTTCATATTGTCTGTGCCGTCAAGAATTATGTCAACATTTCTCGCGTATTTTAATACATTGTCTTTTGTTATTTCATCTTTAAAAGCCTTTATTTTTACATTTTTATTAACTTTTCTTAATTTTTCTTTTGCAAGCTTTGCTTTTGATTTTCCAATGTCTGTTTCATCATACAGTATCTGTCTTTGAAGATTGCTTAATTCAACAACATCCCTGTCAACAATTTTTAATTCTCCTATGCCTGCCCTCACAAGAAGTGTTGATATTACAGACCCCAGGCCTCCAACACCAACAAGAAGCGCTTTTGCTTTTTTTAATTTTTCTTGGCTTTCTTTTCCAAACTTTTTAAAAATTATCTGGCTGTTATATCTTTCTAATTCTCTTTTATTAAGCATAATAAACTATTAAATATGTTTGCACCTTATATTATTTTATGCCAGATATTCAAGAGTATGTTTCACGGTTGCTCGAGCTTAAACGCAAAAACCCTGCAAAATATGCTGAGACAATGAAGCTTTATCAAGAAAAATATCCTGACTTTTATGCGCAATTAATGACAGCACTTCCAAAAGAAGAGCTTGCAGGCGCGCCACAAAAACAAGAACTAAAAGTGCCAGAATACAATTTTAAAACCCGTGTAATGGATTTTGTAAGAGAATACTGGGCATATCTTATCTTTATCAGCGCAGGCCTAGTAGTTGTGATAATACTTTTAATCATGCTTCTAAGCCGCTATGGAAGCGTGGCGTGAAGAATTAGAATCCCTATGATTGTTATTATTGCAGCAAATATGACATATCCTGGCTTAATTAGGATTTTGCTCTTGTAGTCGCTAAAGTAGCGCATTATTCCTCCAGTGCTTTGAGGAAGCATTGTCATCTTTTTTGCCATGGAAAAAGATTATTAAATTTGCTTTTATAAATCTTTATGATGGGTTTTAGAGGCGCAATAAGGGACATTCTTGGCATTTTCATTGGATTTAGAATTATGTTAAGTCCAGTGTTTCCATTAAGCATTAATGAAACAGTATCTTTTGGATTAATAATTCTTGGTTTTAGCTTTTGGTTCACCATGGAAAGAATTGGATTCTTAAAGTAAAAGGCAGTGATTGGGTGATAGCCCGTTTTTTGTTAAGCCCTAAAGAAGCGATGCGCTTCCTCATCGAAGGCTTTGTGGTTATTCTACTAAGCGTCCTTTTGACTTGCACTGCTCTTGCGTGCAGCAAGCCGTTTCACACCGCACCGAAACCCTCATCATTAATCATTGGTTTGCGTCTCGATGCGGTCATCGTCGCTGTTCAAGCTGCAAAGCCCTTCCAAGCATTACCCTTGCGGGTCGCAAGTTAACGGAGTCGAACCGTTAATGAGCAGTGAACGGACTTCCTCACTTCGCTTTTCGAAGCGTGAAACCACTCACCCAATCACTAAAAAGAATAATAAATAAACGCATTTATAAACTTATTTTTTCTTTTTCTTAAACTTTTTAGTAATATTTAGTACGTCAAAAATGATTAACGCAGCAGTTATTCCCAGACTAATGATTGCAGAAGTTATCCAGTCAATCCACACGTTCATTAAAACCTGCGTAAGCACGCTTGACACAAATGCAACAGCAAATATTATCAAGAATGTCAGCAAGTTTGTTTTAATTTTTGACTTCTTCATATTTGCTTTTAAACTTTTTATCTTTTTTAATTATTTTGAAAAAATCTTTTAAGTGAGAAACTGTTAGTTTCCTTCATGAATATTCTTCCACTTATAATGTATACAATACCTCTTTATGTGGCTAATGCTTCATGCACTCTTGCAGCATTAATTAAAAAAAGACATCCTCTTGACTTTGGATTAAAACTTGGCAAACACAGGTTGCTTGGAAACGGAAAAACTATTGAAGGGTTGCTTATAGGCTTTTCACTTGGGAGTCTCGCCTCTGCAATTATTTTTTATTTGTGGCCAGGTCTTATGCTTTCTATTAGTCTCGCATCCATTTTATTTGCACTGCTTGGCGATGTTATTCACTCATTCATAAAACGCAGGCTTGGCATAAAGCAGGGCGAGCGATGGTTTTTGGCAGATCAACTGGATTTTATGATAGCGTCTTATATTTACTTGTCATTTTACATTTCAATGGATTTTTTATCTGTTGTTGTGATGTTTGGTGCTACAATTTTAATTCATAGGGCTTCGAACATCATCGCATATTATCTTGGTCTTAAGAAGGTGCCTTGGTAATGCTTGCAAAAAAGAAAAAAGAAGTGAATAATTTTATGGCTCCTTTAGTGGATCTTTTAGCAAAGGCAGGGCTTCATCCGAATCATTTGACAATTGCTGGCTTGTGTTTAGGTTTTGTAGCCTTCTTTATATCTTTTATAAATTACTGGCTTGGCGTTGCTTTGTTCTCTTTGTCTTTTCTTATTGATTTATTTGATGGAGCTCTTGCACGCGAGACTAAGAAAGTATCTAAGTTTGGCGCATTCTTAGATTCTGTAAGCGACAAAATTGTTGAAACTTTGTTTATAGCATTCATTGCTGTAAGCTCTGGCATGCAGACAATTGCATTATTTGCTGTGGGCTTTTCTATTATGATTTCTTATGTGAAGCACAGAGCAGAGTGCCTTGGAGCATGCGCAAAACACTCTATATTTGACAGAGCAGAACGCTTGATATACACTGTAGTTATGATGTTAATACTTCCCTTTTTGCCTAGCGCAATTCCAATGTTATTTACAGCATACGTGGCTCTTTCTGCTACTGCAATAATTCAGCTTGTAATATATATTAAAAAACAATTAATTTAATATGCGATATTCTTTTTTCTTGAATTATGAAATCTTACAGTTTATACTTATGTGTTAAGGACCTGGATGCTTTTTTAAATGACGAAAATGAATATAATAGAGTTCTTAACAAATTATATCAAAAAGTAGATTTTGCAGTTATTGGCACTAGAGGTGGAGGGCTTATTAGATACGCATTTAATGCAGGATTTGCTTTTAGAGATCTGTATAGGGATGTTTGTGACATGTATAGTAATAACGAAGAAATGATTGAAAAAATCAGGTTTATGGAAGCATCTTTAAAAGATTATATAATTATGAAAGCAAAACGTCTTGGCTTGTATGTTCCGGATGCTATTGAAGATTTTTTAAAAAATTTTGCAAAGAAATAATGCTTCCTTTGCCAGGATTGATTACTTTAGTATTTCCTATTATTGTCTCTTTGCCAGCGTGCTCATGTATGTGTCCGCAAATAACCATCAAAGGTTGCTCAGCCTTTATGAACTCAAGCAATGCTTTGCTTCCTGCGTGTTGTCCATATCCCACTTCATCAAGATAGCCGTACGGAGGAGCATGGCTTACTAGCAATAAATTTTCTCTGCCTTTGAATTTTTCAAGCACTTCTTTTATTTCATCTTCAGTGTGTTCATTTGGAGTGTTAAATGGCGTTATGTTGCTTCCTCCTATGCCTGCAAGCGTTAACCCTCTGTAGCTTACTGCCTGCGCATGCAAATTCACAAATTTGTATTTTTTGCACTCTTTATCTATTTCTTCATTTGTCTCGTGATTGCCAGGTATAATAAACACAGGGATTTTTGATTTTGAAAGCGCACTCATCATTTCGCTTAATCCAGCTCCAAAGTTAGTCAAGTCGCCTGCGCATATTATGAATTTGCATTCATTATTAATTGCGTTTAACATAGCTTGTTCTAAGACCATTCTGTTTCCGTGCAAATCTACGAACGCAAAAAACTTCATGATTATAAAAAATGAACAACCGTTGCAAGGCCGGAAAACAGGGGACTTAAACCCTCACTTATTTTGTGATGTGTCAGGGCGATTAGTGAACGCGGGCTGAACACCTCGTTGCCTCGGTGCTTACACCCCGTTCCTATCAACGTCATCTTCTATGACAGCCCTATCAGTGCCTCTTTTCGCGGATGGCTTCCCGCTTAGATGCTTTCAGCGGTTATCCACTAGCGCGTGGCTGCCCAGCCTGCCCTGTCGGACAACTGGTAGACTAGAGGCGCCGACCCTCCGTTCCTTTCGTACTAAGAGGACCTTCCGCTCAGGCACTGCGCACCCCCAGTAGTTATAAGCCGAACTGCGTCACCGCGTTCTAAACCCAGCTCACGATCCCTTTTAATCGGTGAACACCCGCACCCTTGGCCGCTGCTGCACGGCCAGGATAGGAAGAGCCGACATCGACGTAGCAAGCCTCGCCGTCAATATGGACTCTCGGGCGAGACAGCTCCATTATCCCTTGGGTAACTTCTCTGTCGTCACTGGGCCTCAACGAGAGGCACACAGCGGTTCGCTAGACCAGGCTTTCGCCCCTGGAATCCTCGCATTGCGGATTCCAGTCAGGCCAGCTTTTGCTCTTGCACTCAACGGGAGAGTTCTGACCTCCCTGAGCTGACCTTTGGGCGCCGGTGATATCTTTTCGCCGGCGTGCCGCCCCAGCCAAACTGCCCACCAAACGGTGTCCCCTTTCGGGTTAGCCCTACAAGATGTGAAGGTCGGTGTTACATCGTTGACTCCACGACAACTGACGTCATCGCTTCTACGTCTCCCGACTACCCTATACAACACACCCCATAGAGCAGCGTCAGGCTGCAGTAAAGATCCAAGGGTCTTATCAACCCACTGGGGGTCCCTGGTCTCTACACCAGGACGATATGTTCACAGGGTCCATGGTCGGTACAGTGGGGATCTCGTTACGCCACTCAGACACGCCATCATTTAAATGGCAAGGCATCACGCTACCTTAAGAGCCTCAAGGTTAGGCCCGCCGTTTACGAGTCCTTGGCCCGGTTGAACCCAGGTTTCGGATACTCGCACTGGGCAGGCGTCACCGGCTATACTAAACCTTTCGGTTTTGCAGCCAGTTATGTTTTTATTAAACAGTCGGACCCCCCTAGTCAGTGACCCCAGCAATCGCACCCTTAAGAGCACGACCGCTGAGACCCCTTCTCCCGAAGTTACGGGGCCAATCTCGGCTGACACAGAAGTTACAACATCTCTGCGTCATTTGCCGATTTCACTGACCATGGTTCTCCCTACACGGCTTAGCCTTCTCAGCTAGGGGCACCTGTTTACCGGGACGCATCGGAGGGATTTTTATACGTGGGTTATTAAATCCTATTAATCTATTAATTTTATCAATCTCTTTCAAACCGAGGACTCTGATTGTGTAGTAATTTCCTTTAATCATATAATAATACTTTATTCTTAATAAATCAAATATTTCCTTTACAGAATTTAATAAATTTTTATTCACTAGTTTAATTTCAAAATAATATGCTCTATTGGATTTATATACGCTTCCTTCAGTATTGATTAGGCCTTTAACAAAAGCAATTCGGTGATTAATCTTTGAATTTCTGATAATCTTTGGTTCGGTTATTGTATGTGTTTTAGGTCCATGCTTAATATCAAAAAACTGTTCTAAGAATCTTACAATTATTTTCGAACTGAAAATCACTCGTCCATACTTTTTGCTAATTATTCTAATCTTTGGTTTTATTCCAAATAGATTTTCAATGTCTTTTGCATGCATTTTCAGGAACTCTGGACTCTCTGTTAATACAATCCTATAGTCATTGTTTTTTATTGTTATTGAACCATCACCACAGTGCCTTCCTACAAATTCACATAGCAATTCGTTCAGGCCTTCTGGGATAATCACTGATTTCCCACTGTATAGATATAATTTTTTAACATTTCCTACTATTCTATTTTTCTTTCCTAACTTTAACAAAACTCTTAATGGAATCCTTATTTTTCCTGATTTCCATAGTCTAATCTGTTTTTTAGACACACCTAGTAATGTACTCCATTCTTTAGTGCTTTTATTCACAAATAAATCCCTGAAAGTGTGTCCGTCAACTCTTATTAATTCTCTGTAATCTTTGTCCTTTTCGTAGTCTAATCTTGTTATATCAAATTTCACGTGTTGGTTCTAAGTACGCATAAGTATATAAACCCTCCGGTGACATCCTGCCGGTTCTGGGTACGGTCACTCCTGATCCTTGCAGGCTCGTTTTTCACGGGCTCCAGGGATCGGCTCTAACCGCCTTGCGGCAGTCCATTCAAGGTTTAACCTGGTTCTCAACATTACGTTACTCCCCAGGCCTATCCCTTTTAGACAAAGCGATAGCTTTGCAGAGCCTACCCGGAAGCGTCACGACCACCTGCCTTGCGTCGCCGCACGTACAGGAGTGGTACGGGAATATAAACCCGTTTCCCTTTCGGGCTTCCCGATTAAGGTAACCCTTAGGACCGACTAACCCTCAGTTGACCATGCAGAGCTGAGGAACCCTTGCCCTTTCGCCGGAAGGGGTTCTCACCCTTCTCAGATGCTACTACTGCCAGGATTCTCAATCCGACGCGCTCCACAAGACCTCACGGCCTTGCTTCTACGCACGCAGGACGCCTCCCTACCGCGTCACCAAGACTTTCGTCTTGGGGCCAGGGGTATCGGCACCTGACTTAGTCCCGTCCATTTTCAGGACCCATGCCCTAGATGGGTGAGTTGTTACACACTCATTATAGGATGGCTACTTCTAAGCCTACCTCCCCATTGTTTTAGGGCATGAATGCCTTTCCTCACTTAGTCAGGATTTAAGGGCCTTAACCCCTGTCTGAGTTGTTCCTCTCTCGGAACCCGAGCTTAACCCGAGCCCCCGACTCCCGCCGTCTACGATGTATGAGGATTCGGAGTTCAACCGGATGCCGAGCTCTTTCGAACCCTAAACACCCGATTGGTAGCTCTACCCCTCATACTATCTCAGGCGAGGCTAGACTGTAGCCTACTTCGGGAGGAACCAGCTATCGCCGATCACGATTAGTTTTTCACTCCTAGCCCCAGGTCAGACAAACGCCTGTACACAGAACTGCTTCAGGCCTCCACCCCTCTTTCGAGGGACTTCACCTTGCCCAGGGCTAGATCGACCGGCTTCGGGTCTTACGCCAGTGACTCCGGGCGCTTTCACACCCCGCCCCTCGTTGCCTGCGGGCTTGTTGCTTTCGCTGCGACACACGGTTTTTCGCCGTTTGTCTCGCCACTGACGTAAACTCCCTGGCCATTTATCCCAAAATGATGTTGCAACCTCGACTACTCGCGTGATAGATCCACTGATTACTCAGCTTCTCTTCTCTCGCGAGCTCTTTTAGGCCGCAATCAACCGTGGCTGTTAGGTTTCAGGCTCTTTTCACTTCCCTATTTAGGATTCTTTTCAACGTTCCCTCACGGTACTTGTTCGCTATCGGTCTTGAGGTGTATTTAGGGTTGGATGTCGTTGTCACCCATATTCCTTGACAATTTCCAATGCCAAGTACTCTGGATACCTCCACACACTCGCTTGCTTACTCCTAAGGGGCTATCACCCTCTATGGCGCCGCGTTCCAGCGGACTTTGGATTCGCTTGCGAGTGCTCAATAGGAGGTCCAAAACCCCACATCCCCTGCTAGTCGCCTAACAGGGTTCGGTTTGCCCTGTGCCGCTTTCAGTCGCCCTTACTCACGGCATCCCTATTGGTTTCTTTTCCTACGGGTACTAGGATGTTTCGATTCCCCGAGTTCTCCCTCCTTAACGGAGTGCCACTAATCACTTAGTGGCGGGAAGTCCCATTCAAGCATCCCCGGATCGAGACCTGCATAGCGGTTCCCCGGGGCTTATCCCAGCTTGCCAGGCTCTTCATCGACACTCAAGCCAAGTCATCCACCTAACAGCGTCTTTCACATCCAAAAGAGTGAGAGTTTCTAAGTAGTCCCCTGTGAACTACTTAATTCCGGCCTATGCAACGGCGTCATAAATATTATCCGCCATCACTCCAGGAGCCTTCACTCAAGGAGCTCATATGTTTTTTAACACGTGGTCTACAACCTCTAAGGGTTGTCAGAAAGTTTCGTGTTATTTTACGCACTCATTTCGACCACTAAAACAAAAATAGAAGAGACTGGTTTATAAAGGTTACTGTTCTAAATTTTATTAATGATTAACAAATGGTTAATGAATTGAAAACATATGAAATACTCGATATCAAAAGCAGTGGATGTATTAAAGCAAGGAGGTGTTGTTATTTATCCTACTGAAACCTGTTATGGTCTTGGTGCTGACGCGACAAATCCTTTTGCAATACGTAAAGTATACAAAATAAAGAAAAGGCCCTTTGACAAGTCAATATCTGTTATTGTGTCTTCTAAAGAAATGATAAAAGATTATGCTTGCCTAAATCCGCATGCTGAGGAATTAATGGACCGTTACATGCCAGGACCGCTTACATTAATAGTAAAAAACAAGGTGTTTCCAGACATTCTTTGCGGCGATATGGTCGCCTTTAGAATTAGTTCTCATCCAGTGGCGCGCAAATTAGTGTGTAGTTTTGGGAAGCCAATAACTGCAACCAGTGCGAATATTTCTGGAGGTCCAAACCCTTACGATTGTCCTGACTTAAAAGGTGTTGATTATAAAATTTGTGTCGGAAAATTAAAAGAAACACCTCCTTCGACAATATATGATACTATTAATAAAAAGGTGATAAGACAAGGACCAATAATAATATGAGGGTCCTGCGCCGCGGTTTGCAGAACCCTCTCTCACCACAGCGGTGAATGGTGAGCATGATATTATGTTATTTATTAAAGTAAAACTTTAAAAATCTTTCAATAATATTTTTACTACGCGGGCCGGTAGATCAGTTGGTAGATCACCTCGCTTGCAACGGGGAGGTCCCGGGTTCAAGTCCCGGCCGGTCCATTATTTTCTAAAAAAGACTTAGAGGGGGTGGGTAGGCTTAGGGAGGGGGAAGCTTCCCCCTCTCTGGCTTCCCGGCCGGTCCATTTTTTGGCGCATACAAAATTATAAAAAATTGCGGTAAATAATTATATTCATGGTTTTGCCTTCGCAAGTGCATATAATAGGTTCTTGGTATATGGCATTTAATGGCGGTTTTAAGCCTTGCACAGACGCCTTTGTTAAATATTTTAAAACACACAAACTTAACCCTAAAAGAGTTTTCTTTCTTGGAGACAGGTTAGTTGATATGGAACTTGCAGACTCTTTAGCAAAAAAATTAGGTTTTAAATACAAAAAATGTTTGATTTTGCGCGATGGAGACAAAGGAATTGGCGTAGATAACTGCGATTATTATGTTCATAATCTAAAAGATGCTTATAAACGTCTTAAAAAATTCAATCCAGATTTAGTTTTCTCAGATTTTGATAATACGCTTGTTCACAGTTTTTATGATCAATTTTCTGATGATGTTGAGCGAGTTAGGTTTTGGGAGCGTTATTGCAAAAATCTTATTATAAGAATTATTTATGGCCTTATAAGTCAGTTTGACTATTTTTTCATGAAAAGAGAATTATTCGAAACAGAAGATGACAATACAGAAGCATTTTTAAAAGTTATTGAAGTCCCAATAGTAATCCACAGCATGAGCTCAGAATTGATAATTAAAAAAACGCTAAAGGAGATTATTTATGACTAAAATATTGCACATAGAAGATGATGAAGTTATTAGGATTTTAGGCAAAGACATCTTTAAAAATACTGGTTATGAGTACATATACGTTGACAGTGCTGAAGAAGATTAGTACTTATTAAGAATGATAATATTGATGTTGTTTTGCTTGATTTGAAGTTGGCCGGCGAAATGCAAGGCCAAAGACTTTTTAGACAAACTAAATGCCTTAAGTATTGAAATAAAGTATTTCCTACAACTGCAAGCCCAGCTAGTGTTGAAAAAGAATTAAAAGAAAAATACCTTAATCTTATAGTTAGAGTGTTGCTTAAACTTTGTGCCTGATGATTTATTAAAAACTGTAAATGGCGCACTTAAACCTGCCAAGAAAGTATTCAAAAAATCAAACAGAAAAAGATTGTAAATTTGCGCATCTTATTTTTTATTAATGAAAAAGAAAAAGTTGCTTGTAATAGTTGTGTACGACAATAAGGATTTCGCGAGCTAGTAAAAATTTGGTTTATTAATGCTGGATATTATGTAATTACTGCAACAGACGTTTAGATTGCATTAATAAGTTAAACAAAAACATAGACATATTTCTCCTTGATGTTATGATGCCTGGTCCAAGGCCTGATGAAATTGTTGAAGAAGTAAAAATTAAAAGCCCTAAAGCCATGGTTATATGCTTGACTGCTGTTGAGACTTTTGCATTAACTCCTAAACAGGAAAGGATGGGTTGGAAACCAGTGATTAAGCCTCCTGTTAAGGGTTATATTAAAAAACCTATAGATGAGTACTTATTGCTTAAAAAAATTAAGAAGTTCCGCATAGGCAGAAGATAATAAAGAAGATAAGAAAGAAAACTATTAAGAAAAAATAAACAGGAATCGGGTCAGGCGTTAATAATTGTGAGGCGAGTCCTAACCTCTTATTAGATAAAATAATAGGAGGTGATCCATCCGCAGGTTCCCCTACGGATACCTTGTGTCAACTTAACCCTTCTCATCGAGCACAGGTTCGACACCATCTGACGATGATGCCTCACCCATACTCAACTCGAGTGGTTTGATGGGCAGTGTGTGCAAGGAACAGGGACAGGTTCATCGCGACTTTCTGAGACGCGATTACTAGGGATTTCGATTTCACGAGGATGGGTTCCAATCCTCGATTCATACTGCGACCGGGTTTAGGGGATTTGCGTCACCTTTCGGTGTAGCGTCCAATTGTCCCGGCCATTGCTTCGCGCGTGTAGCCCAGGGGATTCAGGGCATACTGACTTCGGTCGATTGAAGCAACCACATAATTAACGAATCTGTTGATTTGAATATTTTATCAAAAGGAACTAATTCATCAATATCTCTTTTTCTTAAAGGCAGTTTTGTTTCAATTAGCGCGATTATTTTATATTTTGGATATAAATATCTTATTCTGTACGCTTGGTATGCCAATTCCATTATCTTTCTTCTTTGTCCTTGTGGCTTTGCAGTGGTTAGTTTTTTGCATTCAATGATTAATGGTATTTCTGGTATATAAAAATCTACAATTATGTTATTCCTAATTGGGTAGTTTCTTTTGTATTTAATATTGTGCTTTATTAATAGTGTTTCGAGAACATTTTCTTGTTGTGTTTTACTTTTAGAAAGTGTTTTTATTGCAGATTTTCTTCTGGCTTCTAATGCTTTGCTTGTGTCATTGTTTGCTTTAAACCACCCAGAAGATTCATTTTGCATCCTTATTGCATTGTTAATGAGATTGCTCTTACTAGTATTGCTTAATTTTTTTCTGATTATCCTTAAAAACCGTTCTGCGGTTTTTTTCCTCATCTTCTTAATTTTCCCAAGTTCGTATTTAGAAATATTTTTTGAATTTAGTCCTATAGCTTTTTCTAGTTCATTTTGAGATAATCCTAACATGAGTCTAAATACTAATAAATAACTTGGTTTGTTTTCAAGTACGTTACTTTGCAAATTAGTGAAATTCTCTGTTAGTTCTTTTAACTCTTTGTAGTCATTTATTAATTTATTAGTTGTTACTGACGTAGGTGGCATGATACTGACCAAGCAATAAAGGCTTATAAAGGTTGCTTCAACCGTCTACCGTGGTCCACGCCTTCCTCCCTCTTTCGAGGGCAGTCTCTCTAGTGTGCTCACGAATCCGAAGACTCATGATAGCAACTAGAGACGTGGGTCTCGCTCGTTACCTGACTTGACAGGACACTTCACAGCACGAGCTGACGACGGCCATGCACCTCTTCTCAGCGCGTTAGGTAAGCCCTTCAGACTGACCTTCATCCTGCTGTCGCCCCTGGTGAGATTTACGGTGTTAGGTCCAATTAAACCGCACGATTGGTGAGAAGAAGGATTACTTTAAATTAAGTAGTTCGTAAATCTTATTTTCTTTAATTATAAAATCGTAGTCTATTAGTCTATTGATATAACCTTTATTGACATTTGATGGTATAAAAGCAACTAATTTTAAATTTGGATGAGCTTCTTTTAATTTAATCGCTCTAAAACCAAGTGATTCTGCTTTCATTTTATTAGTTACTTTAGTACATTCAACAACATATCTGTCTTTTATTATAAAATCAAAATTTAGTAAACCTACATTAGTTTTAAAGCTTACATGTTCTTTGTGCTTAATTTTATTTTTTATTAAAAATTCTTTGACTAGTTTTTCCTGTTTTGTTAATTCCATTTTCTCGGCTCTAAGAATTGCTTGTTTAACTCCGCCCGCTGATAATTCTTTAAAATATTTATAATTGTTGATCAATATTTTTTTACTGATTTTTTTAGGCAACAACGGTATTATTTTTTTCAGTATGTTTCTGGACGTTGAATATGGAATTTTCTTAATTTTACCTCTCTCATATTGCGATATTGTTATATAGTTTTTGCCTGTCAATGTACTCATTTCATGTAAGCTTTTTTTAATTAGCATTCTAAAGACCCTCATAAATTTTGGATTTTCTGATAGTATTTCTTCTTTAATGTCAGAAAAATTATTTGTTAGTTTACTTAGTCTGTTAAAGGCACTTATTAATTCTTGCTTGCTGTACGACAAGCGTGGCATGCGGTTAAAGTAGGTTGTTGTAATTAATAAGATTTACTTACTACTTAATTTGTTTCATCCTATCCTCTTGGCACCCCTTGTTGTGTTCCCCCGCCAATTCCTTTAAGTTTCAGCCTTGCGACCGTACTCCCCAGGCGGCCCGTTTAATGCCTTCGCTTCGGCACTGCACGCCCTCAAGAGACGTGCAACACCTAACGGGCAGCGTTTACGGCTGGGACTACACGGGTTTTTAGCCAACCCAACCTGTGTATGCTGAGGTCGGAATCTAATCCGTTTTAAGCTTGCAATAGAGTACTCATAATAATACTTGGATGAATTCCTTAGGGTTTTGATAAGATTTTATCATTTGACTCAACAACCAATTTTTTTCTTTACCCTTAAACCTTTGAGAATGTTTGGTTATCTTACAGCCTTTTATGAATCCTATTTCTTTTTTAAATTTAATAATGTCTTTCTTTGTTGTTAATCTAATTTGGTTGCCATATGTTTTTGGAGTGTATCCTAAATTTTCTAAAAGGGTTATCAAATTCTCTTTTAACCCTGGGTTTTTGCATTCGATGAATACTTTTCTTACTAAAAAGTAAGACTTGTTTTTTAATCCTATACTTAATCCAACACCTCCATCACAAGATATGTAATTTCTAATAAACTTTATACTTAGCTTTCTACTTTCGTATAATATTTTAGGTATTGTAATATGTGGATAATCTCGTTTTTCATTGCATCTCTTACATACATTTCTTTTTCTGCATGAAGGATACGTTTCACATCGAGTCGTTCTTAATGTGTTAAACACATTTAATAATTCATCCCCTAATTCTTTGTTATGTATCTTCACAATATGTGTTCCATCTGGTTTGTGTATTATGTACCCTGTTCTTCCTGAAAGTTGCTTAAGTAAATTTTGAAATTCTTCAATTATTTTTCTGTCTTTGTTTCTCAAGTATATTGTCCAACTTTTTTTGCCTCTGGGACTTACACCACCATCGGAAAGTAAGAAACTGCCTAGTTCTATTATTTTTCTAATCCGCATTGATACCCTAAGGAAGTCCAAGTATTTATTACTTTCCTCTAATTGCAATTCGCTCCCCCAGCTTTCATCCTATCACCGTCGGACCCGTTCTAGTCAGGCGCCTTCGCCACCGATGGTCCTCCTGGGATTATAAGATTTAACCCTTACCCCAGGAATACCCCTGACCCCTCCCGGTCCCTAGACTAGCAGTATCCTCTGCACGCCGAACAGTTAAGCTGGTCGATTTCACAGAGGACTTACTAGTCCGGCTACGGATGCTTTAGGCCCAATAAACATGGCCACCACTTGAGGCGCTGGGATTACCGCGGCTGCTGGCACCAGTCTTGCCCACCCCTTTCTTGCGAAGCTGTTTACACTTCGCCACAGCACCATCAGTGATAGCGCACTTGGAGTTCCCCCGTCACGCTTTCGCGCATTGCGGAGACTTCGTGACTGCTGCACCCCTTAGGACTAGGGCCCTTGTCTCAGTGCCCTTCCCGAGGCATCATCTTTCAATGCCCCTACGGATCTTAGGTTTGGTGGTCCGTTACACCACCAACAGCCTAATCCGCCGCAGGCCCATCCATGAGCAGACATGGGCTATTCCCCATGCCCCTTTCAGCGATGGGTCATTCCAGAATCCATCGCCTATGGGGTATTGTCCTCAGTTTCGGGGACATTCAAACCTATGTGGTTTGATTTCCACAGCAACATTATTTCTCTTAAGCCTCTTTTAGAAAGATGCTTTTTCATTGAGATATAATCTATGCATTTTAAGAAACAATTTAATTGGTCTGCTTTAATAACCAACTTGTTCTTCAACATCAAAGCAAATCTTTTAACATCATTTAATTTCCAAATATTGTAGTACCATAACTTGTCTTGTGGTAATATATTTTTCCTCCGTATTTTTGTTGTATTATCTCCAAAATATGTTTATCTTTTTGGGTAATATTGATCACTGGTTCAACAAACATCCCTGTTTTATATCTTTTGTCTTTTTTAAATCTGATAATCAATGAACCTTCTCCATCAAAGAAACCCGCAATGTAATCTATAGTTGCCATTTTTTTATTTAAGATTTTAAGATCTTAAAATTGTTGCTGTGGTGTCATTCCCGAGGTTATCCCCCTCTCATGGGCAGGTTACCTACGTGTTACTGGACCGTCCGCCAGGAGTGAAAAGTCACTCCTCGACTTGCATGCCTAACGAACTCCAATAGCAGTGGCCTCCAGCAGGATCAACTGGAATTGTTTATTGGATAGAGTACGTTGGGGAACACAAATGTATTCCTTGGACTTCACTCTCACGTAACCATTAACGCCTGTTTCGTAAGGAATCCTTAGATTACTTACACATCTAACCCGATTCCGGCAATAAATAAAGATGTATTATAGGGTTTATAAATATTACTCTTTAAAAGTAGAATTTTTAATTCTGATTGATCCCTTTGATAAATTAAGGAGCACATCCAGCTCTTTTAGGTCTTTAATTGTGTAATTATATATTGTGTCATTAATTTTAATTAGCACGCTTAATGAGATGTTATTTACTTTATCTATTGACAATACTTTTCCTGCGTCTTCATTGATCTCGTTAACAACAGGAACATTTAATAATAGTATTGAAAATATTAACACACTTATAACTACAAATATTATTTTCGAAAAGCCAAATATTCTTTTTATATGGTTTTTTTCTTTTCTCATTGCAAAAAATAAAAATGAAGTCGGAATTATAATTAAAAGAGGTATCTTAAAAGGATATATAAGCAGAGAAAGAAAAAATGTGCCTAGCACAGTAACAGAAAGCACTACAACGATTTTTTTCTTTCTTTTTATGGCTTTGTTTATGTTTTTTATATCCTCTTTGTAAATAATGTATCCAAATATATACGAAAGACACAGGCACGCAATTATCCAAAAAGGCAATTGGTTAATGTTTGTAGTAAACGTAAACCATCCGCTTGAAAACTTTAAAAATTGCATTACAAACATATTTGGGATTAAATATTTTGGATTTTTCTTAAATTTTTTCTTAGTATGAGGGTTGCTGTGAAGAAAATTTGTCACTAACAATCCTAACAGCAAGAGGGTGTACCAGCCGCTTATCAGCGCGCCTAATGCAAGGCCCAAGAATATCATTATTTGCATTCTTGATACTGCTTTATCAAAACTTATGTCTCCTCTTGCAAGCGCTTTGTATATCCTTTTCACTTTATTTCTTTTGTCTTCTTTAAGGTCCATTATGTCGTTATAATAGTATATTGAAGAATATGTAAGCAGAAATGAGGCAAGTCCCACTATTAATTTGAGAATGTTTAGTTCTCCAAAAATAGTCAGATAAAAAGAAAACCCTATCAAGTATTGCAACGCATTTTTAGGAAGTTGAAGCAAGAACGAGTCGCGCACTATTTTTTTCATAACTTTAAGATTATTTCCATCATTTTTAAGAGTTGCGCTAATAGGCCCGCCAGGATTCGAACCTGGGTCGCTCGGTCCAAAGCCGAGCATCCTTGACCGCTAGACTACGGGCCTCTCACTAAAAAAGAAATTGCATTCTCTTTTAAAAATTTTCTTTTGGTGAAGCTTTTCTTTTTAAGAAAAGGTTCGACTACGGGCCTCTCACTAAAAAAGAAATTGCATTCTCTTTTAAAAATTTTCTTTTGGTGAAGCTTTTTATTTTTTTGAGCGTTTTGGTTTCTTTTCTTCAGTTTTAAGCAACTCTTTAATCTCAGATAACTCTTCAATTTCTTTTTCTAACTTTGTGATTAACTTTTTGTTTTGTCTGTTTATTGTTTTTTCTGAAAAGACTGTCATTGGTTTATAACAGCTTGGACACAAGAAATTGTATTCCATTGCGCTGGAGAAAGGAAGTTTAACATCGCATTTTTTACAGTAAAATTTTTGCTCTCCAGCAGGCGCCTCAAGTTTTAATTTAATTTCTTTAATCATGGATTTTCTTTTATTAATTAAAAGGTCAAGCAATTTTTCAGGATGAAGCATCCACGAGTATATGTACCAACCTCTGCTTTTTTCACGTTTTCTAGTATAACTGACAATTTTGTTTTCATATAGTTTATAAAGCAGGCTTCTTACAGTATTTACGTATATGCCCGTATGCTCTGCTAGGACAAATTCTGAAACATACTTCTTGCTTTTAAAAAGTATTTCAACTAGTTCAAGTCCCTCTTCGCCGATTTTTTGAATGAGGAACTCTCGAATTGCTGGATTTTTTATGAATTTTTCAAAGACAGCAGTCATAAAGGTACTACATTTATAGTATTTACTATAATAAAAACTTTATTAGGATTTAAAAAGCTACTAAATAAGGGCCTATGATGTTCCACAAAAGTATTGTTAAGCTGAATGTGTAAATTGCTGTTACTATTTTAATTAAATTTCTGCCTTTAATTAGATACGAAATAAAATCTTTAATCATTAAGCCCCCATCAAGACCCCACACAGGCAGCAAATTCATAATTCCAACCATGAGATTGATAAATGAAATCCACTTTAAAAGATTAAAAATCACAATGATTGCGTCAAGAAAACCTTGGCTATATCTGCTTTTGGCTTCGCTTGTAAAATCTGTTTCTTGTTCAATATAAAATCCTATGTATGCTTTTGATTCATTTTTTGGATTTGCAACAGTAGTTATTGCAAGATTTCTCCCGTCTTTTAAATTTAATGTTATTTTGTCGCCTACTTTTATTTTATCTAGCTTTTGTGAAAAGCCAGTCATGTTAAGCGTGCTTATGTTATTTATTCCAATTATTACATCGCCTGGAGCAAGCCCTGCTTTTTCTGCGGGATAATCTGGCACTATGCTTGTTATTTTTATGCCAGTAAATTCAAGGGTGTTTTCAAAAAAAGGTATAAATGTTGATGCCAATATTATAGTTATTAGGGCGCTTAGCAATATGTTGGTTCCAGGGCCTACACTTGCAATTCTTAGTCTGCTAAGTCTTCCAGCGCGCATCATATCTTTTTGGTCTGGCTCAACAAAAAATAAAGGAAATACGAAAAGCAGTCCGAATCCAGTGCTTTTAAGTTTTAACCCTTCTGTGCGCGCAAGTATGCCGTGAGCAAATTCATGCACAAACGCAAGCACCAATATGCTTATTATCCCATAAAATAGCGGCACATATAAAGGGCTTCCAGGGATTCTTACGCCAGGTATTAAAGGGGCAACTCCTGGAACAGGACTTGGCACAAGCACGATATCTATGGAATTTTGTATCAGTGATTGCATTAAAATGAACATAAATAAGAACCCTATTGGAATGCATAGCGTGCCATATATTTTCCAAAAGTGCTTGTACTTTGCAAGTTTGTCCATCCATTTTATTGGCGCTTTTGTTTTGTAAGCAAGAACTATTTTGCCTATTATTGTAAATTTTTTTCTATTTATGTAAATTAAAATCCCCATTACTGCATAAAAAATTATTGTGGCAATTAGTTCTCCATCCATTACTACAACTGAATTAATAATGTATTATAAATTCTTCTCTTAAATTGGAAAAAGTTAATAATCTAAATTCCTTTTTAAAAAGTCATGGAAGAATTCTGGGCTGACAAGGTTGTATGCGACCTAAAGGCGAGGCTTAAGCAAGACAAGAGGGTTGCAGAAATTGTAAAAAAGCACGGATTCATAGTTAATGACTCAAAAACCCCTTCAGGCAGAATACACATTGGTTCTGGCAGGGGATGGATAATCCACGACATAGTTGCAAAAGCGTTGCGTGACGCAGGCTTTAAAGCAAAGTTTTTGCTTGGATATGACGACTTTGACCCTTTTACAAAAGTGCCTGCTTATCTTGACGAAAAAGAGTTCAAGAAATATTTGGGGGTTCCTTTACGAAACATTCCTTACAAAGGGACTAATTATGCCCATTATTTTTTTATGGAATGTGCTGAAAAGTTTCCTGAGTTTGGCATAGAATGTGAAATATACAGCTTGTATGACCTGTACAAGTCTGGGAAAATGAATGAAATGATTAAATTAATGCTTGACAATCACAAAAAAGTGCAAAGCATATATCGGGAATTATATGGAGAAAGCGTTGGCGCTGGCAAATTACCATTTAATCCTTTATGTCCAAAGTGTGGCAAAATAGCAACAACAGTAGCCTACGAATGGGACAAAAAAAATGAAGTTGTAAAATACAAGTGCAGCGAAGACCTTGTCAAATGGGCTCGCGGATGCGGCTATGAAGGAGAAATGAGTCCTTACAATGGTGCTGGCAAGCTTCCTTGGAAAGTTGAATGGGCCTGCAGGTGGAAAGTTTTAGGCGTCACTTACGAGACAGGAGGAAAAGATCATTTTGCACTTGGTGGTTCAAGAAGTTTTGCAGTCAAAGTTGCAGAAAGGATAATAAATTATCCTTCTCCTTACCCAAGCAAGGGAGAGAATATTGGCCAAGGATACGAGTGGTTTATCATAAGTGGCAGAAAAATGAGCACAAGCAAAGGCATAGGCATTAGTTTTGTTGAAGCAACAAATTTTGCGCCTGCATACATGCTGCGTTACTTGCTTGTAAAGACTAAGCCAAAGTCTGCTGTTGACTTGGAAGTGGAAGGCACAAACAAAATACCTCTTCTTTACGAGTCATACGATTACACTGAACGCGTGTATTTTGGTGCTGAGAAGGTAGCTAACAAAAAAGAGCTTGCAAAGCTAAAAAGAATTTACGAGTTATCCAGGGTTGGAAAAATCCCCAGCAGACTCCCAACGCAAGTGCCTTTTGGCTTTGCTTCCATGATTGGTCAAATTACGCTGGATGAGCAAAGGATACTTGAAATACTAAAGAGAACAGGCCACATAAAAGGAAGGATTCCAAAATGGGATTTTACGCAAGTGCTTGAAAGAATCAAGTATGCTGCTTACTGGGCCCGCAAATACGCGCCTTCAGAATATAGAATTGTTGTTAATGAAGTGCCTCCAAAAATAAAGTTGTCTCCTGAAATAAAAGATGCCATATCCGTGCTTGGCAATTACTTGTCAAAAGGAAAAAGAATTAATGTTGAAAAATTAAATGCAAAAATATTTGAGCTTGCTAAAAAAACAAATGTCAAAGAATTTTTTAAAGCATGCTACAACATAATTTTATCAAGCGACAGGGGCCCGCGCTTAGCTCCTTTTATAATGGCTGTAGGCCCTAAAAAAATTGCAAAACTTTTTGCATCTATTTCTTAACTGTAATTATGTATGCTCTTATGGTGTCACATAAATCCTTTGGCTTGATACCCATTTTATAGAACAGATTTAATGGCAGTTCGCCAACTGTCTTAATATTATGATACATTCTTTCAACACCAACATATTCATATCCTATGTTGTTTGCATGTTCCAATACTTCGTCAGGATAATAAAAATTATATGTCTTAGAATTGTAATGCAATCTTCCGCCATCTTTTAATCCGCAGTGCAGCATTTCAAAAGGCGCAGACGCACTTAAATACAGCCTGGTTTTTCCTTTCTCCTTAAGCAAATCATAATGCGCTTCAAGAAATTTGTATAATGTTTCATGAGTGCAATTTAAATAATAAAAGGATATAAAATCAATACTCTCTTTTTCAAAATTTTTAGCTTTTGCAATTTTAATTTTGCTTAGTTTTTCTTTTAAAAAAGGCATCCAATTCATGCTCCCTCCGTTGTCTATGTACTTAAGGTATTCTTTATATATTGGAATTGAAAATAGATTTTCAAGCTTCCGTCTGTCGCCTACAAGAAAAATATCAACATCTTTATTATAAAGCAAATCAATTAAGTCAGAAGGAGGGCTTCCGACAAGCAGCACATTTTTACTCATGAAATTTTGTTTATTGAATTTACTTATAAATCTTACCAGTGCTTGTCAAACATTTTGCTTAATGCCTGCCCAAACAATTTGCTGTTAAACCAGACGCCTACGTCATAATTAGGGTGCGTCTTTTCGTCATCCAGAAGCATTAACAAAATTTTTTCGTCATCAACAAGTATGAATCGCGCTTTTAAGTCTTTTAATTCTTTATGCTCTATTATGCCTGCAAATTCATTAATTATTTGTTTGACTTCTTCATTCATAGGAGACATAACTCTGATTGCAACACCTCTTTTTTTAGCCTTTTTTAGCGCTGTCTTTAATGCTGAAAGTTTTCTTATTACCCCTTTTTCAGTTGTCACAATTTTTATTGAAGATTGCGCCTTTTTAATCATTAATTCCATTTGATTGTACGCACTTTGCCTTCCTCTAAAAGCTCCAGAAAGCTCTGTTGGGTCATAAAATTCTATGCCTTTTTCATACAATGCGTTTAATTCTTTAAGCATTTCAGTTTGCTTTAGCTTTTCAAGCATTTCTGATTTTTCTTTTGCTTTTTTCATGACCAGGTCATTGTATCTTGAAATAACTTCTTCAGGAGGAACTGCTATGTATTGTATTGGCTTGCCAAGCTTCATAACTACGAAACCTTTTTTCTCTAAACTCTCTAAAACGTCATAAGCCCTAGAACGCGGGACATTGCTTAAGTCGCTAAGTTCTCCGGCAGTGGATACTCCTCTGCTTAACAAGTGTATCCAAATATTAACCTCATATAAATTAAGGTCAAACAGTCTTCTTAATTCCCCTATTATTTTTTTATCCAAGACCATTTTTACCCCCAACATTTGGAAAAATATTTTCCTCACTTTTATATTTATCGATTTTAATGACTTGGAAGTGATAACATTCTTTTATAAACATTTATATTCTGCAGTATACAATTCATCAGAATTACTTTGACTTGCCTTGGCTCTTATATATCTCAATTATTCTTTCAATGCTGTCTGGCTCTTCCTTGTCAGGTCTAAAGCGCATCAGTCTTGGGAAGCGCAAAGCATAACCAGACGAGTATGTAGGGCTCTTTTGAATCTCTTCATACCCAACTTCAACTATTATTACTGGCTTTACTTTTACTTGTTTTCCTTCTTCACTTATTATTAAAGGCTTTAGCTTTTTTGTGATTTCAGAGAACTGTTCATCACTTAGTCCAGTCCCCATTTTGCCTATCTCTAATAATTTGCCATTGCTTTTGCAAGCAAGCACAAAGCTTGATAGCCAGTGAGCGCGCCTGCCTTGGCCCCACTCTGCGCCTGTTATGACTAAGTCTAGAGGTTCCATTATTGGCTTGATTTTTACGCCATAACCTACTCTTGAGCCTGGCTGGTAAGGCGCGTTTAAATTTTTCATCATTACTCCTTCTTGGTCTTTTGAAAGAGCTTCTTTGTAGAATTTTAAAGCTTCAGCTTCATCACTTGTTATTATTTGCTTCACTAATTCTATTCTCCAATGAATTTCTTTAACAACTTTTTTTAGGAGCGCAAGCCTTTCTTTGTATGGTTTTTCCAAACAGCTTTCTTCTTTGTACTTTAAAATATCAAATACATAAAGCACCACAGGCGTTTCGCTCATTAATTCATGAATTTTATATTTGCGCTTTATGCGTTTGCTTATCTCTTGAAAAGGTTTGTAAGACTTTAATTTTGGATGATAGCCAACGCCTTCTCCTTCAATGATGCAGTCAACAGAAATACTTTTTTTTACAGCTTCAACAACTTCTGGAAACATTTTTGTTACATTATCAAGCCTTCTTGTAAATAAAATCACTTCGTCTCCTTTTTTGTGGACTTGAAGTCTTAGGCCGTCATACTTGTATTGTATTGAACAGGGTTTGCCAACTCTCTTAAAACCCTCTTTTATGTCTTCTTCTTTTTGATAAAGCATTACTTTAACAGGGGAACCGTAAGATAAGCTAACTTTCTTAAGCCCGCTGTCTCCTTTGGTGGCGCAGATAACTGCAACTTCTGAGTAATCTGCCAGCAGATTGTATGCTCTTTCAATCAATTCTTTGTCACAATTAAATGCTTCTGCAAGCGCGTCTCTTATTATGCCTCCTCCAACTCCAACTCTTAATATGCCGAGAATTGTTCTAACTATGTATTTTGCTTCCTTAGGGCTTGCCTGCATTAACAATTCGCTTATTAACCCTAATTTTTTACTCACAGTTCCTTTGCCAGTGAGCTTACTTAGCGCCTGTAAGTTAGATAGGACTTTGCTTGTTGTCAACACTTCGCTTCTTAAAGTCATTTGTTTTTTCTTTTTCAATACATTTTCTGCTGTAATGCCTAAATCTCCTGTCTCTTTCCACAGCCTAATTATTTCTTCTTCTTTTATCCCAGATGCTTTACTTATTGCTTTTACCATTAATTTGCTTGCAACACCTATCACTTCTTCACTGTATTCTGGAAACGCCCTTCCTTGAAGAAGCAGTATTACTTCTTTTAGCTCGTCTGCTTTTGTGTTTTTTAAGAATTCTGTAAGCATGCTTGTCATTTCAAGACGCTTAGTAGTGCTTTCCAAGGCTTCTATCAGTTTTGCAAGTTCTAAATATTTCATTATCAATAAATTTATAACAGACTCTTCCTTAAATTCTTTTATGGATGTATTAGAAGCTATTAAAAAAAGAAGAAGTGTCAGGGCATTTAAAGACCAAAAAATTGATGATGATATTCTTTTTAATGTTTTAGAGTCTGCTTTGTGGGCGCCTTCTGCTGGAAATGTTCAAGACAAAGAGTTTGTCATAGTAAAGGACAAAGAAAAAATACGCAAATTTGCTGATGCGTGCTATGAGCAGGTTTGGGTTGCAAAAGCGCCTGTAATAATAGTTCTTTTATCAAAAATCAATCTTTTAAGAATGAAGTTTGGCGATAGGGCTGAATTGTACGCTTCTCTTTCAGCAGGCATGGCAATTCAAAACATGTTGCTTTCTCTTACAGCATACGGCTTGCAAGGAACTCATGTTGGCTTATATGATGAGGAAGAAGTCAAAAGAATCCTAAAAATACCTGAAGACAAGAAAGTATACAGCGTTATAGCTCTTGGATATCCTAGAGAAGAGACTATTGTTCCAAAAAGGATCGACTTAAAGTCAATTACTTTTTTTGACAAATACGGCGAAAAATGGGTTAAACAAGTACCTAAAAAAACTTATTAAAAATGCCCTAAGACCAACCGTCTTAGGGCCTGAGAAATAAGGGGATGGGGGATTGGGAGGGCCGTTAAAGTTGGGGGGCCCTTTAACGGTCCTCACCTAATTATGCTGATTCCTAATTCTTGCGATACTTCATTTAGTCCTTCTTGGGCGCTTACTTTGTGCTCGACCTCTTCTGGGCCGATAATCCATGGCGATTTGACGCCAGTGGATATAAGCATTACTCGAATCCTTCCTTTCATGTCTTCTTGGATTCTTGAGCCCCACATCACCATTGCGTCGCTGTCAAGTGATTCTGTTATTAATTCGCCAACCCTGTTTACTTCTTCAAGGGTCATGTCAGGTCCTCCTGTTATGTGTATTAATGCGCCTGTAGCCCCTTTGTAATCAACTTCTAATAGTGGGTTGTTCATAGCTCTTCTTACTGCTTCTTCTACTCTGTTCTCACTGTCGCTTTCACCAACTCCCATGCTGCATAAGCTGCCGTGAGTCATTATTGCTTTGACATCAGCAAAGTCAAGATTCACTAAGCTTGGGAGCGCTATTGTTTCAACTATTGACTTAATCATTGTAGCGACTAACTCGTTAGCCACAGCAAATGCTTGATTTACTGGAAGATTTCCTGCAATTTCAACTAATCTGTTGTTGTCAATTACTATTACTGAATTGCATGACTTTCTTAGTTTTTGCAAGCCCATTTCAGCCTTGTCCACTCTTGCTCTCTCAATTTTAAAAGGCATTGTTACTACTCCTACAACTATAGCTCCCATGTCTTTTGCCATTTGAGCAATTACTGGAAGGGCTCCAGTGCCTGTTCCTCCTCCAAGGCCTGTTAGGGCAAAAAGCATGTCTGTATCTTTTAGCAACTCTTTTAATTCCTGGCGCGACTCTTCTGCTGCTTGTTCCCCTATCTTAGGGTCTCCGCCTGCTCCAAGCCCTTTTGTTAATTCCCTCCCTATTAATAATTTCTTATCAGCCTGGGTGATGCGTAAGTGTTGATCATCAGTGTTGACTGCTATTATCTCCGCGCCCTTTATCCCCTTCTTATATAACCAGTCAACAGAGTTGCTTCCTCCGCCCCCAGCGCCTATTACTTTTATTCTTGCTTGGCTTGCCAAGCCTTCCTCAATACTCATCCCATTTTCTTTCAACGTTTTCATTGTGCTTTCAACAATAAAGTCCATCTTTTATATCACCTCTCACCGAAACCTTTATATTATTTGATTGTTTACACATTTTTTACATAACAAATGTGTTAGCAGAATGTTAACCCAAGAACGAAACTTTACAGTGCCCGTATAATTTTACGCTCAACAATTTTTTCTAAAGTCATTACTCATTTAAATACTTTCTTTAGAAATTTTCCCTTCACAACCCCTTTTCCACAAGAAATAAACCCTAAAATCCTCATTTCATGTGGAATTTTTATTACTTAAATCCTTTATTTTTCACACTTTTTGCAGTTTTCCACATGAAATGATGCTGAAAATATCTTTTTACTTATTTTTCGTCCCTTTAAAGTTTAAACTAATATATATAAATAAGCGCTACATAATAAATACCATGCAGTCAATTATGGATAGGTATATTGTATCCTTTAGACCTACCTTGTGGTGTGTAACTAACACACACTATTAATTGGCTGCTTTTTTCTTTTTCTTTTTGAGGTGTTTGCCATGCAGTCAATAAGGTGTTTACGATGCAGTTGGATCCTGAATTCCCCTTTAAGTAGGCGCAGAATTAATGAGCTAATTAACTGCGCTCTGCAATGGCTTAACTATGAAAACGCGCTTGATACTAATGCGCTTAAAACCGCTATTCGCAAGAATATTAAAAGCTTTAAAGACCTGCATTGCGATTTATCTGACAAATATTCAATATGCAGACATTGCTTAATGGAGCTTATTTCGCTCCAAATAGAAAATGAGAACACCCTATCCAAATTCAAAACTTTGTTTTTAGACGCATACGACTTTGATTCAGTAATATATTAAACCCCTTCTTTCCTTTAAAGCCCCTGCATATTGCAGGGGCCTTAAAAATTATATACTCTACGTTTTAATAATACTTAAATAATCCTTCATTCCTGAAGTATTTTATGGATTTTGACTTATTTTTAGAGGAAATGAGGAAAAGAGCCCCGAAAACAAAAAAATTCAGAAAGACTTCAGGGAAAAAAGTAATGGAAAAACTTGAAAGTGCGATTCTTGATGACAGTTGCACTGAAATTCCGCAAACGAACGATGGAAGGAGGGCTTACAAATGACAAGGGTTATAGGGATTGTAAGCGGGAAAGGAGGGGTTGGCAAAACGACTGTAACAGCAAACATAGGGGCTAGCCTTGCATTTGACTATGGCAACAATGTAGTTGCGATAGATGCTAATGTTACTAGTTCAAGTCTTGGTTTATACTTGGGGAATTACAGATTCCCTGCAACCTTGAACGATATACTTGTAGGCAAGGCTTCTGTTGCTGATGCAGTGTACGCTCATCCTTCTGGTCTTAAAGTGATCCCATCGAGCCACAATTCAAACGGTGTTGCAGTGAATTCAAAAAAAATGAAAGAAATCATAAAGTTCTTAAAAGAATACACAGACTTCATACTTTTGGACTGTCCGCCAACTCTTGGCGAAGAGACCAAAGCAGGAATAGATTCTGTTGACGAAGTGATAATTGTTGCCAATCCAACATGGGCTAGCTTGTTAGAAGCAAAAAGAACTATTGAATACGTGAAAAGCAAGAAAAAGAAAATCTTAGGCCTTGTTCTTAACAACGCAGAATTAGAGCCTGAAGATGTTGAAAAAGTTAAGAAAGCATTAAAAGTTGACATTTTGGCAGTAATCCCTCCTGATGATAATGTGCAAAAAAGCACAGACAAGAGAGTTCCAGTAATTCACTTGTACGGCAGAAGCAGGCCTGCTAGGGCTTACAAGAAACTATTAGAGAAAATAACAGGACAAACATTCCCTAACAGAGGCATTATAGAGCGCATCATCGGGTGGTTTGACTAGAAAGAAACTTTTTTATTATTATTTTATCTCTTCTTTTTTAATGACTTACTCAAAGAAAATTCAGTCCTTGCTTAAACGCGAAAAAATCAAACTTTATGATTTAATTGAAGTATCTTCTAAGAATTTTAAAGTTAAGGGCTACTTGATGCCAAGAACTGAAGGCGACCCAAACACCCTTGTTCTTAAATTAGAAAACGGTTATAATATTGGAATTAAGCCAGATAGTGTCAAAAGATTAGGCTCCATGAAACGCGAAAAACTTCCAAAAATCAAATTTGCAAAAGACCCTAAGAAAAAAAATGTAGTCCTTTTAGCTGCTGGAGGAACAATTGCTTCAAGAATCGACTATAGGACAGGCGCTGTTAAACCAGCAATAACTCCTGAAGAAATCTTAAGTTTCACACCAAGAATAAATGATGTTGCAAACATTAGTATAAAAATTCTTTTTCAAATGCTTAGCGAATGCATGACTCCTCACCATTGGGCTCTTATTGCAAAAGGAGTCCGCGACGCAATAAATGAAGGTGCTGACGGCGTTGTAGTTCTTCATGGCACAGATACTCTTGGCTATTCTGCTGCGTATCTCTCATTTGCTCTTCAAAACTTACCTATCCCTGTTGTCTTTGTAGGCGCTCAGCGCAGTCCTGATAGAGCATCTTGCGACGCTCACATGAATATATTGTGCGCTGTGAAAGCAGCAACAAGCGACATAGCAGAAGTCATGGTTTGCATGCATGAAGACTTAAATGATAATTCTTGCGCACTGCATCAAGGAAACAGGGTGAGGAAATGCCACACAAGCAGACGCGACGCTTTCAAAAGCATAGGAGTCAAGCCTTTTGCACGCGTTAAATACCCTTCTTTAGAATTAGAAATCTTGCGCAATGATTATGCGCGCGTTGATAAGACCCGCAAATTAATTTTTAAAAACAAAGTCTGCGACAAAGTGGCAATAATTAAAACATTTCCAGGTCTTAAAAGCGACATCATAAAATCCCTTATTAAAAACAAATACCAAGGCCTTGTTATTGAAGGCACTGGGCTTGGCCATTTCCCAATTAAGAGTTACGACAAATTCTCAAAAGAGAATGAAGAAAATTTCATGGCGCTAAAGCGCTTTGCAAAACGCGGCATCATATTCATGGCTTCTCAAACCATTTGGGGCAGGATTAACATGAATGTTTACGAAACTGGCAGGGACTTAGTTAACATAGGCGTCCTGGGCAACTTGCTTGACATGATTCCTGAGACAGCTTATGTCAAGCTCGTATGGGCCTTAGGCAACTCAAAAACCCTTGAAGACGCCAAAAAATTAATGAGCACAAACATTGCCGGCGAATTCACTGAGCGGAGCCTGTTTTAAGAATCTCTTCAATTCTGTCATCAAGCGTTTCAATATCAGGCGCATAAAGCCTGTTAAAATCATCTTCACTAATTTTAATTAAGTGATTTTTAATTTCATTTTTAGTATTAACAGCATAAATCTTTACGCTTTGGATATTGGATTCAAAACCCTTTTCAAAAATTAAGTTGTCTAGAGTCTTGATTATTAATTTTGTCTTCTTGATATTAGCCAACGACTTAATTGATCCATCAGAATACCCTTTAATATGCTTTCCATTATAAAAAGAATGCTCGCCGAACTTTCCTCCTAACAATTGTATGTTTTTGGCATTCAAAAAACATGAATCTTTAAAGTTGCCATTTATTACTTGCACGTCTGTTGCACTAGTAAAGCACAGCGGCTCAAATATGCCTCCATAAACAGTTATTCTTCTTGAATTAGCAAGACAGTGGCTTTCAAAGTAGCCTCCTATTATCACTAAGTTTTTAGAATTATATAACGAGCCTTCTTTAAAATAGCACCCTTCAGTTATTATTAATTCGTCTTCATTATTTATTCTGTAAGTTCCTTTTTCAAGTATTTTCATGTTACGTTGTTTTGCGATTGTTATTTATAAACTTTTACAAAAATTATATCAATGTCAGTGATACTTTAATTACTATGGACATACGAATGGCTAAAAAAACAGATTTTGATTATTATAAAATTCTAAGGCTTGAAGGCTTAAATGATTACTCTCAATTAGCTGGAGAAAAGCTAGAAGTAACTCCTAAAAGAATTAAAGAGGAATTTTATAATATTTTAAAAACAAATAGAAGATATCTATTGTTCGCTATCGATAACGAGAGTATTGTAGGATACTTAATAGGCTCCATCTTAAAAGCTAATTATCAACATAAGCGTGCATATATTGATGATTTGTACATTAAAAAAGAATACAGAAGGAGAGGGTACGCACAAAAATTAATGAATAGATTTATTGAACTAATGAAGAATAAAGGGATAACAAAAGTTCAGTTAGGTGTAAGAATAAATAACAAACCAGCGATTAGTTTATACAAAAAATTAGGATTTAAAATAAAACATTACGAAATGGAAAAAGATATTGTTTCTAAAGCTCTTTAAATTTCAGCATCAATATTTTTAAGTTTGATTTCATTTAAAAGTTTATAAGATATGAAGTGCGGTCTAGAAATTCATCAAAGGATTTGCAGTCGCAAGTTATTCTGCAATTGCGATGCGACTGGAAATAAAGGGGAAAAAGTAGGCACTATTACGCGCTACATGCATGCTGTTGCTGGCGAGTCTGGCGAGATTGACAAGGCAGTGAAATTTGAGGCATCGCGTTCAAAAAAATTCAAGTACGACATATATGAAGACACAGTTTGTTTAGTTGAAACAGACAGCGAGCCGCCATTAAAGATCAATGAGGAAGCGCTAGTGGTTGCTTTAAGCATAGCAAAGCACTTAAAGATGCGCATTCCAGACGAATTGCATGTGATGCGAAAAACTGTAATTGATGGTAGCAACACCACAGGCTTTCAGCGCACAATGGTGATTGGGCTTGGGACTGAAAAATCTATAATTAATACAAGCGAGGGACCTGTTCGCATAAAAGATTTGGAGTTAGAAGAAGAATCAGCGCGGATTGTTGAAAGAGAAAAATACGGGACGCGCTACGATTTAAGCGGGTTAGGCATCCCTTTAATAGAAATTGGAACGCATCCAGACATAAAGAGTCCAGAGCAGGCTTATGAAGTTGCAATTGCCTTAGGAGAGTTGTTGCGCCTTACAGGCTATGCTCAAAGAGGCATTGGCACAATAAGACAAGACATTAATATAAGTGTTAAAGGAGGCGCGCGCGTCGAAATCAAAGGCTTTCAAGATATAAAAAATATCAAAAAACTCATAGAGTTAGAAGTTGAAAGACAAGAGTCTCTTATTGCATTAAAAAATGAATTAACAGGATATAAGTTAAGAAAAGTAAATGTAACTGGGTTTTTTGAAAATTCTAAGTCAAAGATTGTTAAAGACAAAAAACTAATACTAGGATTAGTATGTCCTGGTTTTAAAGGCTTGTTTAAAAGAAGATTAAATGAATTAAAGACATTAGGTTCAGAAATTGCTGATTATGCAAGGGCATATGGTGTTAAAGGAATAATTCACAGCGACGAAAACTTAGAAAAATATGATTTAGTTGAAGAGTTTGTTCTCATACGCAACGAGCTAAAGCTAGACGATGATGATTTAATTTTAATAATTGCAGGTGACGGCGATGAAGTTGAGAAAGCATTGGATGCTGTAATGGACCGCATTTATTTATTAAATGATTTAGTGCCAGAAGAAACGAGGATTGCAATGCCTGATGCCACTTCAGTTTATGCAAGGCCTCTTCCAGGAGGCGCAAGGATGTATCCAGAAACTGATGTGCCTTTAATTAAAACTTCAAAATATATTAAGAAAGTTTTTAAGATAGAAAAGAAACAAGAGCGAGTAAAGAAATTAAAGAAACTAGGCCTTCCAAAAGCTTTAATTGACGCATTAATCTTAAGCCCTCGATTAGAATTGTTTTATTCTTTAGTAAATGCTTTAAAAAATCTAGAGCCAAGGTTTATAGCGCACATATTGATAGAAGCTCCTAAAGAAGTGAAAAAACGCTTTAAATGTGACACAGCAGTGCTAAGCGATTCTCACTTTAAAGATCTGCTTACACTTTTGGATAAAGGAGCGATTGCCAAGCAGGCAGTGATTCCAATTCTTGTTAAGTTGTGCAAAGCACCAGAATTGCGTGTGGACGATGTTTCCGGAGAGTACAAGGCATTGAGCCGCAAAGAATTGAAAAAAATCATTGAAAAAATTGTTAGTGAAAACAAGGGCTTAAGCCCTAAGGTGCTTATGGGTCTAATAATGAAAGAAGTCAGCGGACGGGCTGATGGAAAAACAGTTTCAGAAATATTAAATAAACTGCTAAAAGAGGGGAAATGATTAAGTCTCAAAGGGAATTGTCAAGAAAGCTTTCAGAAGTAGCTGGTTTTCCAATGCCAAAATTAAAATTGCGCCAGTACTTGACGCCTCCAAACATTGCTGCAGCCCTTTTGTGGACTGCGCACATGAATGGCGATATAAAAGGCAAAGTTGTTTATGATCTTGGATGCGGCACAGGCATTTTAAGTATTGGCGCATCGCTTCTTGGAGCAAAAAAAGTCAGAGGATTTGATGTTGACGATGACGCCTTAATAATTGCTGAGAAAAACGCATCAAGACTTAAGCTAAGCAATGTAGAATTCATAAAAAAAGATGTTCGTGAAATTACAGGCTCTTGCGACACTGTTGTTATGAATCCTCCTTTCATGGTCAGAGGGGGTGTAAGCGACAAATTCTTTTTAGATAAGGCTTTTGAATTATGCGATTGTGTGTATTCGATACATAATCTAGAGACTCACGAATTCATTAATAATTATGCTCGCAAAAAAGGATTTGTTTCAATGATAATTGACAGCTACAAGTTTCCATTAAAATACAGTTATGCTTTTCATAAGAAAGAAATTGTGCACTTTAGAGTGGGCTTATGGATGTTCAAAAAATAACAGATAAGATAACTCTGTATAAAGGCTCTTGCAATACATATTATATTAATGACAAAAAGAAAACACTAATTGATGCTGGTGTTGATTTTCAAGGGGATGTGGATTTGCTTGTGCTTACCCATTTTCATCCAGACCATGTACTCCATGCTGGCAGGATAAAAGAAAGATGCAATTGCGAGGTTTTAATAGGTTGGGCAGATGCTGAGCCTTTAAGCATTCTTTGGAGAGTGTGGCCTTCGTGGGAAGGCATAAGAATCAAAAAAATAGCGCCAGACAGATTTTTAAAAGAAGGAGACATGATTAACACAGGCCTTCTAAATTTTAGGGTGCTTGAAGTTCCAGGCCACACCATAGGCTCAATAGCATTGTGGGAAGAAAATGCTAAAATTTTATTTACAGGCGACACTTTGTTTGCCCACGGCATAATTGGCAGGATTGATTTTCCATACAGCGACCCTCAAAGTATGGAGCAAAGCATACAAAGGCTTAAAGACCTAAAACCAAGGATGCTGCTTCCTGGGCATGGGGAAATTGTTAAAGCATAAACTTTTTTAAATGAATACTTGATTCTTTCATCTATGCCTAAGAAAGGTGTTAATGAGAATGAATTGCTGCATGTTGCTGAGATTGCACGCTTAAAATTAAGTGACGAAGAAATAAAGTTGTTCTCAAAACAAATTGGCGATGTTATTGCTTGGTTTGATAAGCTTTCTGAAGTTGACACTAAAAATGTAAAGCCAAGCATGCATCCTTTAGAAAATGTGAATGTTGCGCGAGAAGATTCAGTAGAAGAATGCCTTGATACTAAAGATGTGTTTGCAAATACAAATCATAAAGAGAAAGGATTTTTTAAGGGGCCAAGGATAGTATGAATGCGCTTGATTTCATAAAAAAGGCAAAGAAAGGAGAAATTAACTTAGAAGACTTTTATTCAAAACTATTTAAGAAACTTTATGATATTGACAAAAAATACGAATGCTTTATAACAATTTGCGAAGAAGAAGCTTTTAATCAATTAAAAAATCTGCCAAATGGCAGGCTTTACGGTTTGCCAGTAAGTGTTAAAGATGCCTTGTGCACAAAGGACGTAAGGACTACTGCAGGTTCTAGGATACTAAGTGACTACAAGCCACCTTTTGACAGCACAGTAGTTGCTAGAATTAAGGCAGAAGGCGGCGTTATTATTGGCAAAACATGCATGGATGAATTCGGCTTTGGCGGTTTCTCAACAAATTGCGCTTTTAAAGTGCCAAAGAATCCGCACGATATAGAACGCTCATGTGGAGGTTCTTCTGGTGGTGCTGGGTGCATCACTGCTGTATTGGATGAGCCTCACATCGCAATTGGTGAATCAACTGGCGGTTCAATTAGTTCTCCAGCAAGTTTTTGCGGTGTATGCGGTTTGACTCCTACGTATGGCAGAGTCTCTAGATACGGCTTAATTGATTATGCCAACAGTCTTGATAAAATAGGGCCTATGGCAAAGACTGTTCGCGAGATTGCCTTGATGCTTAATGTAATAGCAGGATTTGATGAAAAAGACCAGACAACATTAAATGAAAATGTTCCAAACTACGAAAAAATAGATAATATTAAGGGCTTTGTTATTGGCGTGCCAAAAGAGTATTTTGACGGCGTGTCAGACGTTATTGCTGAAAAGGTTTGGGATGCAATAAAAAAACTTGAAGATAAAGGGTGCAAAATTAAAGAACTCTCATTAAAAATGACAAAATATGCCCTTCCTGCTTATTACGTTACTGCAACAAGCGAGGCTTCAACAAACCTTGCAAAATTTTGCGGCATGAGATATGGGTTAGAGCTGCCTTTAGAAGGCAATTTTAACGAATATTTCAGCAAAGTCAGGGCGCAAGGCTTTGGAGAAGAAGCAAAAAGAAGAATCATTCTTGGAACTTATGCGAGAATGAGCGGTTACAGAAGCAAATATTATCTGCAGGCATTAAAAGTAAGGACTTTAGTAATCAATGATTTTAAGAAGGCATTTAAGACGTGCGACTTGCTTGCAGCGCCTACAATGCCTGTGCTTGCCCCTCGTTTTGACGAATTAGAAAAGCTTTCACCAATTGAAAATTATATGATGGATGTATTAACAGTTGCTCCAAATCTTGCAGGCATACCAATGCTTTCAATCCCTTGCGGCAGTATTGACGGCCTGCCAGCAGGCCTGCACTTGATGGCAGACCACTTGCAAGAGCAAAAGTTAATTAATGCGGGGGTGGCGCTTCATGGCTGAACCAAAAGTGATTATAGGGCTTGAAACTCACGTCCAATTAAACACAAAATCAAAGTTATTTTGCGGATGTCCAACCATAGGTCTTGAAAAGCCAAACACAAGAGTATGCGATGTTTGTTTAGGACTGCCTGGCACAAAGCCGCGCTTAAATAAAGCAGTGCTTGAAAAAGCAATAGCTGTTGCGCTGGCCCTAAACTGCAAAATTAACAAGCTAGTGCCTTGGAACAGGAAGTCTTACTTTTATCCAGACATGTGCAAGAACTATCAAATTACGCAATATGACATGCCTTTAGCATATGATGGCTACTTAATGCTTGACTTTGAAGGAAAAAAGAAAAAAATACGCATCAGACGAATTCACATTGAAGAAGACCCTGCAAAGCTTATCCATGTTGGAGGCGACATTACAAAAGCAGAGTACGTTCTTGTAGATTACAATCGCAGCGGAGTGCCATTAATTGAAATTGTGACAGAGCCAGATATTGAAAGCCCGCAAGAAGCAAGAGCATATCTAAGCAAGTTGGTAAGCATCTTAGAACACTTGGGCGTTTATGACATAACTAATTATGTATTAAAAAGCGATGCCAATGTGAACATTACAGGGACTGAACGCACAGAAGTTAAAAACATATCTGGCATCAAGGCTGTTGTTAAAGCATTGTCATACGAAGTCACGCGCCACAAAAATATGTTAAGAAGGGGCGTTAAGCCAATGCGGGAAACAAGACACTATAATCCAAAGACAGGCTTAACTCATGCATTGCGAACCAAAGAAACTGAGGAAGATTATGGTTATATTGTTGACCCTGACTTGTCATGGATTAGCATATCTTCTGAATTAATAAAACAAATTAAAGCATCTTTGCCAGAGCTGCCAGATGAACGCGCCAAACGTTTTGTCAAAGACTACGGGTTAAATCAAGAGCAGGCAAATGCATTAATAAATGATAAAGCTTTGGCTGACTTTTATGAAGAATGCGTTAAAGAATATGGAGAGCCTGTCACTATAGCTAAATGGATTGTCACAGAGCTTTTAAAGTCATTTAATTACCATGGCATTACTTTAAGAGAGTCAAATGTTAAAGTCAGCGAATTTCTTGAGCTTTTCAAATTAATGGATGAAAAAATAATAACAGCTAGAATGGCCAAAGAGCTTGTAAAAGCCTATGTTGACACTTCAAAAAGCCCTAAAACTCTTGTTGCTGAGCAAGGCCTTCGGCGCATCAGCAAGACTGAAGAGTTATTAGGTGTTGTGAAAAAGGTCATTAAAGAAAATGCAGAAGCTGTTAAGGACTACAAGAGCGGCCAAGAAAAAGCGCTTCACTTCCTTGTAGGCCAAGTGATGAAAGAAACAAAAGGCCAAGCAGAGCCAAACAAGGTTAGGGAAATAATCAAAAAGAAATTACTTAAGCAACTATAACTCAGGGTCAGGCTCCTTATGTATATGCTTTAATGCTTTTGCAAAAGAACCTTCTCTGTAGCCCCATTTTATTAGCTCTTCAGCAGTCATTTCAGCAAGCGTTTTTTTAGAACCTTCTGGTTGGAATACTGCGTTGTACCAACCGCCCCATTCCTCTTCTTCAGGGCTTACCCATAAAGGCCCCTTAATCCAGCGTTCTTTTTCAGTTATCACTCCATTGATTTTGTGCTTGAATTTTTTAACTTTGCCTTTTTCATTAATGAATACGCACACGCTTTCTAATGTTGCTTTTCTGTTTTTTTCGCCTTCCATCATTGCAAGAAGGGCTTTTCTTCCTTTTTTCTTGACAAATTCAATGCTTTTTAATCCTGGGAATCCATTTAATGCCTTGACTTTAAGAAAAGTTTCTTCAGTTACTATTGGTCTTTTTATCTTGCCATAAATTATTTTTGCGCCGCGAAGCGCAACTTGTTCTGGCGTTTCTCCTATTTTTTCATATTTTGCTAAAGCGCCAAAAATGTCTCTTGCTGACACTACCCTTACAGGTATCTTATAATAATCAGCAACAAACTGCATCTGATTAAGTTTAAACTTATTCCCTGTTGCTAATAATACGCGCCTCATATTTTATACCTCATATCTTAATAAGAGAGCTATTCCTCCTATTTTATGAAATTGCTTGCCTAATTCGTGACTATTGCTTATGAATTCGATCTTTGTCTTGTTTTGCTCTGCAATATATAATAGGTCTTCAATTTTTTTAAATTCTTTCCTTAATTTGTATTCTCTTATCAGTTCTTCACTCAATAGGAGCACGTTTCCTGCTCCATTTTCTAATGCGTATTTAACATCTTTAAACCCATAGCTTATAAGCTTTTCTTTTCTCAAGCGCAAGAAAAATTCTTTTAGCAGCTCTGTTTCTTTGGCAATTCTTGATTCTTTTCTAATTTTTTTAATAAAACCGCCCTTTATTAGCTCATTTACGCCTGGTTTTGATACGCTGCTTGCTTTTGTAAAGTAGCATTTTTTAAGCAGTTCGGGATGCGTTTCTTCCATTCTTTTTTTAATTTCTTCTGGGGCAAATCCAGGACCTGCAAATATTATTGCTTCTGCTTTGTAAGCATTCATTAAATTTATTGACTGATTTATTGTTTTGTCATAGAACTTGCGAAGCTCTAAATCGTAATTTGGCATATCTTTTCTTGGAAGCCTGCTGGATTCGCTACTTATGTGCTTTATTTTTAATCCTTTAAGTACTGCATGATGATTGTCTTTTGAGTCCAGCAGCGTAATTATGATTGCTTTTTCTTCTGTTTTAGTGCTTCTGTTTATTACAGAGCGTTCATAAGGGTTCCACCTCTCTTTAATTAACTTAAGTTGGCTGCCAAGAGTTAGTGTTATTGAGTGATGCGCTCCTTTTGGGACATCTTCTGGGCCTTCGACTATCACTCCAAGCACTCTTAACTCATTGCCTGTCCATGCAGTTTTTTCAACCATTATTTTTAAAGTCATTGGCTTTCTTTTGCCTTCTTTTGAATCCTCTTTTTTTACAAGTCTTGTTGTTTTTGAAACTACCAAGTCTTTTGGATTAATTATTTTGTAAAGCTCCCACAAATCTTCATTGCTAGTAATAAGCAATTTAACAAATCCCTTTTTGTAGTCGCTACTTATTATTTTCATTTGAGTACCTCTATGCCGTCTATTTTTCCATCACCGTCAAAGTCAAATCCTTTGATAACTCTTGCAAACGGTATCTGAGTATTTGCGTCAAGCACTTCGTCAAATTGTTTTGTTAACCCTATTATGCATGCTTTTGTGCCAACAACCCTTAGTCCTGCAAGCACAATTATTACTTTTTTTGTATTGTATGGGTTTTTAATCTTGGCAATCAGGCCGCAAGAGTCATCTGTGAACTTCATCCCATCCACGTCAAGACTTGACCAGTAATTTTCCTTGTTAAATTTAATAGGCAGTTTATCATTTATTCTTTCAGTTATTAAATTTGTTCCAGGCCCGCCAATAAGTATCAAGTTTTCATTTAGCCTCTTTTCATTAATGACATCTGTGTCAAGCCTAACATTAAATTCTTCGCTTAATTCAGCAAAGTGCCCTAAAAACATTGCAAGATACGCTGAATAATGCCCATCTCTTGATGTAGTTTTATTCGGACCGTGCGGCAATGGGTTTCCAACAACAATTAGGCCATTGAACTGTTCGCCTAAGAACTCTTTAAAAAAAGACTCTATTTTTGGATTTTCTTTTAATTTTTCAAATCCGCTTATTTTAATTGGCTTTGTATCAAATTCTAGTGCAAATGCGTGGCTTGAGAGCCCGTAATAACGCGCCAACGCGCCCTTTATTTCTTCTTCTTTTACTACTTTTATTACCCCTGCTTCTCTTAATTTGTCAATATGATAGTATATCTTTTGCTCATGGACGCCTAATTTTTTAGCAATTAAGTTTGGGTAACTTGGTTCTTTACTAATTAATTTTAAAATTTTAAGTCTAATTGGGTGTGATATTGCTTTAAATCCTTTTGATTCTAAAATTTTTACTTCTTTTCCATAGACTCCTTTTGGCGTTTTCTCAATAAGGTATTTCATATCATTTATATTATAAAGATACCATTATAAAAAACTTTTTATTGGTTTTTGATTTTACATTTAAAACCACTAAAAGAAAATTTTTAAAGGTCTTGCCTTTTTCTCAAAAATCGTTTTTAATATACACTTTCTATTTAGTATTGAAATGCTAAAAGAGTCATTTAAAAAGTATGACATAAGGGGAACCGGAATATCTGAAGAAGACGCTTGCAAGCTTGGAAAGATATTTGCAAGAAAACACGGCGACGTTATTGTTGGAAGAGACAAGAAAGGCAGTTCTAGAAAATTATGCAAAGCGTTTATTGAAGGAGTAAAATCACAAGGCATGAAAGCATATTATCTTGGAGTTGTGCCGACTGATTTTGTATCCTTTGCTTCTAAAAAGCTTGTTAGACCGTCTTGCATGATTACAGCATCTCACTTAAGCGATGAATACGATGGATTTAAATTTAATTATGATGATGGGTCAAGTTTTAAGACATCTGACTTGTATTATTTGCGAGACAAGTTTTTTTCAGACGATTGCGAGCAATCATTAAATTCTAAAGGAAAGCGCAAGCGATTAAGACTAAAAAAAGACTACATTGATTCTCTTAAAGCAAGATATTTTAATTTTTTTAAAAAAGACCTTAAAGGGCAAAAAATCGTTCTTGACTTAAAAGGAGGGGTTTCAATGGCTCCTTATTTACTTAAAGAACTTAATGCAAGCGTCTATAAAATAAACTCCAATGGTTCTGAGCCAAATCCTGAAAATCTTTTGGAATTATCTAATAAAGTCATTGAATTAGGCGCCTGCCTTGGCATGGCTTTTGACTACGATGCTGACAGGGTTTTAGTTGTTGATGAAAATGGCAATTATGTGGACCCAAATCACATATCATGCCTTATTGCAAGAGTTTATGGCGGCCCAGTGATAGCCAGCATAGATTCCTCATTAGTGCTTGAGACATGCGGCAATGTTATTTACTCTAAAGTTGGCGACCCGTATATTCAAGAGTGCCTTAAAAGCGTTCTTTGCAAATGCAAAGAATGCAACCCTTTTGGCTCAGAGTCTTCAGGTCACTACACAGACCCGCATCATGCATGGTGCAGTAGCGGAACTTTATTTTCAGCAATAATTGCTGGTTTGGCTCTTAATAAAAATTTAAGCGAACTAGTTAACAGTCTGCCAAAAATCCATGTGCGCAAAGAAAAATTGGACGTTCCAAACAAAGATGCATTTATGAACTATGTTTGCAACTTTGTAAAGACCAACGAACTTGCTAAATTAATATCTGATATTGACGGGGTAAAGTTCGAATACAGAGACCACTACTTTACTATTAGGCCTTCAAATACTGAAGATATAATTAGATTTCATGTTGAGTCTGTCAGTGGCTTGGAGGAATCAATAATTGAGGAGGTGAAATATGAAAGCTGTTATCCTTGCTGGAGGTAATGGAAGAAGGATGGGGGAGTTGTCTAAGAATGTTCCAAAAGTTATGATTGAATTAAAAGGGAAACCAATTCTTGAATGGATCCTAGACAGTCTTGTTGGCAAAGTCTCAGAAGCCATCATTGTTGTCGGATACAAAAAAGAAGCAATCATGAACTATTTCAAAGACAAGTACAAAGGCTTAAAAATTAGATATGTTGTTCAAAAAGAGCAGTTAGGCACTGCGCATGCGTTGGGTCTTGTTAAGAACTTAATTAGCAGCCGCTTTTTGCTCATATATGGGGATTTGCACTATGACCCTAAAATAATTGACAAAGTTTTAACCAATCCATGTGCAGGCGTTATTGTAGTGAAAGAAGAACAAAATCCGCGCGATTACGGCGTTATTGAACTAATTGATGGAAGAGTAAAGAAAATTCATGAAAAAGTCAGCAATCCACCGTCAAATCTCATTAATGCTGGCATATACTTGCTTCCTGTAGAAATATTTGATGCCATAGAAAAAACCCGTCCTTCCTCCAGAGGCGAGTACGAGCTGACAGAGAGCATCCAACATCTAATCGACAAAGGATATTATTTTGGAATAATTAAAGTTAAGAAGTGGGTGGATGTTGGGACTCCTGAGCGACTTGTGCTAGCCTCTCGCCTAAGCTTTTAATCTTTTCTTTTATTTTTTCTCTTAGACATCTGCTGCAGTAGTGGCCTCCATACGGCCTATTTACTGTTTTCTCGCTTTTTGAAAGTTTTCTTGTATCTCTTGGAATGCCGTGCAACTCTGCTCCGCACTTGCCGCATCTCGCCTTGCCTTTCATTTTTCCCTTTACTCTTTTTACAGTCTTTCCCCCTGGAAGGCGCTTAAACGTTCTTCTCCTTTTTGTAGTCCTATCGCTTGGTTTTGGCATATTTTTCACCAACTTTTGTTATTCGAAGGGGTTTTACCCCTCTCGACTCCCCCTTTTTTATTCTTTTTTTCTAGCATATTTTTCACCAACTTTTGTTATTAAAGGTCTTAATATTGCTGAAAATAACAAGCTGAATATTATGTATGTGCCAAGCCAGCTTATTGCTGTGCCAAACAAAGGCAAATTAATTGGAAGTTGTATTAAGTCGCCATAAGGCTGATATATGCTTTGCAGAAGAAAAAACATAATCCATAACGGAGCCATTGTTATCATTAACGGCTTAAAGCTTAGCTTCATCATTTTTGAGTTAATATCCATTAATTCTTCTTGCAGTTTTACAATTTTTTTGCGGTCTTTTATTTTTCTTATTTCAACTTGAATTTCTTTTAGTCTTTTTTTGTACTGCCTCATTACTTTTTGATCTATTAACTTGTAGTTTACAAGCTGCGTTGCTAAGCTTACCCCGAATGTTATCAGGATTAACGACCCTAAAACCCATGGATCTGCCATACGAAAAGAATATATAAAGTGTGTTTTTAAATGTTTCTGCTCTTATTTCCTGTTGCACGATTTTAAATATATCTTAAACAATTTGTTAGCTTTTCTCTTTTTTTCTTTCCTTAAGTAGTCTTTGTACGCCTCCCACATGATTTCACTGTCAAGTTCAATGCCAGAAATTTTTGCCAGTTTTTTAAGCTTTTTTAATCGCCCTTCTTTAATTAGCGTTTTATATATGTATTGCGTATTGTCTTTTTCAAGCTCGACTTTAGTAACTTTTTTTAATTTTTTGAATTCTTTTATCATGCCTTCTAGAATTAAATCATAGCATCCCTCAAGCGCATCGTCTCTTTCTGGCGTAATTTGAGTTCTATTTATTAAACGCTTGAGTTTTCTTATTAAAGAACTTCTGTTTTCATACAAACTTCCTTTTTTGACGAGTTTTATTAATCCTTTATACCCTCTTTTAATGGTATCTTCTTTAAGTTTCACGCCTGAAATCTTCATTAATTTTTTAAGATTTCTTATCTCTCCTTTGCCAATTAATTTTTCACAACCTTCTTGCACTATGTCTTCTTCAGGCACTTTAAGTTCAACACCAGTGATTCTAATTAATTCTTCAAGATGCCACATGTCTCCTTCTTGCATATATTTTTTATACCCTTCTTGCACAATCTCTTCTTTAGGTTCGATTCCAGTGCCTTTTTTCAAGTGCCAGACATCGCGCACCCATCCATTGTCAATTACTCTTTTGTATGCGTCTTGCACTACATTTTCAGGCAGTTCTGGCATAATTTTGGTTGCTTTTACTAATTTTTCCAGAGAAATTATGCCATTTCCCCAATACGATTCAATTAATGATTTGTACTTTTTTTGCAAGAAATCTCTATTTGGTTTGATTTTATATTTCTTCATTATTTTTTTAAGTTCTTTTATTTGACATTTTGCAATTAGTTCTTCACAACCCTTTTGCACAGTTTCTTCATTAGGTTTTGTATTGGTTATTTTCATTATGCCTTTAAGCTTGCTCTTATCCATTTTTTTAATCAATACTTCATATTTTTTCTGCACAATGTCCTCAGGCACGTCAAGCTCAATTTTAGTGATTCTTTTTAATCTTTTAAGGTTCTTTGCATCCTCTTTCCAAACCATTGCTTCGTATCCTTTCTGGACTATATTCTCTTTAGGCTTAATTTTAGCAATCTTTTTTAGTTTCTTAAATTCCCTTATCTTTCCTTCATTAATTAATTTTTCATAACTTTTTTGCACAACATTTTCTTCAATCCCAAACCCGCAAATCTTCATTAATTTTTTAAGCTTTTTTATTTTTCCATTCCTAATGTATGTTTCATACCCTCTTTTTGCAACGCCTTCTTCAACTCCAACGCCAGTAATTTTTATCAATTTTTTAAGCTTTTTTAATCGCCCTTCTCTAATCAGCGTTCCATACTTTTCTTGCATGATTTGTTTATCTGGCTTAACATATCTCATTAAACTCTTAATTCCCTCTTCATTTTCTTCATTAACTAGCACTTTATAAGCCATGCATGCAATATTATCTTTCGGCAAAACACCAGTGTATTCTATCAATTCCTCAAATTCCTTTATTCTGCCTTCTTTAACCAAAGTTTTGTATTTATTTTGTACAATGTGCTCGCTAGGTTTAATTTTAAGGATTTCTATTATGTCTTTAAGACACCAAATTCGTCCATTTTCAAATAATCCTTTGTAACCTTCCTGCACAGTAGATTCATCAATTTTTATATTTACTGCATTTATCAAATCTTCAAGCTTCTTAACTTGTCCATTTGCAATTAACTCTTTGCAGCCATTTTGCAGAACATATTCATTAGGTTTAATGTTTGTTTTATTCATCAAATATATGAATTGTTCTATTTGACCATCTTTAATTGTGCTTTCGTAAATTTCTTGTATATTTACAGTATCACTCATTGCTAAATGATTGATTTTTATCTGTATATTTAAGTATTGTTATTATGAAATTATATAATTATCAATACTACATTTATTTCTTCAAGAACTTTTTCACGCCTTCTGGCAGTTCGTTATAATGCCTTCTATAGACTTCTTCATAAAATTGATATATTATCATGACTGTTAAAAGTATTCCTGTACCGCGGCTTAGCGCACCAAAAAGGTCTGCTATGACTGCTAAAGCCCCTACTGTTGCTCCTCCAAGAATTGTTAGCGGCATAATGTAGCGCTTTAACAGCTTCTCTAGTATGCGCTTGTCTGCCCTAAATCCTGGTATGCGCAGTCCTGAGGAAAGTATTTGCTCAGCCACGCTTTCGGCTCCTTGCCCTCCAACATTAATCCAAAGAAGGCTGAATAGCACTGCCCCTATTATCATGAATGCTGAGTATATGAGAATACTTAGCGAGTATTCTGGAAGCATGCCTTGCAATAAAATATCGCGGATTGATGGAGGATTTAAATATCTGACAAGCCCTGTTTTCGGGACTTCCTGCAGTCTGCCTGCAACAGTTACTTTTTCGTATGTGCCAAGTATTGGTATTCCCATTCTATAAAGGCTTAATCCCCAAAACTGCATGCTTGCAATTAATGCTGCAGTAAATATAACAGGCATGTTGGACGTGTACACAAATTTTAAAGGCCACCTAAATGAAAACCCTCTTACTCTGCCAAAACTTAGCGGTATCTCAACTTTTATTGACTGCACATAAATGCTTACTGCAAACACAAGGATTGTTGCGCCAACCGCAATTAAAGGCCAAAGTGCTGCTTGAGGAATTCCTTGAAGTATTAACTGAAAACTTTTAATTAAAGATCCGCTGCTTAGCATTGGATTCACAGGGTCTGGCAAGGGATTTAATGCATTTACAAATATTTGCCTGCACACGCCTGCTGCAATAAACAAACTTATTCCAGAGCCAATGCCCCATTTACTTACTACTTCATCTAAGAACATAACTATAAGTCCGCCAGCAACAAGCTGGATGATCATAAGCCATGCCAAGCCAGGCGATGCAGGAAGAGCCCCGCTTAATACATATAGCGCATTTTCTCCAACTATGAAGAGTATGCTGAATAATTTTTGCAAACCTTGGAATGTTTTTCTTCCAGCATGCGTGTTAGTGTCAATTTTTAGCACTTCTGCTCCAACAAGCAACTGCAAAATTATGCTTGCAGTGACAATAGGTCCGATTCCAAGACTAATTACAGAGCCAAACTGCGCTGCTAAAAGTATGCTTAAAGTCTCGAAACGCGCTTGATAATTTGGGTCAAGCCCGTACAAAGGGATAAGCGAAAGTACATAATATATGACCAGCGCTGCGCCAGTCCACATTAACTTCTCATTAAAAGGCAGCTTTTTCTTAGGATGTTCAACTTCTGGCAGATTGTCCAATAATTTGTCTATTTCGACTTTCAAGGTTACATCACTACTGCTTCTCCTTTAACTTTCTTTATTTTTTCTAAGGCTTTTTTAGTAAAGGCTTTGGCTATTACTTTAAGGCTGCTTTTAAGCTCGCCTTTGCCGCCAACTTTGTGATATCCTAATTTAACAGTATTTACAGCACCTTTTTGCGCATGCTTTTCTAATTCTCCAACATTAATGATTTTTTGAGGTTTGCTAGTAGGATTTTTAAACCCGCGCTTTCCAAGCTTTAAGCCCATTGCCAAAAGCTTTGTTTTTTTCTGGCTTCCGCTTTTCTTTCCCATTCCAGCGTTTCCTCTGCCTCCCCTGTTTCCTGCTCCGCGCCTTCGCAATCCAGAGTGGCTTTCCTGCCCCCTCTTTTTCCTGCTTTTTTTGCATCTTCTTATCATATAGAATAAGAGTGATTTAAACGCGATTTATAAAGATTACTCTTAAATCATCCTTAAAAGAAGCTCATTTATTGCGTCGCCTCGAGGACCAAGTGCGCCGCGAGGGTAGTCAAATTTTATGCCTAATTTTTCAAAGCTTTTAATTTCTTTTTTAATTTCTTTAAGTTACTGGCTGCAATAGGATTTTTTTTCTTTGTTTTGTAAATAAGAATCTTTTTATGCATGTCCTTTCCGAATGAACACATACCTATAAATATGGGCAATGCGATAAATCTTGGATCATTAAATGCATAACAGCAGACGCACCCAATGTAAAGGGATTTTTCAACATATTCTCTTATTGTGCGCTTTGGGAATATTTGCTTGATTTTTCGCTTTGGGAATATTTGCTTGATTTTTGATATTCCCATACACCACTCAATTTTATGAATTATGTTGTTGAACATTGTTTTCATATACTCTATATTAACTGTTTTTGTTTGTTCTAGCCTCTTTTCTAAATCTTCAATTTTATAATCTCCAAATGTCATCGCTATCCCAAGCAGATCACAAGCTTCTTTACTTCCTTTTATGGCATAATCTGTAGCAGTCTTTAATTGGTTCGTATGCTTCTTTAAGCATAGAGTATACCTCTTTGGTTTTTTCTATTGCGTATTTCACTGCTTTTTTAAAAATATTCTTTGCTTTACGCTCCTCATACCATTTAAGATCGTATTTTAAAAAGGTATAAACGATATAGCTTCCTTCTATAACATGTTCAACGGGCACGTTTAAGAATCTTTTTAACTTATCTCTATATGTGTTATTTTCATACATGCTTATTGTTATATTCTTACTTAAGTAACATATTACTTCTCTAAGCATTTCAGTTAATGTTTTATATTCTTTCTTTTTAGACCACTCATTCAATTTGTGAGCCTCGTTAATTCTGCCTGTCTTGAAGAATATATTATATCCTGCCTGCACAATCTCTTCCTTTGCATCCTCGCTTATTAACTCTTCAAGCCAACTTATTTTATTTTTAAGATACAAATACAAGTTCCTTTTATTAGGCTCAATTCCAGACCACCATCTTAATTCATGAGCTTTATTAATCCTTCCTTTTTTAAAGAATGCTTCATACCCTGCTTGCACAATTTCTTCCTTGCTTGCATCTTTACTTATTATCTCTTCAAGCCCGTTTATTTCCCTTTTAAGATACAAATACAAATTCCTTTTATTAGGATCTATTTCAGACCGCTCCTTTAATTTACGAGCTTCTTCAATCCTGCCATTCTTAAAAAACACTTTATACATGCTTTGTACAATGTCTTGGTTAAGCGACTTAAGCGATCTTGACACTTTTATTAATAAATTGTCATACGCGTCTTGTATAAATCTCATGTATTGCCGACTTATTACTGGCACTATAATTTCCAAATCTTCTCCATATGTTTTTATTTGAAAATTATTAATTATATTTATGATCATGTTTACATCCTTTACATTTTTTACTTTCCTGATTTCTCCATTTTTAAGATCGATGTCGTACTGCATGCCTACGCATTCATGACCTACAGGCATTACCTCTACATGTCCTTTTGAATCCCAATAAAACACATTAATGTGTCCTCGCCCTCCAAAAGCTTGTCCGTCATCGTCAAAGCAGACTTTCCCATCTACATTCACTGCAACGCCAAATAAGTAATCTTCTGAAGAAAGAGTCTTATCAGGCACTGTTATGTAATATTTGTTTTTATACTTTATAATTTGCAAGTCTTCTGGA
>JAFCFT010000019.1 GCA_017608505.1 Candidatus Parvarchaeota archaeon | reverse complement strand
TAAAAACAATTGGATGTCCACTTGGACATCACCTCCGACTTTTACTTATTAAATTTTACATAACTAAAAATAAGAAACTGGGAAAATAAAAACACAATTAATGTCACTTAACCGATAAGCAGTAAATTTTATAAAGGGCGTTCTAATCCTTGATTTTCATGACTACATTACGTGATGTTGAACCTGAAAAGTTGATAAGGGCTTTAAGTGAAGAATTTAAGAAAATGGATGAATTAAAGCCGCCAGAATGGGCAAAGTTTGCGAAAACAGGAAGGCACAAAGAAATGCCACCAATGGAAAAAGACTGGTGGTATGTCCGCTTAGGAGCAATATTAAGGGCTGTAAGCCTAAATGGCCCTGTTGGCGTTCAAAGGCTTAGAAGCAAATACGGAGGAAGGAAAAAATTTGGTCAAAAGCCTAAAAGATTTGTAAAAGCCTCTGGAAACATAATAAGAAAAGCTCTGCAGCAACTAGAAAATGCAGGCCTTGTAATGAAAAAAGAAAAGAAAGGAAGGATTGTTACAAAAAAAGGCCAGTCTTTGCTTGACAAAACTGCTGCAAACATAATAAAGGGGGCTAAAAATGAATCAAAATGATTACGCAAAACAACTGGAAATAGAATTGATGAAAAAAGCTGCGACACTTAATTACATGACAAAAGAAGCAAGGCAAAGATATAATACAGTAAAGCTTGCTCATCCGCAGATAGCTGAACAGGCGCTGATGATAATATTAAGGGGTGTTGAAACAGGCCAAATAAAAATGGTTGATGATTTAATGCTTAAAAATATATTATCTCAATTAATAAATAAAAAGCAAGGAAAAATAATTAGGAAGTGAAAACTGTGGCGCGAAACAAACATTTGGCAAGGAAGAAAAGACTAATGAGCGCTAAAAAAAGTTCAATTGCAGGACCGCTTTGGGCAATATTAAGAAAATTTGGAAGACGAAGAACGCACAGGTGGAGGCTTAATCCGCATAAGAGGCGCCACTGGAGGAGAACGAGGTTAAAAAAATGATTGAAAGGATATATACGATAAATGTAAGGAAGAAAGTTGTAAAAACAGCCAGATACAAGAGGGCTAAAAAAGCTGTTAAGCTTGTAAGAGAATTTTTAATGAGACACATGAAAAGCAAAGATGTAAAAATTGATAAAGAAATAAATGAAAAAATATGGTCAAGAGGAATTAAAAACCCGGTGACAAGAATTAAAGTGAGAGCAATAAAAGACGATGCTGGCAAAGTTACAGCAACCCTTTTAAAAGAGTAGGTGGGTGAAATGATTTTTTTAATAAGAGGGGAGTTTAGAATGGGAAGGCTTATGCAGAAGTTTTCAAAAGAAGTAAGCGCAAATAATGAAAAAAATGCGCTTGAAAAAGTTTATGCTGATTTGGGAAGCAAGCACAAAGTCAAAAGGAGATTTATAAAAATCGAAGAAGTTAAAGAGCTTGGAGAGGGAAAAAATGAATGAGGATTTGCAAGAGCTGGCAATACAGTACGAATTGTTAAGGCAAGAAATAAACAACATAGATGCGCAAATAAGGGAATTGCAATTAAAGCACAAGGACTTAGAAATGACAAGAGAAGGCATAGATAACTTAAAAGGCAAAGAAGGAAGTGAGATATTGGTTCCTGTTGGATCAGGGCTTTATGTCAAGTCAAAACTTTTAGATTCAGGCAAGTGTCTTGTAAATATTGGAGCAGGCATAGTAATGGAAAAGCCAATAGAAGAAGCAGTAAAATTAATAGACAAGCAAATGGAAATGATAATGAATACAATAGTAAAGCTTAATGAAGGCGCTGATAAGTTTGTAAATCAAATGTTAGAAATAGAACCCAAGTTAATGGGCAAATAATATGGTATTTGGTTTCTTAAAGAAAAAAATCAAGGAAACATTTGATGTAGTCAAAAAAGTGACTGAAAAAAAATTGACTAAAAAAGAATTTGACAAGTTCTTCGATGCTCTTGAATTTAGTTTGCTGGAATCAAACATTGCTTATGATACAATACTTGCAATAAGAGAATCTCTTGAAAAAGAATTAATTGGAAAAGAGATAAAGAGAGGCTTGCAAGAGAAAATAATAATGAATGCTTTAAAAAATGCTTTAAGAGGCGTGCTAAAGGAAAGCGACAGCACAAAGCTGCTTCAAGAAATAAAGGCATCAAAAGAGCCAATAGTGATTATGTTTGTTGGAACAAATGGAAGCGGTAAAACAACAACAATTGCAAAAATAGCATACTGGCTTAAAAAGAATAATATTAGTTGCGTCTTAGCTGCTTGCGACACGTTCAGAGCAGCAAGCATTGAGCAGTTGGAAAAGCATGGAAAAGCGCTTGGCATTAAGGTTGTAAAGCATAAATACGGGTCTGATGCTGCGGCAGTGGCATATGATGCAATAGAGCATGCAAAAGCAAAAGGTATCAAAGTTGTGATGATTGACACTGCTGGAAGGAGCCACGCTAACACAAATTTAATGAACGAGTTAGAAAAAATCAAAAGAGTTGTAAATCCTGATTATGTTGTATTTGTAGGAGACGCCTTAACAGGCAATGATGTGGTGGACCAATGCAAAACATTTAATGATGTAACGCCGTTTGACTTTGCAGTGCTCACTAAAACAGACGTTGATGAAAAAGGAGGCGCAATACTTTCAGTAAGTCATGCAACAGGCGTGCCTGTAATGTTTTTGGGCACAGGACAACTTTACAAAGATTTGGAGCAGTTTGATAAAGAAAAACTGATTAAATTAATTCTTGAATGATCTTCTTTACAAGAAGCGGATCGCCAGGATTTCTAAGAGAATATCCATATATGTCTGCGAACACTATGTTTTTTCTTTTTTTAACAATTTCTACAAACTTTGTAAAATCTGAAAGAGACAATGCCCCAGGAGCAAGGCTGTATTTTGGAGAACTGCCAGAGTAGTCCAAGCCATTGATTTTGCCTGGTTTAATGTTATTAATATTTATTGACAAATAAATGTCATGTTTAAGATTGCTTAAGGCTTTGTCAAGCGCTTTGTCAAAGTTTTTATGCAATTCGTTAGATGTCACGTAAGTTACTCCATCATTTTTCTTATCTTCCCAAATCACAAATCCTTGCTCAGAGCCTACTATGCTTATGTTAATGCCTGAATTCAAGAGGCGCGGGACATAATTGCAGTAATCCAAAGAATCTCCGAATTTGTCAACGCCAGGAGCATTGTCATAAAGCAACAAATCAAGATTTATAGCGCCTTCGCAAATATATGTCAAATGGCGATGTTCAAGAGCGCCTGAAAGAACTATTGAATTTTTATGTATGCTACTTAAAGGCTTAATGTCAATGTCTTTAAGATTCTTAACAAATTTTTGATTTGTTTTGCTATTAAAATAATATATGTTCATGAGATTTTTATCTAAGAACTAACTTAAATATATTGCGCATCCAATTAAAAAAACAATTATTTCAAAAGCCAAATATTTCTTGTCTTTTTTAATGTCTTTTAAAAAGAGAATGAAATCCTCATATTTTTTAAAAGAGCCCTTGTAAAGGAAAATTTCCCTGTTGCTTAAAGGATAGAACAATTTAAGCCCTGGATAAGTCATAAGGTCCATTAATAAATGTACTAAAATGCCAAGGCATAAGGGTGCAGAGAATGGAAGGATAAGCAAAGGAAAAAATATTGAATGCATAAAAGTCCTGTGCGTTTTTCTGTATTTTATTCCAAAAAAATATGGGAGAACATCCAAATCAGGAAGAATGCTTCCAATTAAGACCAAAAGCGTGTTTAAGCCAGTAAGACCTGAAAATATGAGGCCTACGCCAAAGTGGCCAGGGAATACAAGCATGAAAAAATAAATAAAGTAAATATTTAAAAAGTTAAAGGATTATGCACTAATGAATGGTGCTTGATAATTTGGGCGGCGCAATAAGAAATAGTATACGTAATCTTATTTCTAAAGTGCTAATTGATGAAAAAAGCGTCAATGAGTTCATAAAAGATGTTCAGCGGGCAATGATAATGGGGGATGTTGATGTAAAGCTTGTCTTTGATTTGACAAAGAAAATAAAAGAGGACATCTTGAAAAGCAAGGCATTTTCAAAAAAAGAGCAGATAGTAAAAATAGTGTATGACAATTTAGTAAGATTTTTAGGAGGAGAAGGAGAAAAAATCGACACAAGCAAAAAACCATTAAAAATACTTTTAGTAGGCACTTTTGGGTCTGGCAAAACAACAACTGCTGGCAAGCTTGCAAAATATTTTAAGCGCAAGGGCTTAAAGCCCGCTCTGCTTGCGCTTGACACATTTAGGCCTGCTGCAGTGGAGCAATTAGAGCAAATAAGTGAAAAAGTTAAGGCGCAAATGCTATTTAATAAAAAAGAGAAAAAACCTGAAAAAATTGTAAAAGAATTTAAAGATTCTTTTAAAAAATATGATGTCATAATTGCAGATTCTGCTGGCAGGGACAGCCTTGATAAAAGCTTGATAAAAGAAGTAAAAGCAATATACAAAGCATTTGAGCCTGATGAAGTCCTTCTTGTCATACCTGCAGACATGGGGCAGGCAGCAAAGACCCAAGCAGAAGAGTTTCACAAAGCGCTTGGAATCACAGGAGTCATAGTGACAAAGCTTGACGGCACTGCCAAAGGAGGAGGCGCTCTTTCTGCATGCGCAGTTTCTGGCTCCCCTGTGAAATTCATAGGCGTAGGCGAAGGATTGGACGATCTTGAATTGTTTAATCCAAAAAGGTTTGTATCAAGACTGCTTGGCATGGGGGACCTAGAAACGCTGTTAGAAAAGGCAAGCGAAGAGCTTGATATGGAAAAAATAAAAGACTTAAGTGAAAAATTCTTAAGTGGCAAGTTTGATCTTTTGGACCTGTATTCACAATTGCAAGCTGTAAATAAACTTGGGAGCTTTAGCAAGATTTTAGGTTTCTTGCCTGGAGTAAGCGCATTAAAAATCCCAAAAGAAATGCTAAACATGCAAGAAGAAAATGTGAAAAAATTCAAGCCAATAATGGATTCGATGACTTTAGAAGAGCTGAAAAATCCAAAAATACTTAATGCGTCAAGAATTGAAAGAATTGCAAAAGGCGCAGGCGTTACTGTAAAAGACGTTAGGATGCTGTTAAAGCAATACGGCCAAATGAAAAACATGGTGAAAAAACTTCAAGGAGGAAACTTAAAGAAAATGATGAAGAAACTAGGAATTAAAGACTTAAAAGCGCTTGAAGAAATGGACTTGGGAGGTCTTGGCGCATGAAGTGCGCTAAATGCAAGAAAAAGATTGAAGAGACGTTTCTAGGAAAAATTAAAGGCACATATTTTAAAGGCAAGCCTTATTGCAGGGAATGCCAGATAAGCATGCAAAATATATTACAAAAACCAAGAATGCTTAAAAGCAAGAAAAAGTGATAAATCTTTATGGAAAAATACATTGAATTAATGAATGAATTGCCTGATTTGTATAAAACTATTGATGAATTGTTAAACAAGTATTCTAAAGATGCCGTAAAAGAGCATGAAAAAAAGATGGTTGAAGAGCTTAAAAATTATAAAGAAAAAATAGAAGATATATTCGGCGAATTCCACAACATGTATGCTATTGCTAAAATGGCAACTTCAAGATTTGATGAATATTTCACGCAAAAAAGAGAAAAAATGTATGCAAAAGAGCCAGGTGCAATAAGAATAATTATAGGAGGAGAATATACAAAAAAAGGAGAAACTCTTGATGTGCACATAAGAAATTTAGAAGATTACAGAGTTAAAATTCAAGATAAAGTAAAGATGTTCTTTGAAACGCCGTTAAGAGAACAGTTGCAAAACTACTTTAATGAGAAGAAGGGAGGAACATATTGGGAGGATTATTTAAAGACGCATCCTGACGAACTATTAAAAACATTAAAATATGAAAATAAACAAGTAATAGAATTGGATGAAGAAGCAGAAGAAGAGGAGTACAAAAAAAGATTAAAAGAAAAGAAAATAGCAGAAACGCCAGACATAATTGCTAAAAAAATACAAGATGCTTTTTACGATAATAAAGGCTTATTAAAGAAAGAGTATCCAGAATCTGGAGAAAAAAGTTTCCGCGATTTGAGTACAAAAATACAGTCATACGCATACATACTTTTAAATTTGTGGAAGTGGATACCTTCTAAAAACAAAGGCAAAATATTAGAAGTGTACAAACAAATACAAGAAAAAAACGACGAACTGCTTGCGCAGTATCCAAAATTAAGAGAATTAATGGAAAAATAATATGTGTTTTTTTAAAAATGCATACAAATACATGGTAGAGAGAATTAAAAATTCGTTAAGCAGTCTTGACACTGAAGTTATTAAAGATGTTCTTGAATTGCTTTATGAAGGAAAAACTAACAAAAACATAACAATTGACGGCGCAGGAAGGTCTGGATTAAGTCTCGAATTATTTAAAGACTTAGTTGAAGATGATTATGGAATAAGGATTAAGTCAGCAAGCAATGCGAATTTAAGGCCGCTTAAAGAAAATGATATATTTATTGCAAATTCTAGGTCAGGCAGCGGCAAGGTATTGGAGCATGCGAAGTTTGCAAAAAGAAAAGGATTAAAAACAATATTTATAACTAGCAACAAAGCTTTATCCGAAGAATTTGATTACACAATAATAATTCCTAAAGGATTTGAAAAGGAAAAACAAAAAAGGTATGCGCCCCTAGGCACAGAGTTTGAACAGGCAAGCGCAGTCCTTTTGTCAAGCATTGCAAATGCTTATGATACAAATTCAGTAGAAAAATATGAAGCTTTAATTTGCAAAATCATTGACGAGATGAATAAAAATCTTGAAAATATTGTTGAACAAAAAGAGGCAGTAGAGAATTTTGTAAATACAATTAGCGAGTATTTAAGAAATAACAAGAAAATATATTTCATAGGGCTTGGGGCAAACAATATAATCGCAAAAGTTGCAGCAATAAGATATGGTCACCTTCATAGTGAAGAAAAAAATCTTGATTTGAAAGTTATATACGAAGGCTACTGGAAAAGCAGGGAGGAAGATGACCTTTCAATACTTATAAGCGGCAGCGGGAAAACAGACCAAATAATAACGTATGCATTGCAGTCCTTGCATATGGGTATGCAAACATATGCAATAACCTCTTTTAAAGACTCGCTCCTTGCAGCGCTTGCAAAAAATAAAATAATAATAACAGGGAGGTCTTTTAAAGAAAGCAAATACAACATGCCTTCTAAAAAAAGAGAAAAATATGTGCCATTATTTGAATTAAATGCGTATATTACACTTGATTCCTTGCTTGCAGAAATTGCGTATGAAAACGATATTAAAGAAGGAGACATGAAAAAAACGCATAGAGACAAAGAATTGGAATAAATGAAATTTTTAAGTTTTTCTTGCTTCAAAATACAATATGAACAAAAAACAAGAATTAAAAAAGATTGAAAGAAAAATAATGAGTTGCAAAAAATGCAGGCTTCATAAAACAAGACATAAGGCTGTTCCTGGTGAAGGCATAATAAATCCCAAGTACATGTTTGTAGGAATTGCTCCTGGAAAAGAAGAAGACTTAACTGGAAAGCCTTTTATTGGAAAGTCTGGAAAATTCTTAGATTTTTTATTAAAGCAAAATAACATAGATAGAAGCAAATGTTTTATAACATCAGTGATTAAATGCCATCCTCCAAAAAACAGAATGCCAAAACAAGAAGAGATTAATGCGTGTTTAAGGTATCTTATTAAACAAATTGAAATTGTAAATCCAGATATTATTGTGTGCCTTGGAAAGTTGCCAGAAAAAGTAATTAAAAACTTGAAATTAAAAACAAAAATTTTTTACACATACCATCCAAGCGCGGGCATGAGATTTCCAAAAATTAAAGAAAAAATGATTAAAGATTTTAAAAAATTAAAAGAACTCGACCCAGGATCGCAATATTAGTTTCATGGACTATAGGCATTGTATTTCTAGGAATTGCAGGAATGTTTGAATGGGGCACTCAATGGATTGCAGTGATAAGCAGCTTATACACGAATATTAATTGGTGCGCTTTGGGCTGCTTGCGATGGCTTTATAGGAGGATACATCATAGCTGTAGCATATAATCGGTTTTTGAAAAAATACCCTTTAGTAAAGTAATTTGAAAACATAACTGATGTTGACAACATTTTCGTAAAGATATTCCTCTTTAATATAATAATTTATTAAAGAAAGCATGGTATGCCAATTTCCATTGTAAAGCAATTTAAGCCCTTTAAACCATTTATAGAACTTTTTATCGCAAGTAACTAAAATGCGATCCTGTTCAATGCAAATGCGTTCTATCACATCGTCTTTTAAACCACACAATTCTTTATTTCCTGGAATGCATAAAATGTCTTCAATGCCGTTTTTTCTTAGATAATGTGCAAAGTTAATATTCACGCACTCATCTATCAGGACAGACATTGTCACATACAAAAGAAAAAAATTAATTATAAACTTTTTGCTAATTTTATTAAATGAAAAACAAATTGCAAAATTCTAAAATAGCTTAATAGTCAAGACAACAATCGCGATTTAATTTTTTTTCTATAAGACGCCCTCTTTGTTCATCAGGCAAATCGTAATAAGGATTGTACCAGCGAAACTTGTATGCGTCTCGTGTGGGAAAAGATATTTTATTAATTGGAGACAACACTTTTGACTTATATTGATTAAAAGCATCTCTACCGCTTTCTAAAATAGAGCTTTCAATTAAATTTAATTCAGATTTTATTTTTTTAATTAAATTTTCTAAGTCTTTGCTGTCTTTAAATAAGAAATTCTTCACAAATAATTTTTAAGAATTCGCATTATTTAAATCTTTGCTGACATGACATGAGTAATAAAAATATTAAAGTTAAAATGAATTAGTTTTATAGTGTTTAAGAAGTCTCTATTAATCACATTCATTTGTTTGAACATACTTACAATAAGCTACGCAAAAAGTTACAATTACAAATATATCAACGTAGTTTTAAACATTACAAAAGAGGGAAACGTAATTGTAACACAAGAAAGAGCATATGCATTTTCAGGACAATTCTCGTGGGCGTACCTGGATTTAAATAAAAAAGGTTCAAAAGATATAGATTTTATAGAAATTGTAGACTTAGACAAAAATATTCGTTTAGCTTATACGTTAGAAGAAGACAATGCGCACGTAAAAGCGCTTTGGAGATATGCTGCTAAAGACGAAACAAAAAAATTCAAAATAAAATACATAATTTATAAAGTTATACAAAGATATGAAGATGTTGCTCAATTTTACTGGAAAATCATTGAAGAAAAACATGAATTTATTAAAAGTTTGAACATTACAATACTCTTGCCAGAAAGTTCTTCAAATCTATTCAAAATATTTGTGCATTCATATGCCCAGCCAGGAAATATTGCGTTTTCTGAAGACAATTCATCAGCAAGCATAAATATGCAAAACGTGCCTAAAGACACTTTTGTTGAGCTTAGATTACTAACAGCTCCAGAAATTTTTTCAGAAGTTCAAAAAATAAATGAATGCAAGTACGAACGCATTTTAAATGAAGAAAAAACAATTGTGTTTAATTCCTTATTAGGAGGAATCTGCACATTCTTTAAGGGCATTGGTTTTATAATACTTCTTAGCGCAATACACTTGGCTTTGTTTTTATATTTTTATATGAAATATGGAAGAGAGCCGAAAATAGAGTATGCAGGCATATACGAAAGAGAATTTCCACATGACATACCTCCCTTAGCCTTAGCAGTTGTAGTATGCAGCGATAAAAAAATTGATAATGCGTTGTTATATAGAGGCATATTAGCAACAATATATGACCTTGCAAGAAGAGGTTATATTATAGTAAAAGAAGAGGAAAATAAAATAATTTTCTGGATAAAAAATATACAAAAGTTTATACTAACTGAAAAAGGTAAAAAAGAATTGGACGGAAAAACGCATTCTTTGCTGGATTTTGAATATGACGTTCTTTCCTTTTTATTTAAAGAAAACAAGAATGCTAATGAAATAACGTCTGAAGAGGTTGTAGAATGGTTAAAAATAAGTTCAAAACAACTTAAAAAAATATGGAATAAAGCAAAATCATGGTTTGAAAAAAAATACTTTAAAATATATGATGAAACAAGCATAAAACAAAGGAAATTATTGAAAATATTGCAAATAATATGCGTATGTCCTATAGTTTATTTGTTGCTAACAAATTATTACACTGTGAATTACATAAATATAATTTACATGTACATAACATTGTCATTTAATATTGCGCTTATTTTTTCTTCTAGAGCTATATTAAAAAGAACACCAGAATCAGCACTTGAAGTTAAAAAATGGGAAGCATTTGAAAAGTACATAACAGACTTTTCTGAAATGAAAAAAGCCCCTGTTATACTCATACATATTTGGGACAGATATTTAATATACGCAGTGGTCCTCGGTGTTGCAAAAAACCTGCTTAAAAACATTGAAAAATTGTGCTTAAGGGAAAATATAAAAATTCCTGCATTAGCGTGGTATAGTGCATCAAAAAAATCGCCTTCAAAAATAATGACCCCATCAGATATTTCAAATTTTATAGGCAACTTTTCAGACATAGTAAACGCATTAAGTGCTTCATCTGCAGTTGGAGGTGGATTTTCTGGAGGCGGTGGCGGAGGAGGCGGTGGCGGCGGCAGTTCTGGAGCAGGGTGATAAACATATCGATGGATGGAAAATACGTAGCAAAACTACTGTTTAACAAGAAAACATGCCAAATATAACGCTTATGTCAAAAAGAACGCCTTTCTTTTCTAATTCTTCGTAATCTTCTTTTTCTAAATAAATTTTTTCGCAACGACTGCAATAAGGCATAATTGAATTTTTAAGAGACACTTTGCTAAGCGACCTAAGGTCCATGCTAAAAGACTTTTCGCCAAGTATGGCATATTTATTAATATCTACTGGGTCTAAAGCACTGTAGCAATGCGGACAGTAGTTTAATTTATTAATGTCTGGCACAACTTCAGGCTTGTTCTTAAAAAACAATGCGAAATCCATTGCCAGCGATTCGAGATACTTCAACTCTTTTAATCTTCTCTCCTTAGCTATCATCTTTTTTAGGTCCTCAGGTTCATATATTCTTCTAATAACTCTTTCAAGTTCCCATTCTTTCCCAGATAAAAATCTCCATATTTTCTTGAACCACTCATCGGCTTCTTTGCGTTTGGACTCGTCTTCAGAGCGATATAACCATTTCCACATCCTTTCAATGTTTAAAGCGATTTCTTCAAGAACTGCATTGCATTCCTTAACATCAAAGTCTTTTAGTTCATCGATTTTTAATAGATAAGAGATTGTTCCTATAGGCACTCTAGAACCATAAAAATAAAGATCTTTTCTTATGTCCTTTAGACCATCAAGATATAAAGTATGCATGTTATCATACTTTTCTTTTATGAAATCAGGGACGCCCCATATATCTTCTTCAGTATAGTTCTTGCCAAACTGATTTAAAAAATATAGTAAGCGTTTCCTATTATTTGCCTCCCATTCTGGATTGTAATTCTCATACAAAAGATTCTTATTCAAATTATCATATAACTCCCTTAAATACGAATTGCATTCTTCAACATCAAAACCTTCGATATCCTTGTAATTTAACAATTCAGCTATGTAAAGTTTAGTTACAGGACTACGGAAACGGTCAAAAAAAGCGCACACTCTCTTTAAGAAAAAAACATATTCTCCTTTAGGTGTCTTGTCTTTTATCCTATCATACTTTCTATCTGCTTTAGGATTAAAATCGTATATATTATCATATACATACCTACAAACTCCCCAATCAAATGATGAGAGTTTTACAACTAATTTATCAAAATTGTCTATATTAAGTATGTCATCAAGACTCATGAACATATAGTTAAAAGTCGAAATAATATTAAAATTTTTATATCTTTTAATTTTTATTTTTAGCTCTGTCTTGGATGCCTAAAACAACTAAATCCTCCTCTGCTTTAATTCCCCTAACTTCATCTTTTTTTATAAAAAGGCTTTCATTGCTTTTTAATAAGACGCTTCCTTCACTGCCAGTAAATATGCCTTTGCCTTTAAGTACTACAAACAATACTCCATAATCTTCAGGATGAGGCTTTATTTCAACACCTTTTTTAAGGCATATCAGCGCAGCATGAAATCCCTTGGCATTAAGAAAGTGTCTCTTAATCGGCCTCTCAGAGGAAAAAACAATTTTTTCATTGAGATTAAAGTTCTTCATTGAAAAATATTAATGCAATTTGATTTAAAAAAGTTGGTCTTTGATGCATTTACTTCTATCTTATTATACTGATACATATAAAAAAGTTTGACCAAAGTATTTTCAAGAAATAATGCATTCATCAAAAACCATTCATTACTACTGAATAAATTTGTTCATTATTAATGAAAAAATTTATATATTGCTAATGAATAATTCAAATATTATGATTTTAAAGGAAACATTAAGGGAAATAGTAAAGTCTCAAAGATTAGATCTCTCTAAACTTGAGTATGGAGTGGAAAGAGAAATGACTAATCAAATAAATCTTAACTTGCCTTTTGCTTTAATACTATCTGGGGTAAGGAGGTGTGGGAAGAGCACACTTTTACGTCAATTAACAAAGAGATTGAAAAATTTTTATTACTTTAATTTTGAAGATCCACGAGCAGTTGATTTTGAAGTTAGAGATTTTCAGAAACTTAATAAAGTATTTGCTGAAGAGTTTGGCAACAGCGACTATTTCTTTTTTGATGAAATACAAAACGTTGATAAATGGGAGCTTTTTGTTAGATCAATGCTTGATAAGGGCAAGAAGTTTGTAATTACAGGCTCTAATGCTTCTCTTCTCAGCAAGGAGTTGGGCACGCGACTTACTGGCAGGCACTTAAGACATGAGCTCTTCCCGTTCTCATATAAGGAAATGCTTAAGTTAATGAATAAGAAACCAGGCAAAAAATCATTTAAGGATTACTTAATTAAAGGAGGATTTCCCGAGTACTTAAAGATTCAAAGAGAAGAAGTGCTTCAAGAATTATTCAATGATATTGTTATGAGGGACATAGCTATTAGGCACAAGATAAGAGAATTAAAAACTATTAAAGAAATGGGTGTGTTCTTGTTAACAAACATTGGTAAAGAATTCTCATTTAATAACCTAAGAAAAATATTTGAGTTAGGCTCAACTAACACAACAATATCATTTATTTCCTTTTTTGAGGATAGTTATTTATTATTCACTTTGCCAAAGTTTAGTTACTCACTTAAGAAGCAATTAGTTAATCCTAAGAAAATTTACTCTATTGATAATGGCTTATCAAGCGCTAACTCGGTTTCATTCTCAGCAGATAAAGGAAGAATGCTAGAAAACATAGTATTCCAGCACTTAAGAAGAAGGTATAAAAACATTTTTTACTTCAAAGAAAAAGGAGAGTGCGACTTCGTAATTGAAAAGAAAGGAAAAATAATTTCCGCAATTCAAGTCTGCTACAAGTTAACTGAAGATAATAAGGATAGAGAGATTAAGGGATTAATGGAAGCGCTTGAAAAATTCAAACTCAAACAAGGATTAATATTAACATACGACACTGAAGATGAACTGAAAGTTGGTGGAAGAAAATTAATGATCAAACCTGTATGGAAGTGGTTGTTAATCTAATTCTGCGTCATGAATTAATTTCATCTTCTTAGGATTACTTGGTGTTCCTATGCCAACCGGTTCCCCGTCAACCCAGAAGAACTCAAGTTCCTCATCACCTAACTCCTTTTGCATTTGCTTTTCAATAATTCTTACCTCTTTGAAAAATCTTGACTCTGCTTCTCTTAACTTAGCCCAGTAAGGCTTTAATTTTTTGATACCAACCTTCATCTTAATCCTCAATGCCTTTTTCAGTGACTCTAAAGATGCACTCACCATCAGGAAGGCAAGGAGAGTCGATAAGGCGGGCGATTCTTTTGTCGCCGCGCGATTTGCGTAGGTAGATTCTGTAAGTGCAGCCGTGGCCAATGACATGGCCGCCGGCAGCAGTTGTAGGGTCGCCAAAGAAGACGTCAGGACGGGCGATGACTTGGTTTGTGACAAAAACTGCAATATTGTAACGGTCTGCAAGGCGCTGGAGAAGATGCAAATGCTTGTTTAGTTTTTGTTGGCGGTCGGCAAGTGTGCCCCTGCCAACGTATTCAGCTCTAAAAAGGCTCGTCAATGAGTCGACAACTATTAGTTTTATAGGTCTTTTGTCTTTTTCTATTAAATCTGGGATTTTTTCGGCAAGGAGCATTTGGTGGTCTGTTGAAAAGGCGCGGGCGACATGAATGCGAGACAAGACTTCTTTAGGGTCAAGGCCTCTGTGGCGTGCTAACTCTTCTACGCGTCTGGCGCGGAATGTATTTTCTGTGTCTATCCAGACGACGTCGCCGTCAAGACCGCCTTGGCTTTTTGGCAATTGGACGTTGACTGCTAATTGAAGGCCTGCCTGGGTTTTTCCGCTTCCAAAGGCGCCAAAGAATTCTGTAATGGATTGCGTTTCAATGCCTTTGCCTCCAAGCAGGTTGTCAAGTTCTTTGCTTCCAGTAGTGATATAACCCATTGTCTTGTTTTTTTCCATTAATTCGATGCCTGTTAAGAAATTCATGTTAAGGCGCGAGCGGGCTTCGTTGACGATTTTGCGGGCAGTAGCGTCCCCAATGTCTGCGGCGCTGGCAACTTCTGCAACAGGAGCAGTGGCAAGGGCCATTAGGTCTGTGAATCCTGCGTCAATAAGTTTTTCTGCAGTTTTTGGTCCAACGCCAGGAAGATCTTCAATTTTAAGATCCTCAGGTTCGACAGCCTTTTTATCATCTTTTTCTTCGCTCATTACTTTCTTTTAAAACAAGGTATTTAAAAAGATTTTAGATACTGTATGACCGATGTCCGATATTATTTATCCAGGGCCATAAGATGTTTGTAAATTCTCGCTTACTGACAAATTATCTATATTCTTTATATAATTATCTAAGGGGGGTGTTTTTAAGATTTTTCACCACAATTGCAATATCGTAATCATTAGGATCATTGCGTATTAAAGAACTGCCATGAAGAATAATAGAATCTATGAATTCTTTGTTTAATAAGTTGGTAATTATGTCATAAGCACAAAAAGACAAATCTAAAACATTATCCTTGTTCATAATGCACTCGTATAAATTTCTAAGCAGGTTCACTTTAACACCATCGTTTAATAAGTGGTTCCAGAAACTGCTACTAGTGCCAGAATTAAGAATATATAATTCTAGATTTCCATTATCGGTTTTAATAAGCTTCGCTTCGTAAAGAGTGCAATCCTTAGCGTCAACAAATTGAAAATGAAGCGGCCTAGAGATACTGCATGATTTTTTGTCATGTAGTATATTTTCATCTAATTTATGCCATGTCATAATTTAAAAGTGTAAGCATCTATAAAAAAAATTTTAAGTACGACAAAAGTAATAATATTTATAAATATGTATGGTTTTTGAAAAAATATGAATTGGAGCATAATTGGATTAAATGAGTATGAAGGCAGGGTTTTAAAAGCACTCATGACGCTAGGAGAATCAGGCATTGGCGAAATATTTAAAGAATGTGGCGTGCCGAAGAACAAGATATATGAAGCCCTAGAAATATTGATGAGAAAGGGGCTAGTAAGCAAAACAAACATTAGTCCATTAAAGTATTCGGCAGAAGATGCGGAAAAAAGAATTATAGAATTGTTAAAAGAGCATGCAAAAGAAGAGAAAAAGTTTCTTAAAGAATTGAAAAGCATTGAGAAGAAGCCAAAAAAGGAAGCAAAAGTAAGAATTTATGAAGGAAAGCAAAATTGGTATAGAGCGTTAAGGTATCTTGATAATGGAAACGTCCTAATAAACCCGCGAAGAATATTCAGTTACTCGATAAAAAGCGCGTTTGAGTATCATCCACAGTATGTTAAAGCAAGACGAAAAAATAAAGAGAGGAATGCAGACTACAGAAATATAGGGCCAATAACAAAAGAAACAATAAAAAATGTTGAAAAGTTTAGGAAGCTTGGAACAAAAATAAAACACTTTAATAACGAAAATGTAGCAGTATATATTTGTAGAAGAGGCGTTATAATAGGATTAATAAATGAAGACCTAACAATAGCAATTACAGACCCTGATTTTATAAGAATGATGAAGAATCTGTTTGAGGCGGCGTGGAAAGGGTTGCCAAGCTCAAAGTGAAAAATAGAAAAATAAAAAAGTTATTAACCACCTGGCGCGTCGTATATCTGAAGCAATTCTAGCAATTCGTCTTCTTCAGTTGGCGCGATGTTTTCTTGTTCTAAAAAATTTTCGATTTCCATGTTATATATACTGGAAAATATATGTTTTATAGTTATGTCACTCCTGCGTTAGTAACGTGATTGGGGGGTCCTGATGCAAAGAATTATTTTCTATATAGAAAAAAATTTTATTTTTCAAAAAAACCTCCAAAAACTGCTCCTTTTTCTTTTAGATACATTTATATGCGCAAAGCACCCTATATTTTTTATACGATACCAAGTGTTAAAATGTTGAAATCTTTGATTTCAGCATTTAAAAGCAACCGAAAGGTTGCTTTTCGCTTGGCGTAAAATATATAATTCTTCAAAAACACAAAAATAAAGATGAGCATAGATATTCTCTTTAACGATGCACTAAAAGAAATAAAAAATAAACAAAAAGAATTAATTAGAAAAGCAAAAAGAAAAGGAAAAGCAGTCCCTGTTAAAGAAGCAGTCAGTTATCAACTTGAAGAAATAAAAGGCTTGCAAAAAATAATGGGTTCTAGTCTGTGTTCTTTGCTTAATCAACTATTAATATCAGACTTATCATCTATCTTGTCCAGTGAAAACAAAGAATTTGTTTATAAAAACATTCTAAAAGACTTGTATTTAGTCAGAAACCACAGCGAACTGCTTATACAACTTTCAAAAGAAATTTATAAAGCAAACAGCAACCCTCAAGACTACGAAGCGTGGGAGCTCTCAATGGGCAATGGTAAAAAAATATACGTCATTGCAAAGAAAGAAGACAATGATGAATATGACTATATTTTATAAAAAAATAAAAATAATAAATAAGAATTCTTTCTGCCTTTAAAGGTCCTATTTTTTATTCCTCCTTAGATTCTTCCTTTTCTTCAGCAGTTGCTTTTGGAAGCTTAGCTGCCTCTTCTTGCACTTCTTTTAATTTTTCTTTTAAGAAGTCAATTACTTTGTCATCAACTTGGAATCCCAAGGACCTTTTGTATCTTTTGTTCCCACCTTGATCAGTATAACCTTTGCTTATACTAATAAAGTGGGCTCCATCTTCTGTTGTCTTTAAAGCAACTTCAATAAAGTTGCGCGTTCCATAGTCTATTGTAAAGCTCTTTATAGTTGTAAAAGTTGGTCTTTCATTTGCCATTTCTATAACACCTTCTAATTTGTCTTTATGCACTATAAAGTTGAAGTGCTTTTAAGATTTTCGGTTATCATTTTCATGCCAAATGCAATATCCTCTACTTCTATAAAAGAAATTTTAAAATAATTAAATAAATAAGTGCTCAACCTTAAGACAACATTATAATAAGCGTCGCAAATACTTTTAATTACTTCTTTGCTAACTGGCGTCAGCCCATACATTATATCAGAATAAAACAAAGCCTGCTGTTCTCCTTTTAGCTTGCTTAATTTAATTAAAGCATTTTTAGTAAGAATTATGTCTGCATAGCAAAGATTTCTAAAAAGAAACAAAGACCCCTTCATATCTTCACTAACATAAGTTTTAACATTAAATCCCTTTGACTTAAGCAACGAAACTGCATCCTCAGTAAGAGACACAACCCTTAATTTATCTCCAAGCTCTTCTTTTATAGGCTCTAAAAATTTCAAATCAGAACCCACCTCAAAGCAGACGACACTGTCTGCATTGCAAATAATTTCATGCACTTTATAGAGATAATCGGAAAAGTTCATTTTTGAATAACATATAAAATACTAAATTTATAAATTTTTTAATTTTCTGGTTAAGTGACTTTTTCCGTGTTATAATTCCTTACCCACTGCCTTATAAAACTCTCTGCTCCTTTTCTGCTTTGAAACCCTCCAAACCATTTCAGTCTTCGTTTCAGCTCCCT